>CAVPKT010000046.1:0-84132 GCA_963705775.1 uncultured Solirubrobacterales bacterium | reverse complement strand
AGACGAACGGGTTGACGCCGTGCTCCTGGTAAAGCTTCATCAGCTCCTGCTGCTGGCGCTGCTTGTCCTCCTTGTACTTCGCCTGGAGCCGCTTCATCTCCGGCGAAAGTCGCTGGAGCTTCTGCATCGAGTGGAACTGCTTGACGGTCAGCGGGAGCAGGACCGCGCGAATCACCACCGTCAACAGGACGATCGCCCAACCCCACGGAACACCGAGGCTGTTGTGGAAGAACTTGATTACCGCCTCGAAGACGGTGATCAGCGGCTGGAAGATGTTGGCGGTGACGAACATGCTCAGGCGCCCGGGATCGGCTCTCTCGGCTTGAACAGGCGCTGCTTCTCGACGGGATCAAGGCCTCCGTGGCTCCAAGGGTTGCAGCGCAACAACCGCCAGGCAGCCAGAACAAGCCCGCGCAGTATGCCGTATCTACCGATCGCTTGGGCGGCGTATTCAGAGCACGATGGGTAGTACCGGCAGCGTTGCCCGAAAGCCGGAGCTATCAGCCTCTGGTAGAGCCTGATCGGAAGGATCGCTGCGGTGCGGGCCGGGTTCATCCCCCGCCCTCGTCGGCCGACCCGGTACCCCATCCACCTGGCCTATCAACTCTGCCAATCGCGCCCTCACGCCCGCCAGACCCTCACGCTCAGCTAGAGCCCAGGCATCGGAGCGGGCTACCACGACGGCGTCCGTCCCGGGGGGAGCGGGGGACTCCTCAGCGAAAGCCTCGCGCAGGAGCCGCTTGACCCGGTTACGTTGTACGGCGCCGCCGAGCTTCCGCGACACCGACAACCCCAGCCGGGAGGGCCCCTCCTCGGAGCGCGGGAACACGTGCAAAACCAGCTCCCGACCCGGATGCGATCGGCCGTGCCGAAAGACCCTGTCGAAATCGGCACTGCGCGACAGCCTCGCCCGCCGCGATTGGGGCCGCGGACCAAGGGAGCGTTGCATCAAACCGTCAGCCGTTTGCGACCCTTCGCCCGGCGACGCTTTAGAGTCATGCGCCCGGCCCGCGTGCGCATCCGCGTGCGGAACCCGTGGGTTCGCGCTCGCTTGCGTTTCTTTGGCTGGTAAGTGCGTTTCATGACTCAAAATCCCCGGACGGAGCGATCCAGTATACGCAGCACCCGGGATCTGCCCGGCGACTCGGCCGGGCTCGGCACCGACCCCAGCTCGCGGTCTCCAAGGCCACCCGGATCCTGGTCGGCAGGCAAGGGCGGATCGTTTTTTTCGCGCATTGCGTCAACGCCGGCTTCGGTGCTCAAAGGCCGTTGGTATATTCGGCCGACCCGGGACCCTCGGGCCTCTGAATACGGTGACGGCGCCCGAAATGGAGCGGATTGGAGCTGCACGCACATCCAGAGCTGACCCCTGCGTGGGCGAGATCCGCACGGAACTTCGGCGACTCGTCGGCGATTCGACCTACGAGATGTGGCTCGCCCCCCCGAAGCTCCGGTCCTGGGATGGGAGGGTCCTCTGGCTCGAGGCGCCGGCTGACACCAGCACCTGGATCCCCAAGCGCTACGGCCACGCGCTCCAGCGATCCGTCCGTTCGGTGCTCGGCCCCGAGGCTCACGCCGAGGTGGTGAGGCAAGGCGCCCCGCCGAGCGCGACTCGGGTGCCGGCGGTCGAGTCGCTCGAGATCTCCCACGCGTTCAACCCCCGGCACAACTTCAACCAGTTCGTCATCGGCGAAGGCAATCGGATGGCTCATGCTGCCTCGCTGGCGATCGCCGAGCAACCAGGGCAGGCTCATAACCCGCTGTTCATCCACGCGGCGCCCGGGCACGGCAAGACGCATCTCCTCCACGCCATCGGCAACTACGTGCTCGCGTTCGGCGACGACGCCGTGGTTCGCTACACGACCGCGGAAACGTTCACCAATCACTTCATCAACGCGCTCAGCTCGACGCTCCCCTGACGCACTTCAAGCGCGCCTACCGCGATGTCAACATCCTGTTGATCGACGATGTTCAGTTCCTGGCCAGCAAGGCGAAGACTGAAGAAGAGTTCTTCCATACCTTCAACGCGCTGTACGAGACCGGGCGCCAGCTGGTCCTCACTTGCGACCGCGTTCCGCGACCTGCTCCCCGTCGAGGATCGTCTGAGGGAGCGCTTCGAGGCCGGCCTTGTCGCGGGGATCTTTGTCCGGACTTCTCGACACGGCTGACGATCCTCCGTAAGCGCGCGGCACTGGACCAGGTCGCCTTAGCCGAGCACGAGGTGCTCGAGCTAATCGCCGCCCGCGTAACCGCCAACGTGCGGGCGCTCGAGGGTGCGCTGATCCAGAGTCGTCACATACCACTCGCTCACCGGCAAACCGATCGACACCGATTTGGCTAGCACTGTTCTAGACCAGGCTGTCCCCCGCTCCCAAGCCCCCACCCCTCCGTCCGCTCGAACAGATCCAACAGGTCGTAGCCGAGCACTTCGGAGATCTCGACGCGGACCTCCTGTCGGGCACCCGGGCCCACCGCATCGCCTGGACCGCGGCAAGTGGCGATCCATCTCACGCGGCAGTCACCGGCGCATCGCTGCACGAGGTCGGCGAAGCATTTGGGGGTCGTAACCACCGACAGTCATTCACGCGTGTAAACGGGTGGGCGATCGCCTCAGTAGCGATCAGCGCGCAGCCGCCGAGTGTGCGAGAGCTCGACATGGGCGCTCAGGTCTGAACACGCACGACCGAGGCTGCTGACAGACTTGGCTCGCTCTTACAGCGCCGGAATCTCGCTCGTTGCGACGAGATCGCGCAGTTATCCACAGGCTTTGTTCTCTCTATGACTCCTAATCTCCTTCTGAGTATCATCGTGAAGATCTCTGTCGACCGCGACGCGTTGTTTGCTCAGCTCCAGACTGTCAGCAGGGTCGCGTCGACACGCAGCGCGATCCAGGCGCTCTCGCGGCGTGCAACTGTCGGCCCTCGGCTGACGCCGTCGAGCTGCGAGCCACTGACATGGACGTCGGCCTGCGCGTTCCACTCGAGGCCCAGGTGATCCGTGACGGCGTCGTCGTCTTACCCGCACGGCTTCTGCTCGATGTCGTCCGCTCACTCCCCGCCTCCGAGGTCTCGCTGGAGCTCCGCGCCGGCACAGCAGGATGTCGAGCTCGTTTCCGGCACCGCCACGTTCGACATCCGAACGCTCCGCGCCGACGACTTCCCTCCCTTCCCCGAGCCGGAGTCGGACAACGTCGTGGCGATGCCGGCAGGGGCATTTGTGCCACCGCCCTGAAGGTCGCCGGCTCGGCCTCGCGCGACGAGACCCGCCCGGTCCTTACCGGGATTCTCGTCTCCGCCTCCGAGCGCGAGTTGCGGATGGTCGCCACAGACTCCTACCGCCTGAGCGTCAAGGAGACTGCGCTCGAGCAACCGCTTTCGAAGGCGTTCGAGGTCAACGTGCCCGCCCGGGCGCTCCAGGAGCTCGCTCGCGTCGCCGGCCTAGGCGAGGAGGATCAGGTGAGCGTCGCGGTGCAGCGAAACCAGGTCGTGTTCGTGCTCGGGCGCACGATCCTCTCCTCCCGCTTGATCGAGGGCCAGTTCCCGAACTACCGCCAGCTGCTGCCGGAGGGCTTCGAGCACGAGCTCCGGGTCGCGTCCTCCGAGCTGACCGACGTGGTCAGGCGGATCAGCCTGTTGGCCCAGAAGAACGCTCCGCTGCGCCTCGCATTCGCCCCGGGAGAGCTCACCGTGTCCGCCCAAACGCCCGACGTCGGCGAAGCCCGCGAGTCGTTGCCGGTCGCGTTTCAGGGGGAGCCGCTCGAGATCGGATTCAACCCCGACTTCCTCAGGGATGGCCTAGAGGGGGTCGAGGAGGGGGATGTGCTGCTCAAGCTGATCAGCCCGTTGCGGCCGGGGCTGATCGAGGCAGCCGACGGAAGCGGCTTTCAATACCTGATCATGCCCATCCGGCTGAACGTGTAGGTGCGATGCGAGTCGTCGGCGTCACGCTGCGCGACTTTCGCAGCTACGAAGCGGCTCGCGTCGCGCTGGGCGATGGCCTGACGGTCGTCTCGGGCGCAAACGGCGTCGGCAAGACGAACCTGCTGGAGGCGATCTACTTTGGTTGCGTCGGGCGCTCTTGCCGCACGACGAACGAGCGAGAGGTGATCAGGTTTGGGGCAGCCTCGACCAGGGTTGTGGTCGAGACCGTGGCGGAGGATGGGCCCCATGAACTCGCGGTCGGGTTCGCTCCCGGAGAGGCGAAGCGAATGCGCGTAGACACCGCGCCCGTCGAGCGCCTCTTGGACGCCACCGCACGACCGCTCGTCAGCGTGTTCCTCCCGGACCGCCTGGAGCTGATCAAGGGTCCACCGGCGGTCCGCCGCGCGCACCTGGATCAGCTCATCGCCGCGCTCTGGCCGGCACGGACCGCCAACCGCCACGCGTACGCGCAAACGCTCGCCCAGCGCAACGCGCTGCTTGTCCCGGATCCGCGCGACCGGCAGCGGCCGGCCGTCGCTCGCGAGCTGGGACCACCAGCTCGCCCGTCATGGGATCGCGCTGATGGCTGACCGCGACGCTGCTGTCGAGGCCCTCGCTGCCCGCTTCGCTCGCCTCACGGGCGAGCTCGGTTTGAGCTTCGAGACCGTAGTTGCCTACCGCCCTCGCTCTCACGCGGCCGATGCCGACGAGCTCGCTGCCGAGCTCGCGGATCGCGCCGAGCGTGATCTCGAGCGAGGGTTCACGGGTCACGGTCCACACCGCGACGACCTGGCGCTGTTGCGCGGCGGGCGCGACTTGCGTGCTTACGGGTCGCAAGGTCAGCAACGGCTGGCCCTGCTGGCACTGCTGCTGGCCGAGCGCGAGACCGTGGGGGACTCCCGCGATCGGCTGCCGTTGATGCTGCTCGACGACGTGATGAGCGAGCTCGACCCCAATCGCCGCTCGGCGCTCGTCGAACGACTTCGTGCCAGCGGCGGGCAAGCGGTGATAACCACGACCGATCTCGACCACGTGCCTGGTGCCGCGGCGCAGGACGTCGTGCGCATCGGCGTGGTCGACGGCAGGGTCCTGCAGGACGCGCTAGCGGCATGAGCCCGTCTCGCCGCAGCCCCCGCTCGCTGGAGTTCGCACTGGGCGGCCTTCGTGACGAGCTCGCTCCGGAGTCCCTTCTCGGCGAGGTGCAGAGCGTCTGGGCGGGCGCGGTCGGGCACGCGATCGCCGAGCAGGCGGTGCCGGTCTCAGAACGCGGGGGCGTCGTCACCGTTTCGTGCGCCGCATCGGTCTGGGCGCAGGAGCTCGACCTGATGGCCCCCACGATCCTCGAGCGCCTGAATAACGAGTTGCGCGCCGGCCAGCTCACCCGGCTGAGGTGCGTCGCCACGCCCGCCGACGCGTAGAGGCATCGTTGCCGGGGTCTCGAAACAGGCGCTCAGGCGGGTTGGATCGTGTCCGCGCCAACCCGCGGCTGATTGTGCGCTAAACGTGCCGACTTTGTGCCAGTTTGCAGGCAAAACCGGGTGTCGGATTGGGCCGTTTCCGGGGTCCGCTGTGCTATCATTTCGTGCACAAGCTTCCGACGCCCCGGCGCGCCATCCGATGCGCGAAACCGGGGCGTCTCGATGTCATTGGAGGATCGTTGGCAGACGGTAATGGCGCTGCGCGCCAGAAGAATGAAGGTAGTTATGACGCCCAGGACATCACCGTCCTGGAGGGCCTCGAGGCGGTTCGTCGCCGCCCAGGTATGTACATCGGGTCGACCGGGCCGCGGGGCTTGCACCACCTCGTGTACGAGGTGGTCGACAACTCGGTCGACGAGGCGCTAGCCGGCTACTGCGACAACGTCGTAGTCACCATCCACCCCGACAACTCCGTGACCGTCACCGACGACGGCCGCGGAATCCCCGTCGCGGTCATGGAGAAGGAGAAGCGCCCGGCGGTAGAGGTCGTGTTGACCGTCCTTCACGCCGGCGGCAAGTTCGGCGAGGGCGGTGGCTACAAGGTGTCCGGCGGCCTCCACGGCGTGGGTGTCTCAGTCGTCAATGCGCTCTCCGAGCACCTCGACGTCGAGGTGAAGCGTGACGGCTACGTCTGGACTCAGTCCTATGAGCGCGGCGAGCCCCTTGGCGATCTGAAGAAGGGCGAGCAGACCAAGGAGACCGGGACGAAGATCACGTTCCTGCCCGACGCCGACGTCTTCGAGACTCTCGACCTCGACTTCACTGTGCTCGAGGAGCGGATGCGCGAGACCGCGTTCTTGACCCGTGGGCTACGAATCGCGATCGTCGACGAACGCGGCGAAGGTCACCGAGCCGAGTTCCAGTACGAGGGCGGGATCGTTGACTTCGTCTCGTACCTCAATGAGAACAAGGAGCCGATTCAGCGCAAGGTGATCTCGTTCGAGGGGGAGAGCGAAGAGGGCCAGGTCGAGGTCGCGATGCAGTGGAACTCTTCCTACCAGGAGTCGGTATTCGCGTTCGCGAACAACATCAACACGCACGAGGGTGGCTCGCACCTGAGCGGGTTCCGTGCGGCGCTTACCGGCACGCTCAACACCTACGCGCGCAGCAAGGGCGAGCTCAAGGACAAGGACGAGAATCTCACCGGCGAGGACGTCCGCGAGGGGCTGACCGCCGTGATCTCCGTCAAGCTCCAGGACCCGCAGTTCGAGGGACAGACGAAGACCAAGCTCGGCAACCCCGGCATGGCCGGGTTCGTGCAGTCGGTCGTCAACGCGAGGCTGGCCGAGTTCCTGGAGGAGAACCCCCAAGACGCCCGCGCGGTGATCCGCAAAGCGGTCTCCGCCGCCCAGGCGCGCGCAGCGGCCCGGAAGGCCCGCGATCTCACAAGACGCAAGTCCGCGCTCGAGAACTCGACGCTGCCGGGCAAGCTCGCCGACTGCTCGGTCAAGGACCCCGCGCTCGCGGAGCTGTTCGTCGTCGAGGGTGACTCGGCCGGCGGCTCCGCCGTTTCGGCCCGCGACCGCAACACTCAGGCGATCCTGCCGCTGCGCGGCAAGATCCTCAACGTCGAGAAGAGCCGGATCGACAAGATCCTCCAGAACACCGAGATCCAGGCGCTGATCACCGCGATCGGCACCGGGGTCCGCGACGAGTTCGACCTCGAGAAGGCCCGGTATCACAAGGTCGTGTTGCTGACCGACGCCGATGTCGACGGAGCGCACATCCGCACGCTCGCGCTGACGCTCCTGTTCCGAGAGATGCAGCCGCTGATCGAGGCCGGTTACGTGTACATCGCGAAGCCGCCGCTGTACCGGCTAACCCGCGGCCAGAAGCACCGCTACCTCGAGCGCGAGTCAGAGCTCGAGGAGATCCTGCTCGGCGACAAGTTCGAGAAGATCGACATCTTCGATCGCTACAACAAGCCCTTCAAGCTCACCGAGTCGCGGTGGAGGAAGTTCGCGAAGCTCCTCAAGCAGTACGAGGGCTGGGCCTCGGCGCTGCGGGCCTCGCAAGGGCACGGCGTCGTCGCGTTCCTACAGCAGGCGCGCCTGCTCGAGGAGCAGATCACTGACGTCGACTCGCTGCTCAAGCACATCGCCAAGAACGGCGAGAACGGCGAGGCATTCAAGACCCAGCTGATCGCGGAGAACCCCGAAGAGGTCGTGATCCGCACGATCGAGGCGAAGTCCGGGCTGGCGACGACGCATCACGTCCGCCGCGCCGCGCTTGACGCGCACGAGTATCACCGGCTCGCAGCGGTCCATCACGAGCTCGCCGAGCTCGTCGGGACGCCGCCGTTTCACGTGCGCCTCGGCGAGAGCTCGAGCGACGCGACCACGTTCGCGGAGCTCCGCGAGGCGGTCCTGTCGGTCGCGCAGCGCGGGATTCAGTACTACCGCTTCAAGGGTCTCGGCGAGATGGACGCCGATGAGCTTCGCGAGACGACGATGGACCCCGAGACCCGGACGCTCGTGCGAGTCACGATGGAGGACGCGGCGTCGGCGGACCTCGTGTTCTCGATGCTGATGGGTGACCAGGTCGAGCCGCGACGAGCCTTCATCGAGGACAACGCACTCGCGGCTAACGTGGATGTGTAGGTCCTAGATGTCAGCGATCGACACCATTTCAGGCGGCAATATCGAGCCTCGTCCGCTCGAGGACGAGATGCGCTCCGCGTACCTCGACTACGCGATGTCGGTCATCGTCTCGCGCGCCCTGCCGGACGTGCGCGACGGGCTGAAGCCGGTCCACCGCCGCGTTCTTCACGCGATGAACGAGCTCGGGGTCCAGCCCAACCGCCAGCACGTGAAGTGCGCCTCGATCGTCGGCGAGGTGATGGGCAAGTACCACCCGCACGGGGACTCGGCGATCTACGACGCACTCGTCCGGCTCGCGCAGGACTTCTCGATGCGCTACCCGCTGGTCGACGGCCACGGGAACTTCGGGAACATCGATGGCTGGTCCGCCGCGGCGATGCGCTACACCGAGGCCCGCCTCGAGCGGCTCGCGACCGAGATGCTGCGCGACATCGACCAAGAGACGGTCGATTTCGTGCCGACCTACGACGGCTCGAAGCAGGAGCCGGTCGTGCTGCCCGCGCGGTTCCCGAACCTGCTCGTCAACGGCGGCTCGGGGATCGCCGTCGGGATGGCGACCAACATCCCGCCCCACAACCTGCGCGAGGTGATCGACGCGACGATCGCCTATATCGACGATCCAGGGATCACCCTCGAGGGGCTGATGAAGCACGTCAAGGGCCCCGACTTCCCGACCGCCGGCACAATTTTGGGCCGCGAGGGGATTCGCGATGCCTATGAGACCGGCCGCGGCCGGGTCCGAGTCCAGGCGAAGGGGCACGTCGAGCCGATCGGCCAGGGCAAGGAGGCGATCATCGTCACCGAGCTGCCGTTCCAGGTCCGCAAGGGCGGCGACGGTGGCCTGATCACCAAGATCGCCGACCTCGTCCACGACAAGAAGATCACGGAGATCAGCGACATCCGCGACGAGTCGGACCGCAACGGGATGCGGATCGTGATCGAGCTCAAGCGCGACGCGATTCCCAAGGTCGTACTCAACAAGCTTTACAAGCACACGCCGATGCAGACGACGTTCGGCGTCAACATGGTCGCCCTCGTCGACAACGTGCCGCGCACGCTCTCGCTGCGCGAGGTGCTCGGCCACTACGTCGACCATCAGCGTGAGGTCGTCGTGCGCCGGATGCAGTACGAGCTGCGCAAGCACGAGGACCGCGTGCACGTGCTCGAGGGCTACCTGATCGCACTCGACAACCTCGACGAGGTGATCGCGCTGATTCGCGGCTCGCGTGACGCCTCGATCGCCCGCGACGGACTCGTCGAGCGCTTCGAGCTCACGGTCGTCCAGGCGCAGGCGATCCTGCAGCTGACGCTGAGCCGTCTGACCGCGCTCGAGACCGACAAGATCAAGCAGGAGTACGCCGACCTCGTCGAGCGGATCAAGGAGCTCCGCGAGATCCTTGGCGACGAGGAGCGGATCTACGGCGTGATCAAGGACGAGCTCAAGGAGATACGCGACGCATACGGCGACGAGCGCCGGACCGAGATCACGTACGCCGAGGGCGAGATTGACATCGAGGACCTGATCGCCGACCAGCAGATGGTGATCTCGATCACCCACTCTGGCTACATCAAGTCGCTGCCGCTCTCGACCTATCGCCAGCAGCGCCGAGGCGGCGTCGGCATCTCCGGCGGAGGCATGAAGGACGAGGACTACATCGAGCACCTCTTCGTGTCATCTACGCACGACTACCTGCTGTTCTTCACCAACCGGGGCAAGATCTATCGGCTGAAGGTCTACGAGCTGCCCGAGGCCTCGCGTACCGCGAAGGGGCGCGCGCTCGTGAACCTGCTGCCGCTGCGCGAGGGCGAGAGGGTCCAGTCCGTCCTCTCCACGCGCGACTTCAACGAGGGCAAGTACCTCGTGTTCGCGACCCGTAAGGGGATGGTCAAGAAGACCGAGTTCGGCGCCTACAACACGCCGATCAAGGCCGACGGGATCATCGCGATCAAGATCCGCGACGACGACGAGCTGATCGCCGTCCGCCGGACGAGCGGCACCGACGACATCATCATTGTCTCGCGCTCCGGGCAGGCCGCGCGCTTCAACGAGAGCAAGGTCCGCCCCATGGGCCGCGACACGAGCGGCGTCCGCGGTATGAACGTCTCGCAGAAGAACAATGCCGTGCTCGCGATGGACGTCGCCCGCGATGACCAGGAGCTGCTCGTTGTGACGGAGAACGGGTACGGCAAGCGCACCCCGATCCCCGACTACCCCGTAAAGGGCCGCGGGACGATGGGCGTCAAGACGATCACGCTGACCGAGAACAAGGGCGCGCTCGCCGGCGCGCTCGTCGTGCGCGAGCACCAGGAGCTCGTGTTCATCTCTCAGAACGGCATGGTCCAGCGCACGTCGGTCCGCGGCATCAACAGCTACGGACGCGCGTCGCAGGGCGTCCGCGTGATGAACATCCGAGACGACGACCAGGTGAGCGCGGTCGCGCTTGTGGTCGAGTCCGAGGCACAGACGGGGGCGACCGTCGTCGAGAACGGGGACCTCGAGCCCACGGACATCCCGCCCACGGAGGACGGCAACGGCGCCGAGCCCGAGGGCGCCCCGGAAGCCGAGTAGTAGCGGGGCGCCGAGGCGAGTAGCCTCGCGACATGAGCCCCTACGACGACGACGATGACTGGGTCGGGACGCCTCCGGAAGGCCGCTACACACGTGACCGCGCCAAGCCCAGCTTCTGGGAGGAGCAGCGGCGTTTCCTCACCGTCTCCGGGGCAGTGACCGGGGTCCTAGTCATCGCCGTCATTCTCATTCTCGTCCTCCGCTAACGCTAGGGGACAACCAACATCGGTCCGGACAGCGTCGAGCAAGGCTCAACGCCGGACGGAGCGATGTTGGTTTGTCCAAACCGTTCGCTAAGCTGCGCGATACCAGAGAAAGGAGGTGGTCCGCCTGTCTGATTTATGTTGTTGCCGCTCACGCGGCAACGCCCCTTGCGGGACCCTGGAGGTGTCCGGCCACTAAGTCGGAGGCTGACCCCGCTTAGCGGAGTCCCCCCGAGGCACCGCCGTGGTGGGCGCCGGTATTCGTCCCTCCGGCAGCAGTTACACCCCCCCGCCCCGGTTCAGGGCAGCCAGTTGAACGTGAAGGGCGCCGTGGTCGACGGCGCCCTTCGCTTCTGTGGAGAGGGATAGCGCGCCTTCGGAGCTACCCTGCCCGTATGTGCCGAAATATCCGAACTCTCTACAACTTCGATCCGCCGGCGACCGACGAAGAGGTCCGAGCCGCGGCCGAGCAGTACGTCAGGAAGATCTCAGGCTTCACGAAGCCCTCGCAGGCTAACGAGGAAGCTTTCATGCGAGCGATCGACCGGGTGGCCGAGGCGTCGGCCGAACTGCTTGCACATCTGACCACCACAGCTCCACCCAAGGACCGCGAGCTCGAGGCGGCCAAGCGCCGGGCCCGAGCCGCACAACGCTTCGCAGCGTAAAGGGGGACAAGAGCATCGTCCCGGACGGCGTCGAGCAAAGCTCACACGCCGGACGGGGCGATGCTGTTGACCGCCCTAGGCCGCGAGATATGCGCGCCAGGCAGCCGGGATCGTCGGGCTCGCCACTTGGATGAAGACGTGCGGGCTCGGCGTGCGCGGCTGCTTCAGTAAGCGCATCCCCACCTGACGAGGCTCGGCATTTCCCTTCCGCCGATTGCAGGGAGCGCACGAGGCCACGATGTTGTCCCAGCTCGAGCCGCCGCCCTTGGACCGTGGCACCACGTGGTCGACCGTCAGGTTCGACCGCGAGCCGCAGTACTGGCAGGTCCAGTCGTCGCGTGCGAACACCGCGCGTCGCGTGATCTTGCGCCGATGGGTGTCGCGCGGGATCCGGACGTACGTGACGAGCCGGATCACGACCGGGCGGGCGATCGTCTGGCTCGCCGAATGAAGCTTCCAGTCGCTGTGCTCGATCACCTCGGCCTTCTCCTTGAGCAGCAGCACCACGGCGCGCCGGACAGTGCAAACGTTGATCGGTTCGTACGTCGCGTTCAGGACGAGCACCCGGCCAACCGCAGGCCCGCGTCGCTGGTGCTCGGAAAGCGACGCGGACCGCGCTGGTACTGGTGTTACCGACGTGGCCATTTGGCTGGCGCCAGTGTAGCGAGGGGTGATGTTGTGCTTGCGCGCTCGAATCGGCGCGTGAACGTGCGGTGAATCAGTCTCCGGGCCAAGCCGGGAAGGACCCGAGTGTCCGCAAAACCTCGACGTGAGTCCCAAGTCCCGCGAGGGCCTCAGCGACGTGGCTCTCGGAGTCCCGGCCCTCCAAATCGGCGAAAAACATGTAGCGCCCGAGGCCCTGCTTGCGTGGCCTCGATTCGATCTTCGTGAGATTGACGTCGCGGACGGCGAACTCGGATAAGCACCGCACGAGCCAGCCGGGTGCCTCGGACCCGACGCCCCAGAACACGATCGCGGTCTTCCACGGCCCGAGCGGCGCCTCGCTGTTCCCCGGGGCACCCGGCGGTGCGCCGACCGGTCCGAGCCACACGAAGCGGGTCTCGTTCTCGCCTATGTCCTCAACCCCGGCTCGTAGCACCTGGCACCCGTAACGCTCTGCCGCCAGCCGGTTACCGAGCGCCGCCCATGGTCCTTCGTGCTCCGCCACGGTCCGCACCGCGTCGGCCGTTGAGCTTCCGGCGAGCACGCGCGCTCCCGGCAACCGCGTCCGGATGAAGCGGGCGCACTGCGCCGTGGCCTGCGGGTGCGAGACGACCGTCTCGATGTCGGACAGCTCGAGCTGGGTCCTCGCGATCAGGCAATGACGAATCGGGTGCACTACCTCAGCAACGATCGCCACGTCTTCGGTCTCGATGGCGAGGGCGTCAAGGGTCGCGTTCACGGAGCCCTCGAGCGAGTTCTCGATCGGGACGAGGGCGCGGTCCACGAGGCCGTCGTGCACCGCCATGACAGTGTCGAAGATCGTCGGCAGGGCGACCAGCTCGAGCTCGGTCGCATGGGTCGAGGCGATCAGCGCTTCCTGCGTGAACGTTCCCTCGGGTCCGAAATAACCGGCTCGCATGACAGCCCGCCTATCAGAGAACTACGCGGGCTGCGGGCGGCCGTTGGTCCGGCCGAGCGCCAGCCGGATCGCCTCGTTCTCCTCGGGGGAGAGCTCGTGGTCGGAGCTCCCCTGCGTGACCTCCTTGGCGTACAGCCGCGCTTGGTCACGGTGGTGGATCGAGGAGAGGACCAGGCCAGAACCGGTGGCGTCCAGCAGTGCGATCGAGGTCGACTGTTGCCCGGACATCTCACCCCAGGCGTCGTAGTGGACGAGCGCGCGGTGGGCGATCGTCGCGTCGAGTCGCCCCTCGACCGTCGTCATCCTGTCCTGCAGAGCGTTCGCAGCGTCCTCGACGTATTGCTGCAGCGCCTCGAATTGGGCCTGCAACCCGGCCGCATGAGCCGCGAGGTCCTCCGTGCCACCGCCGAGCACCACGCGCTGGTCCGCCCGAACGCGCCGCAGCCGAAACGCCAGCGCGACCGCGGTGAGAAGCGCCACGACGGCGACGGCCGCGGCCGCGATCGCAATGACGCCGGCAACGCTGGAGATGTTGTGGACGAGGGCGGGGACGAACGGCTGCACCGCCGAGAGGATAAGGAACTAGTCCGTCCGACCCGGATCAGGGCTTCAAGTGAGCGGAAGGGGCCAGTAAAGGTGGGGCGACTACCCCGTTCCGGAACGCGTCGCGTGAAGTGCGAATAACGCACGGGTGCGCCGAATCAGCACCCGCGTGACGGGACGGGGTAGTCGCCCCACCCCTCAGTGGAACGTGATCGTGAACGACTGGCTGTTGTGCGTGAACGTCTTCTCGCCCGGCACCGGCTTGACCGTCGCCGTCACCGTGTAGGTCCCAGGCGACGGTGAGGAGCTGAGGGGCACCTGAACGGTGTAGGAGCCGCCTGGGCTGGTGGACGGCTGTACGGCCTGGCCGCTGACGTTCGTCCCCTTGACCGTGACCTGCACCACTGTGTTGGTCTCGTTGTTCTGCCCGTCGTTGCTGAACGTGCAAGAGAACGTCGGCGGCGGGTTGGCCGCCAGCGTCGCGGTCCCGCCGGGCGTCAGCGTTTGACCGCCGACGCTGACCGTCTTCATCGCGTCGCCGTGGATTCCCGGAGCCGCCGGCCCGCTGGCTCCGGACGGGACCGAAGCGCCCAGCTTCCCGGCGACGTACGACGGGGTAAGCCAGCCGATGTCCTGGACGAACTGTCCGCTGGCGATCGGCTGGCCGTTCTGGTTCGTCGGCGTCTGGACTCCGATCCCGGCCGCGTGGAGAGCTCCCGCAATAGCGTGGGACGCGTAGTTCGCGTAGAGAGCGTCGGAGGCGTAAAGGTTGCCCATCGCAGCCGCGATCTTCTGAACGGCGTCAGAGCTCGTCGACTTGGTCAGCGCGGGCTGGATCTGGCCTGCGATAGTCGACACCCCGTCACGACGCATCTGGAGGGCCAGGACGAGGTCTTGCTGTGCGACGCGCATCTCGTTCGGGACGCTCAGGCCCTCGGCCTGGCGCAGCTGAGAACGGGCATCGCCCAGCGTCTGATCAACCTGTGTCTGGAGGCCCACGGCGTTTGACGAGCCGCCGGCGCCGTTCAGCTCGGTGAAGAAGGTTTTGCCGGTCTGATTCGACTTCGTGATCAGCGACGCGACGCTGTTCGAGTAGTCCTTCAGGGAGCTATTGCGCGAGGAGACCTCGCAGCTGTGGATGCCGAGCACGACCAGGATTACGGCGACGACGACCGCCGTAAGGGCCACCCCGCGGCGCACGACGAACGCCTGCTGCTCGTTCGGTGACCGTCCGCCACCACCGGGCGGGCGCCTTCCGCCACCACCGGGCGGGCGCCTGCGCGGTGCCGCGCGCGTCTCTGTTTGCGGCTCATCCGCCTCGTCGAAGAACGACAAGCTGGGTCTCCTCCAGGGATTTGTAAAGCCCAGTATGCACATAGGTGCGGCTGAAATTGCAAGTGCGCAACGCCCGCTGCAGAGGGTGCAACGCGCGGAGGCCATCGAAAGGGCGGGCCGTGGGTCAGCATCGCGACTGGTCAGCGTCCGCAGGGACGCAGGCACAAATGTGGAAAAGCACACCGTGCGCGCGAGCCAGCTGCCAACCGCACGGATGCCCTCCTCATCCGCGCCCACATACGAGGAACGAGAGACCCGGGATGACCAGCTTGCCCTCGGCCGCTACCGGCTCGGGCGGTGTCTTGGCGCGGGCTCATTCGGCACGGTCTGGCGGGCTCGCGACGAGCGCCTCGACCGTGATGTGGCGGTCAAGGTCGTACCGCGCGAGCGGGTGATGGATGCCCGCTTCGCGCGCGAGGCGAGGGCGGCCGCGCGCCTTTCGCATCCGGCGATCGTGACGCTGTATGAAGCCGCGGCCGATGACGAAGCGGCGTACCTGGTCTCGGAGCTGGTCAGGGGCCCGACGCTGGACAAGCTGCTGGAGGCCGGCCGGCTGTCAGATCGGGACATCGTCGCAATCGGGATCGCTCTCTGTGGCGCGCTCGACCACGCCCACGCCCAGGGAGTCATCCATCGCGACGTCAAGCCGTCAAACATCCTGATCCCCGCGCGACCGGTCAGCGCGTCGTATCCGGCGAAGCTGACTGATTTCGGGATCGCGCAGGTGCTCGGCGGAGACGCCCTGACCAAGACCGGTGATGTGGTCGGCACGGAGGCGTACATGGCGCCCGAGCAGGCAGCCGGGCGTGAAGCGGCCCCCGCGGCCGACCTGTACGCGCTGGCGTTGGTGCTGTACGAGGCGCTTACCGGCGTCAACCCGATCGCCAGCCTGAGACGTTCCGCGCGGCTGGGCGCGCACCTGCCGCCGCTTCGGCGTCAGCGCCGCAACCTCCCCAACGAGCTTGGGCGGGGTATCGATCTCGCGCTGCGCCCTCGCCCCCGAGAGCGCGGCACGGTCGACGAGCTCTCTGCAGCGCTCGGCGCCTCGATCGACGAGCTCAGCGGCGTACGAGGGGTGGTGGAGCCTCCGTGGCGCCCACGAATGAAGCGCTCCGGCCAAACTGCATCGGTCCCGGCCCAAACCACGGCGGCCTCACCGCCATCCGTGGCCCAGGTCCCGTGGCTCGAGCGAGGTCTCGCCAGCGCGTGCGCGGCGGTGATGGCGGGATGGGTCGCGGCGCACACGCTCGAGGCCACCCCGCTCACCCCGGTGACCATCGGTCTAGCCGCCGCCGCGGCGGTGCTCGTACTTCCACGGCTCGGGTTCGGCGCCGTCGCCTTGCTGCTGGTGGCGGGCGCGGCGCTCGGCGGACATGCCGGGGCCGCGCTGGTCGTGGCCCTGGCCGCATTGATTCCGGTGGTGCTCCTCCCGCGGGACGGGGTGGCGTGGCCGCTTGCAGCCGGCGCGCCGGTCCTTGGTGCGCTCGCGCTCGCGGGCGCATGGCCCGCGCTCGCGGCCCGCGCCGCCAGCGCGTGGCGCCGTGCTGCGCTCGCCGCCACAGGTTGGCTGTGGCTCGCGCTCGCGACGCCGCTGACCGGCTCGGGCCTTTACCTCGGCTCCCGCGGAATGCCCGCTCGGGCTGCCTGGAGCCCATCCATGTACGATGCAGTACACCATGTCCTCGGACCTGCGCTTACTGGGGGGGTGTTGCTGGCAGCGCTCGTGTGGGGAGCGGCGGCTGTGGTGCTCCCGACCCTGGTCGCGGGTCGCTCACTGGCGCTCGATGCCGCCAGAGTGATCGCCTGGTCGGCAGCGGTCGTCTCGTGCACCGAAATCGCGCTTCGCCTAGGCTCCGGCGGGCGCGTGACCGCGCCACGTGCGGCGGTCGTCGGTGCGGTCGCTGCGGCGGCAGTGGCGCTCGGACCCTCGCTCGCGGCCGCGTGGCGTTTGCGGCCGCGTTCGGAGGTGACCCGAGCGGGACTTCCGTAGCATCACGTTGCCGCGCGAGCGGCGTCCTATGAGCGTGCTCAGAAACCTGGAGAGCAAGATTGCAGGCCTGGTCGAGGGCACCTTCAGCCGTGCCTTCAGATCCGAGGTGCGACCTGTCGAAATCGCCCGCAAGCTGGCCCGAGAGATGGAGGAGCACAAGTCGTCCTCGGTCTCACGCACCTATGTGCCCAACGAGTATCGCGTGTTCCTCTCGCCGCGGGACCGCGAGCGCTTTGCCGACTACGAGGACGCTCTGGCCAATGAGCTCGCCGGGTATCTGCTCGAGCATGCTCGACGCGAGCGCCTGGCGATGCTGTCGCGGCCGGTGATCGAGTTCGAAACCGATGACCGCCTCGGGCTGGGGGAATTTGGAATCCAGACACGCGTTGTGCAGCCCGAGCACGAGCCCGAAGCCGGCCCGGCTCCGGAGGCCGCCGAACAGAGTGGCCGGACGATGGTCTACAGCGCCGCGGGACGCGTGGCGGAGCCGCTCGAGGAGCGCGCTCGCGCGACGGGCGAGCGCGCGCTGCTCGTCCTGGATGGGCGGCGGCTCGTGATCGGCTCAGAGGGCGCGAGGCTCGGGCGCAGCCGCAAGTGCGACATCGTGCTGGAGGACCCGAACATCTCGCGCGAGCACGCCGAGATTCGCCCCCGTGGCGGCTCGTGGGTGCTCACGGATCTCGGCTCGACGAACGGATCGAGCGTCAACGGGCGTCGGATCGATGCCCCGACGGTCGTCAAGCCGGGGGACGAGCTGGAGCTGGGGACCTTGTCGATGAGGTTCGAGCTCGAGTAGGTCAGTGGTCACGCGATGCTCGAGCCTGCCTCAGTCGGATTGAAATTCGCCTTCCTGGCCGTCCTGTACCTGTTTCTGGTCTGGGTGGCGTGGAGCGCTGTCAGGGACCTGCGCCGGGGCCGCGGAGGGGTCGTCGCCCCCGATCGCGACCGCCCGTCTGACGCGACCGGGATGTACACGGCCGCCGACGGCCTGCTCGAGGCCAACGATGATTCCGAGCCGCGACTGCTCGTCGAGCGCGCTTCCGGGCACGAGTCGGGGATTGCCTACGAGCTCGCGGGCGGCGTTACCCTCGGGCGCGGGAACGTCGAGATCCAGCTCGACGACCCGTTCGCGTCCTCAAGCCATGCACGGATCTCCCGCCAGGGTCCCGTGGTCGTGATCGAGGATCTCGGCTCCACCAACGGCACATATCTGAACGACGAGCTGCTGACCGGTCCGCAGCCGCTGCACGCCGGCGATCGGATCCGGATCGGCGACTCCGAATTCTCTTACCTCCAATAGTTCACTGATGCTCCGCGCCGCAGAGACGATCGCCAAGACCGATACCGGCCGACAGCGCCGGGAGAACGAGGACTCCGCATTCGCCCGCGCGCCGGTGTTCGTCGTCGCTGACGGCATGGGCGGGGCGCAGGCGGGCGAGGTGGCCTCGAGAATCGCCGTCGAGGCCTTCGCGGACGGCCTGCCCGATTCGGGCACGCCCGAGGAGCGTCTCGCGAGCCGGGTCGTCGAGGCCAACCAGCGGATCCACGAAGTGTCGATCACCGAGCGCGAGCGCGCGGGTATGGGCACGACCCTGACCGCGGCCTATCTCGACGGCTCGCAGCTGGCGATCGCCCACGTAGGTGACAGTCGGGCCTACCTGTTTCGCGACGGGGAACTGAAGCGCCTCACACAGGACCACTCGCTCGTCGACGAGCTCGTACGGCGCGGCAAGCTGACCGAGGAGCAGGCCGCCGAGCACCCACAGCGCTCGATCATCACCCGCGCGCTAGGGCCGGAGCCGAGCGTGGAGGTCGACACGTGGACCTACCCCGTGAGGGCCGGCGACGTCCTGCTGCTGTGCAGCGACGGGCTGACCTCGATGGTGCCCGAGGACCGGGTGCAGGGGATCCTCGCTTCGAACAGCGATCTCGACCGTGCCGCGCAGGCCTTGATCGATCAAGCCAACGAGGCCGGCGGACGCGACAACATCACCGTGGTGTTGTTCCGGCTCGAGGAGGTGGAGGCCGGCAGCGACGGAGTGGTGGACCAGCCGACGATGGTCGGTGGAGCGGCTGTCCAGGCGCCGTCTCGGCCTCCCTCGGCGGTTCGGGTCGCCGGGGCCCGGCAGGCACCGGTCACGGCGGAACGACCCCCGCGAGCGATGCCCCGCTGGGGCAAACCCGTAGCGGCGCTAATCGCGGTAATCGTCGTCCTCTTCCTTGTCGGCGGCGGCGGATACCTCGCCACCCGCAACCTCTACTTCGTCGGGACCAACTCGCAGGGAATCGTCACGATCTATCGCGGCCTGCCGTACGACCTGCCGTTCGGGGTTCACCTATACGAGACGTTCTACGTCTCAGGGGTCCCGGCCTCACTGGTTCCCGCTGATCGGCGAACGAGCATCTTCAACAACAACCTGCGCTCCCAGTCGAGCGCATCGAAGCTGGTTCGCCAGCTCGAGCTAAACGAGATCTCGTCGTGAGCGGGGCCGTTTCGTGAGCGCACGCAACCGCGAGCTGCTTGGCCTGATCCCCGCCTCGCTGCTGGTCACGGCTGGTTTCGCCGGGGTGTTCATCCAGCGCTCGAACGCGCTGTCGAACGTCTCCCTCACCTACGGAGCGATCTTCCTCGGGCTCTGCATCGTCGGCCACCTGTTCATCCGCGCGACGCTCCCTTATGCCGATCCGTACCTGTTCCCGCTGGCCGCCGTGCTGGCGAGCTTCGGAGTCGTGATGGTCTACCGGATTGACTCGACCCAGGCGCGCCTTCAGGCGCAGTGGTTCGTGCTCGGCCTGGTCCTGTTCGCGGCGACGATCGTCGCGTTTCGCGACTACCGCAAGCTCGAGCGCTACCGCTACGTGATCGTGGCCAGCTCGCTCGCGCTCTTGGTGCTGCCGCGCCTGCCCGGCATCGGGTACGCAGCCAACGGCGCCTACCTCGGCGTGCGGATCCCGGGGCTGTTCGTGTTCCAGCCCCCGGAGTTCGCGAAGATCGGACTGGTCATCTTCCTCGCCAGCTACCTGCGCGATACGCGCCAGGTGCTGGTGATGGGCGCGAGGCGGATCCTCGGCGTCACGCTCCCGCCGCTGAAGCACTTCGGCCCCGTGCTGCTGATCTGGGGGTTCGCCATGGGCACGCTCGTGCTGCTCTCCGACATCGGTTCGTCGGTCATGTTCTACGGGGGCCTGCTGGCCGTGCTGTATGTCGCGACCAATCGGATCTCGTTCGTGGTGATCGGGCTTATCGCGGCCGCGATCGGGTTCTGGTTCCTCGGCACGCACATCCCGCACGTCCACGCGCGGGTCGAGACCTGGCTTCATCCGTTCAACACGCGCCTCTACAACGCTCCGCTCGGCAGCTACCAGATCGCCAACTCGATCTTCGCCCAGGCCGCCGGCGGGATGTTCGGCCAGGGCTTCGGGCAGGCGGTGCTCACCATCCCCGGCACGCATTCATATCTGCTCCCGGCGCCCCAGACAGACATGATCTACGCCGTCATCACCGATGAGCTCGGGCTGTTCGGCGCGGCTGCGGTACTGCTCACCTACCTGTTGTTCACCTGGCGCGGCTTCAAGGTCGCGATGCTGGCCCGCGATTCCTTCTCGACCCTGATGGTCACCGGCCTGACGGCGATGTTCGCGCTCCAGGTATTCGTGATCGTCGGCGGCGTGACCCGCGTGATCCCGCTGACGGGCGTGACGCTGCCGTTCATCTCCTACGGCGGCTCTTCGATCCTCGCCAACTTCGTGCTGCTCGCGTTGATTCTGCTGGTCTCAGATCGCGCGCGGAGACCCGACGTGAACGCCCCGATCCTGAAGCTCTTCGGCGTGGTCGTGGTTCTGTTCGCGGTCCTGGTCGTGTGGACCTCACGGTGGACCGTGATCGATGCCTCTTCGCTCAACAGCAACCCGCTCAACAAGCGGACGCTGATCGACGACCTGCGGATCAAACGCGGTCGGATCCTGGCCGACAACGGTGCTGTGCTGGCCAGGTCGGTGCCCGGCCCGGACCACACCTGGACCCGGACTTACCCGACGGGGCCGCTGTTCGCTCAGGCGGTCGGCTACTCGATCGCGGCGCAGGGCCGCGCGGCCGGGCTCGAGGACTCTCGGGGGAGCGAACTGCGAGGGATCCAAGCCGGTCTCAGCTCGATCTTCGGCCAGCTCGGCGGCACCGACCGAGTCGGCGACGACGTCTACACGACGCTTGACCCGAAAGCACAGCAGGTCGCCGTCCCAGCTGCTCGCCGGGCGCGCCGGCTCCGTTGTCGCGCTCAATCCACAAACGGGCGCCGTCAAGGTCATGTACGCCAATCCCACATACAACGACAATCAGGTCGATTCCGAAAGCACCAGGGACGTCGACGTTCAACCGTTCGACCCAGGCGTCCTACCCGCCGGGCTCGACCTTCAAGGTCGTCACGGCGACGGCGGCGATCGACAGCGGCATGTTTACGCCCAACTCGACGGTCAACGGAGACTCCCCCAAGACCATCTCCGGGGTGCCGTTGCCAACGACGGCAACAAGTCGCTGGGGCAACATCGACTTGACGACTGCGCTGACGTACTCTGTTCAACACGGTCTGGGCGCAGGTAGCTCAGGATGTCGGCCGGGCGGCCATGACCAAGTACATGCAGCGGTTCGGGTTCTACGCAAAGCCTGCCCTCGACTACCCGCCCAACTCAGCTGAACCCAAGCCAACCCTGGGCCCCGTCAGCGCCCGTCGCGCCCATATCCGCCGGCTAGCCCCAACGAGGACATTGGCCGGATCGGGATCGGACGGGGGGACTGCTCGTGACCCCGCTGCAGATGGCCATGGTTGCCTCGGCTGTGGCCAACAGGGGCAGGCTGATGGTTCCGCGGCTTCACCTCTCGCGTCGTGAACCCATCGGGACAGACGGTCGAGACGATCAAGCCGAGCCTGTACCGGCAGGTAATGAAGCCCTCCGCCGCCGATCAGATAACCCAGATGATGACCCGCGTCGTTGAAGAGGGAACCGGGACGCCCGCTCAGCTGAACGGCGTCAGCGTGGCGGGCAAGACGGGCACCGCATCCATCGGAACGACGGGATCGAATCTGACTCGAGCCCTGGTTCATCGGCTTCGCCCCGGTCAACAACCCGAAGGTCGCCGTCGCGGTCACTATCGACCAGACCCAGGGTGGCTTCGGCGGCACGGTTGCGGCGCCGATCGCCGCCCGGGTGATCCAGACGTTGCTCTCGGAGGGTCAGTGATGCCTGACAGCGTCCTCGGAACCCTGATCGACGGCCGCTACCGCGTGCTCTCGCGGCTCGGCGCCGGGGGTATGGCGGACGTCTACCTGGCCGAGGACCAGCAGTTGTCGCGGAAGATCGCACTCAAGCTGCTCTACCGCCGGTTCGCCGAGGATCCCGGGTTCGTCGAGCGCTTCCGGCGCGAAGCGCAAGCCGCGGCCGGCCTCCAGCACCCCAATGTGGTGGCGGTATACGACCGAGGGTCGTATGACGGGACGTACTACATCGCGATGGAGTACGTCCCTGGCCGGACGCTCAAGCAGTTGATCCGGGACGACGCTCCTCTCGATCCCGTGCGCGCGATCGACATCACGCTCCAGATCCTCAAGGCGGCGCGATTCGCGCACAAGCGCGGGGTGATCCACCGTGACCTGAAGCCGCACAACGTGATCGTCGACGATCAGGATCAGGCGAAGGTGACGGACTTCGGCATAGCCCGCGCGGGCGCCTCCGACATGACCGAGACGGGGTCGATTCTGGGCACCGCGCAGTACCTCTCTCCGGAGCAGGCGCAAGGCCACGCGGTCAGCGCCGCCTCCGACCTCTACTCGATCGGTGTGGTGCTGTACGAGATGCTCACCGGACACGTCCCGTTCGACGCCGAGCAGGCGGTGACGATCGCGATCAAGCACGTCTCGGAGCCCCCCACGGCGGTCACTAGGGCGAACCCGAACGTCCCCCTCGGGCTCGAGCAGGTCGTGATGTGGGCCCTCAACAAGAACCCCGCCGACAGGCCGGCAGACGCTGACCAGTTCATCGCGGCGCTCGAGCACGCCAAGGCGGCGATCACCTCGGGCCACGCCGGTCAGCTGACCGCCGCCTTTGCGGCCGTGGGTGCCGGCGCTGCGGCGGGCGGCTTCGTCTCGTCTGCGGCACCGCACGCGAGTGCCGCATCCGAGACGAGCCCGCCCGCCCCACCAATCATTCAGGCAGACGGAGGCGGTCCGCCGCCCGGCGAGCCCGAGCCGACCCGCGAGGGCCCCGGGCGAAGCATCTGGCCGTGGCTGGCGGCGTTGGCGGTCCTTCTCCTGCTCGCCGGAGGTGGCGTGGCGGCGTACTTCCTCACCCGCCCGAAGCAGGTGACGGTCACCCCGGTCGTCGGAGAGCAGCTCGACATCGCCCGTACGCAGCTTCAGAACGAAGGATTCAAGGTCGGCTGGCAGTACGAGCGCAACCAGCACGTGTACGGATACGTCCTGACCGAGAACCCCAACGGCGGGACCAAGGCCGACAAGGGTTCGACGATCACGCTCGCCGTTTCCAACGGCCCGGGCAACGTGACTGTGCCCCCCGGTCCAAGGCGAGACACTGGGCCAGGCGAGGCAGGCCCTGGAGGCAGTCCACTTGAAGGTAGGGGCATCACTCCCCAGCACTCCGGCTCGGTCGCGAACAACGCGGTGATCTCGAGCTCTCCCGCCGCCGGTCAGTCCGTGCCACCCAGCAGCGCCGTGAACTTGATCGTCTCCTCGGGCGCCGCGACGAAGAGCGTCCCCGACGTCGTCGGCCAGTCTCAGAGCAGTGCGACCTCGACGCTCCAGGGTGCCGGCTTCCAGGTGACCACGAGCACGCTGGCCTCGTCGAATGTGACTGCCGGCAACGTGATCAGCCAGACCCCCACGGCCGGCAGTCAGGCGTCGTCGGGCTCCACGGTCGCGCTCGTGATCGCCAAGGCGCAACCGAAGAAGAAGAACACGGCCGCGGTACCGGACGTGAAGGGCGACACTTCAGCCGCGGCGACCAGCACGCTCCAAGGGGCAGGGTTCCTGGTGGCGCAATCGTCCCGTGACGTCACCGACCCGGCGAAGAACGGCATCGTCCTCAGCGAACGCCCGGCCGCCAGCAGCAACGCCAAGAAGGGGTCGACGGTCACGATCGTCGTCGGCCACTTCAAGCCCCCGATCACGACCCCCACGACGACGCCGACGAACACGACCACCACCACCGGACCGTGACAGCCCTGACGGTCGCTGTCCTCGGAGGCGGGCGCTCCTCCGAGCACGAGGTGTCGCTGGCTTCCGCGGCGTCCGTCCGCGCGGGCCTGGCGGCTGGCGGACATCGCCCGATCGAGATCGAGATCGGTCGTGACGGAGCCTGGCGTCGCCACGGGGAGCGTCTGTCGCTGACTCCAGGCGAGGGTCACGACTCGGGGACGTCGTGTTCCCCGCGCTGCACGGCCCGTTCGGCGAGGACGGGACGGTCCAGGGTCTGCTCGAGTGCCTGGACGTCCCGTACGTCGGCGCCGGAGTCCTGGCCTCGGCGCTGTGCATGGACAAGGTTCTGTTCAAGGAGTTGATGGCCCAGGCGGGGATTCCCCAGGTCGACTACCGCGGCGTTCGCGTCGAGAGCTACCGCTCGGATGCCGAAGCGGTGACGGAAAGCCTGGCCGAGCTTGGGCTGCCCGTATTTGTCAAGCCGGCGCGGCTCGGATCGAGTGTCGGCATCGCACGCGTGGCGGACAGCACCGACTTGCCGGCGGCACTGGAGCTCGCGTTCGAGCATGATCCCTCGGTGATTGTCGAGAGGGCAGCGAACGGCATCGAAGTGGAATGCTCGGTGATCGGCAACGGGGACCCGATAGCGTCCGAGCCCGGCGAGATCGTGCTGGCAGCGGGGGACGGCTGGTACGACTACGAGGCCAAGTACACGCCGGGGGGGATGAAGCTCGTCGTCCCCGCTCGTGTACCCGAACAGGTCCGCGAGCGGGTGAGGGAGCTGGCGCTCGCAACGTTCACGACGGCAGGATGCGCCGGCCTCGCGCGGGTCGATTTCTTCATTGAGGACGACCGCGTACTGGTCAACGAGCTCAACACGATGCCGGGATTCACCGAGACGAGTGTGTTCGGGTCGCTGTTCGCCGCCGGCGGCGTGCCGTATCCCGAGCTGCTCGACCGGCTCGTCCGGCTCGCGCTCGACCGATACGCCGCCGAGCGCGGCCACCAGCACTGAAGGCCGGGCCGAAGCCGGACGCGGCTACCTGTACAGGTAGATCTCGTTGATCGAGACGCTCCTCTTCCCGGGGGGCAGCGACGTTATCCACACCAGGTAGTAGCGATACCGGTGCCGCCCGTTGCCAGTGGGATGTCCTGCTTCGAGGAGACCGACGGGACGCTCGCGACCTTGACCCAGTTGGACGAGCCGAACGCGACGTTTGGGTTGGGCGGCGTGTTGGTCACCCAGATCTGCGCGGTCCAGTGCGGGGTCTGGGTCAGCAGGCGCAGCTCGCGCCCCACCACTCCCGGCGCTGCATCGATGTAGATCCCGACACCGGGCTTTTGGAGCGAGCCGCTGTAGTACTGCTCCGTCTTCCAGGCCGTGCTCGGAGCGTTGTCGATCGCGAGGCCGACGTCGTTGGGGTTCTGCGTCTTCGGCGAGCCCGCGGGCGCATCGGGGTTGTAATCGTCGGCGCAGCTCTGGCATAGCGGCACCTGGTGGAGCTCTCGCCGGCGGCGCCTGGGCGCTCTTGCCTGTCCCGTGGTGGGCGCGGGTCGCGAGCCAGACAACGACGCCGACGATGCCGGCGATCACCAGCAGGCCGAGCAGGCCGGCGATCATCCGGTGGCGCAGCCCGAACGGGACTCTCGCTGCGGGTTCGGTTGGGCAGCGTTCGCAGGACGGCGGTGACCTCGCCGCCGGCGTTTCCGGCGCGCGAGGTCTCGATCGCCAGCGCGTCCTCGAGGTCGGCGATCAGCTCGGCGTCGTCCGCGTAGCGGTCCTCGACCCGCTTGGCGGTCGCGGTGTCGATCACCGCGGCCAGCGCCGCGGACACCTCCGGGCGCTTCGCCTTTACGTCCGGTAGCTCCTCGCGGACGTGCTTCATCGCCACCGCCACCTGGTTCTCCCCTGTGAACGGCACCTCGCCGGTCACCATCTCGTACAGCACCACTCCGAGCGAGTACAGATCCGATTGGCCGGTCACGGGCTGGCCGAGCGCCTGCTCCGGAGAGACGTAGTCGGTCGTGCCGAGCACGCGCCCGTCGGCGGTGAGCCCCTCCTCGTCCAGCGTCCGCGCGATGCCGAAGTCGGTCACCTTGGCGGACCCCTCCTCGTCGATCAGGACGTTCTGGGGCTTGACGTCGCGGTGGACGATGTGCCGCGCGTGAGCGGCGCCGAGCGCCCGGGCGATCTCGATCGCGTACGCCACCGCCTCCGGGATCGAGAGCCGCCCCTGGCGGCGGATCCGCTCCTTGAGCGTCTCGCCCTCCACGTACTCGAACACGATGTAGGGGCGGCCCTCGTCCTCGCCCGCGTCGATCACGCCGACGATGTGAGGTGCGAGAGCTGCGCGACCGCCCGCGCCTCGCGGCGGAAGCGCTCGAGCTGGTCCGAGTCGCTCGCCACCTCGCGGTTCATCAGCTTGATCGCGACCCGGCGCTGGAGCGTCTCGTCCAGCGCTCGGTAGACCGTCGACATGCCGCCCGCGCCGATCCGCGCCTCGAGGCGGTAGCGGCCGTTGAGCGTCGTGCCGAGCAGCGTGCGTCATGCGTCCCCTCTATTTTGCGCTACCAGAGCGCCCGAACAGGTCTTCTATTTCCCCGGACACCGTCGCAGGCCCCTGGCGTCGCCTTCGAGCCCGAGACCGGGGAGAGCGACCAAGCCGGTGCGTCCGTGAGCTTCCCGATCACGGCGGTGCCGGGATGGTGGGCCGCGAGCAGCGCCACGGCCTCATCGACCGCGTTGGCGGGGACCATCGCGCAGAAGCCGCACCCCATGTTGAACACCTCCCACATCTCCACGGCCGGCACATCCCCGTGCGAGCGCGATCAGGTCGAAGATCGGCGGGACCGGCAACGGCGAGGAGATCTCATATCCGATTCCTGACCCGATCCGCAGCAGATTCAGCACGCCGTCGCCGGTGATGTGGGCCAGACCGTGCACGGGGACATCACTTCGCAGCAGCTCGAGGACCGCGCGCACGTAGATCGTGGTCGGCTCAAGCAGCGTGTCGGCGACCGTGGCGCCGTCGAGCGCCTCGGGCGTAGCGTCGAGCGGAAGGTCCTCGAGCGCGCGCCGGGCGAGCGTGAGTCCATTCGAGTGAACCCCGCTGGAGGGCAACCCGATCAATGCATCGCCCGGGCTGCATGCGGACCCATCGATGATCCGGTCGAGCGCGACGGTCCCGAACGCCGAACCTACGAGGTCGAACCCCCGCGGTGATGGGTGGCCGCGGATGACCTCCGGCACCTGGCACACCTCGCCACCCGGGATCTCGACGCGGGCGGTCTCCGCGCCCGCCCGCAATCCGACCGCGAGCTGGCGCAGCTGCTCGGCCTCAGCCCGCTCCACGGCTATGTAGTCGAGCAGCGCCAGCGGCTCCGCCCCGACGCAGATCAGGTCGTTGACGTTCATCGCCACGCAGTCGATCCCGATCGTGTCGAACCGCCCCGCCTGCTCGGCGACGATGACCTTCGAGCCCACGCTGTCGGTGGCGAGCGCGATCCCGAGGTTCTCGGCCACCCGGATGACGCTCGCATAGTGACCCGGGAGCGGGACGGTCAGCTGGTCGCGGCCGGTCTCGATCCCGCGCAGCACCTCGACGAGGACGCCGACCCCGCGGCCGGCCTCCCGGGTATCGACACCTGCGGTGGCGTACGAGTTGCTCACTTACCCAATTGTCGTCGCTCGCCCCGACAGTCGCTTGATCACCGCGGTCGCGAGCGCCACACGGTAGATCGCGTAGGGCGCAAGCGAGCGGTCGCGCTCCAGGACTCCGATCAGCCACGTCGACCCCAGCGTCGAGGCGAACGACGCCGCGGCGCCCACCGCGAACGGCAGTCGCGTGCCCTCCGGTAGGCCGCGTCGGCTGAGCCGCGCGGCCTTCAGCACGGTCGCCCCGACGATCACCGGCAGTGCAACGTGACGCGAGAGGCGGTTTGCGTCCTCGCGCGTGAACTCCCGCCAGCGCGCCGCGGCGAGCGTTGCCCCGTTGCGCGAGACCCCAGGTAGGAGCGCGCACGCCTGCGCGACCCCGAGCCACAGTGCGTCGAGCGGTCCAGCGTCCGCGCTCGTTCGCGTCTGCGGCCGCCGATCGGCCCAAGCCATGGCCACCGCCCCCGCGAGCAGTCCGCCGGCGATCGTCCTTGGAGTCCCGAGGTGTCGCTCGATCGGTCGCTCGAGTGCGTACCCGACCAGAGCCGGCGGGGCGAACGACAGAGCGATCAGGGCCGTGAGCCGAGGGCTCGGCTGGTGCAACACGTCGCTGACCTCGTCGCGAAGCGTGATCAGCAGCGCCGCAGCGGTCCCGGCGTGGAGTGCGACCTCGAAGGCCTTTCGCAGCTCGTCATCCAATTCAACGTAGTCCCACCCGAGCAGCCACGGCAGCAGTGCGACATGGCCTGAGGATGAGATCGGCAGCAGCTCGGCCGGCCCCTGGAGTGCGCCGAGCGCGAGCGCCTCTGCGGCGGAAAGCGCACTCAGCTGGTTACATCGGCCGCCGGCTCGGGGTCCCTCGCGGCCCGTCGCCAGCGGATCAGCACGTAGATCACGGCAGCCACGATCGCCGCGGCGCCGATGTAGTCGAGGTACGCCAGAGCGTGATGCCAGCTCTTCCAGTGTGACTTCGCGAGGTCTCCGATCAACCCCAGCAGGAACACCCACGGGATGCAGCCGACCACGGTAAACAGTGTGAAGCGCCAGAACGGCATCCGGGCGACCCCGGCTGGCAGCGAGATGAACGTGCGGATCACGGGCATCACCCTTGTCACTAGTACGGTGATCGCCCCGTATTGGCTGAACCATCGGTCTGCGCGTGCCAGCTGTCTCGGGCTGATGTGGAGCCACTTTCCGTGCTTCTCGAACAGCTCGAGGCGGCCGTAGTAGCCGACTCCATAAGCGATCCAGGAGCCGACGAGGTTCCCGAGCACACCCGCCACCGTGATCGTCAGCAGGTTGTAGTGGCCGCTCGCGACGCTGAAGCCGGCGAACAGCATCGTCGCTTCCGACGGCACGGGGATACAGGCGCTCTCGAGCAGCATCAGCGCGAAGATCCCCGCGAGACCGGCGTCGGAGACGATGTCGGTCGCAGAGTTGGCCAGCTGCTCTGAGACGGAGGCGAAGGTCAGGAGCACGGCGGGCAAGGGTAGCGACAGTAGGGTTCAGCCACCCTAAATGCCGATCCCCCTGTTCGATACCCCGGCCGTCCTGGCCCCGCTGCTCCCCTCAATCCAGCAACGCCTGGCCGAAGTCGTCGAGAGCGGGCGGTACGTCCTCGGTCCCGAGGTGCGGGCCTTCGAGCAGGAGTTCGCCGCCTACCTCGGCGTCGAGCACGTCGTAGGCGTCGCAAACGGAACCGACGCGATCACGATCGCGCTCCGCGCGATGGATGTCGAGCCGGGCGACGAGGTCGTGGTGCCGTCGTTCACCTTCTACGCCAGCGTCGAGGCGATCGTGACCGCCGGCGCGCGCCCGGTGTTCTGCGACGTCGACCGAGACACCCGCAACGTGACGTCTGACACCGTCCGCGCCGCCCTGACGCCTCGGACGAAGGCCATCGTGGCGGTCGACCTGTTCGGGTGCCCCGCTCCGGTCCCGGAGATCCGCGAGCTGGGCGTCCCGGTCCTCGAGGACGCCGCCCAGGCCGCCGGCGCCCGCTACGGCGCCCGTCGCGCCGGTGCGCTCGGCGACGCGGCGACGTTCTCCTTCTACCCCTCGAAGAACCTTCCGTGCTTCGGAGACGGCGGCGCGGTCGTGACCTCCGACGCGCGCATCGCTGAGCGTGCAAGAACGCTTCGCTTCCACGGTTCGCAGGACAAGGAGACGTTCACCGACGTCGGTTACAACTCTCGGCTCGACGAGCTTCAAGCCGCGGTGCTCCGGATGCTGCTGCCGCATCTGGACGGCTGGAGCGCGGCCCGGCGCGATGCGGCCGCCGCGTACGCGGCGGCCGGGCTCGCCGAGCACGTCCGGCTGCCCCGTCCGCCTGAAGGCGCTGAGCCCGCGTGGCACCTCTACGTTGTGACGCATCCGCACCCCGAGGCACTGATCGCCGCGCTCTCCGAGCGAGGGATCCACGCGCGCGGCTATTACCGCACGCCGGTCCACCGCCAGCCCGCGATGCTCCCGTACGCCGATCCGGCCACCGAGCTGTCAGCGACCGACCAGCTCGCGGGCGCGAACCTCGCGCTGCCGATGGGCCCAACGGTCGGGCCGGCCGAGGCTGAGCAGGTCGTCGCCGCGCTCGAGCACGCCGCCCGCGTCACCTAGTGTCTCGGATCTGGATCGATCTCACGAACTCCCCGCACGTGCTCGTGCTCCGTCCGGTGATCGAGCGGCTTCGGGCCCGGGCCACGAGGTGGAAGTCACCGCGCGCGACTTCGCCGCAGACGCTCGACCTCTGCCGCCGCTTCGGGATCGAGCACACCGTGATCGGCCGGCATCGGGGCAGCAGGCTGGGGGCGAAGGCTTGCGGGCTCGCTTCACGCTCGACTGCGCTCGCTCGCTGGGCCCGGCGCGCGGGAGTTCGACCTCGCTCTCGGCCACGGCTCCAACGACGTGACCGTCGCTGCGGCGCCGCTCCGCATCGCCTGCTCCACGACCTTCGACTACGAGTGGGCGACCGTTCAGCACAACCTCAACTGCCGACTGGCACAAGCCGTCGTCGTCCCCGACGCGATCCCGCCCGGAGCGTCTGTATCGCTACGGCGCGCGCGGCAAGCTCCGGGCCTACGAGGGCCTGAAGGAGGAGTACTACCTGGCCGACTTCGAGCCAGAGGGGGCGGTGCTCGACGAATTGGGCCTCGATCCGGCGCGTCCGATCGCCGTGCTGCGAACGCCGCCCGAAGTCTCGCTGTACCACCGGTTCGAGAACGATCTGTTCGAGCAGGTGCTCGAGCGATTGCGGGGCGAGCAGGCGGTGGTCCTGCCCAGGACCGAGCAGCAGCGCGATCGGCTCGTCCGCGGCGGGGGGCTGATCGTGCCCGATGGCGCGGTGGACGCCCAGTCGCTGATCGTCCATGCCGACCTCGTCGTGTCCGCCGGGGGAACGATGAACCGCGAGGCGGTGGCGTTGGGGACCCCCGTCTACACGATTTTCGAAGGGAAGCTCGGAGCGGTCGACGAGCGGCTGATCGCCGAGGGCCGGTTGAAGCGGCTCGAGCGCGCCGAGGACGTCCAGCTCATCAATCGATTGGGCCCGCTCCTTGATCAGCGAGTCCGGCGGGATCCAGGCGTTTTCACCGATCTGCTGCTGTCGCCCCTAACAGAACGCTGACAGCATCTAGCCCTAAAATGCGGCCCGCATGCGCCGGCGGATCAGATCCGCGGCCTTCCCCGTTCATCGACACTCGCTTCCGCAGCTCGTCGTGGACGGCGGCCTGGTCGCGCTCGCCTACTACCTAGCTTTTCGTCTGCGGTTCGAGAGTTTCTCGGGCCAGGCTCACCGCTATTCGGACCTGTTTGACACGACCATCCCGTGGGTGGTCCCCGGCACTCTGGTCGTGCTGTCCGCGTTCGGGGCATACCAGCGCCTGTGGACCTTCGTCGGGCAGAGGGACTACGAGGCGGTCGTCAAGGCGGTGGTCAGCGCGACGGTGATCATCGTCGGTGCGATCACGCTCCTGCATCCCGTGCAGACCCCCCGGGCTTCGGGTGTGCCGAGTACCGCTGTGACCCTCCCGGCTAGCGTGATCGCGCTGTTCTTCCTGCTCACGCTGATGCTGCTGCTCGGGGCGAGGTTCGTCGTGCATCTGGTCGCCGAGGGGCGGGTCCGGAGCATCCGCGTCGCCAAAGGGGCCCGCGATGTCTTGATCGTCGGCGCCGGCGACGGCGGCCGGCTGGTCGTCCGTGAGCTGGCGCGCAATCCTCAGCTGCGCTTGCGCCCGGTCGGGTTCGTCGACGACGATCCCCGCAAGCTCCGGATGAAGGACGAGTACGGGTTGCGCGTCCTCGGGACCACGGCAGCTGACGATCTCGAGCGCGTGCTGGACGAAGTCGAGCCCGAGGAGGTTGTGATCGCGATCCCGTCGGCCCCGGGAACGGTGCGCGCCACCGTGGTGGCGGCGTGCCGTGAGCGCGGCATCCCGGTCCGCACGACGCCGACCGTGTTCGAGCTCCTGCGAGACGGATCCGGTGGGCTGGCGGTGACCCGCCAGCTGCGCGAGGTGCGCGTGGAGGACGTGCTCGGTCGAGAGCCTGTGCTGATGGAGCTGGAGCGCGTGGGTGCCTACCTTCACAACCAGGTCGTGCTGGTGACCGGCGCCGGCGGCTCGATCGGCTCGGAGCTCTGCCGTCAGATCGCGCGCGTCGGCCCGCGCAAGCTGGTACTGCTCGACCACGCCGAAGACAATCTGTTCGAGATCCTGCGGGAGCTCGAGGAGGACCGGCACGTGCGCACAGCGGTCCCTGTGCTCGCCGACTGCAAAGAGGAGGAGCGGGTCCGCGAGGTGATGCTCGAGCATCGCCCGGCGATCGTGTTCCACGCCGCCGCCTACAAGCACGTGGCGATGATGGAGGCCAATCCCGTCGAGGCGGTTCGCAACAACGCGCTCGCCACTCGGATCGTCGTCCGCGTTGCGGGCGAGCTGGGCGTCGGGACGTTCGTGCTCGTCTCGACTGACAAGGCGGTCAAGCCGGCGACGGTGATGGGCGCCTCGAAGGCGCTCGCCGAGTGGGCCGTGGAGGCAGCCGCCGCCACCTACCCGTCGACCAAGTTCGCCACGGTGAGGTTCGGAAACGTGCTCGGATCCTCGGGGTCGGTGGTGCCAATCTTCCGTCGCCAGATCGCGGTCGGGGGCCCGGTGACGGTCACCGATCCGCGCATGACGCGTTACTTCATGACGATTCCGGAGGCGGTGCAGCTGATCATCCGCTCGGGGTCGCTCGACTCCCGGAGCGGCGAGGTGTTCGTGCTCGAGATGGGAGAGCCGATGCGGATCATCGATCTCGCCGAGGCGATGATCCGCCTGTCCGGCCTCGAGCCCGAGCGCGACATCGCGATCCAGATCATCGGGCCACGGCCCGGAGAGAAGTTCCGCGAGGACTTGTTCAACCCTTACGAGCGGCCGCAGCCGACACCCGCTGCGCGGATCGTCCGCGCCGAGCATGAGCCGCTCGATCCAGCGTGGGTCGAGGGCACATTCGCCGATGTCAACCTGCTCGTGCTCGAAGGCGATGCTGCGGTCCTCGCCGGCCAGGTGTCTCGTCTTGCGGACGCCAGGATGGGCCGGGTTGAGGTTTCCTAAAGGCAGCCGAGCGGCAACGTAGACTCCCAGGCCGACGACGTGCATCCCGAATTCGCCTTCTCCATCAGCCATTTCGTGTCGTCTGTGGGCGCGGACGCCGGGTTCGCCGCGATCATTGGGCTCGCGATCCTGGTGCTCCTCTATTTCGCCCAGGCGCGCGAAACCTCGACGCTGCGTGATGAGGCCACCGCCGCGAACCAGCGAGTCGGTGAGCTGGAACGCCGCGTCGCACAGCTCGGACGTCCTGAGGTGGCGCCGGCGCCCGTGCCAGCGGGCGCAACCGCGACGCACGCCGCCGGAGCGGTCCCGCTCTCGTCGGGCCAGCCTGCGACTGCAGCGGTCGGCCTGCGAGCGCCGATGCCCTCCCCGGCGACCGCGGGCGCACCGCAGCCGATGCCGATTCCGGCCGCCCCGGCCGGGGTCGGCGCGCCCGCGCTGATCTCCGCAACGAGGCTGATCCCCACCCCCGAGCCCGTGGTCCACGAGGCAGCAGCCCCCGAACCTGCCGCTGCCCCCGTTCCCGCTGCTGTCGCGGAGGCCAACGAGAAGCCGGCGGGCGCGACCGCGGTGGCCACGCCGTCGCCTCCTCCCACGGAGGCGCCTGCCCCGACGCCGCCGCCGGCGACGGCCGCGGCCGGTGCGGGAGACTCGGCCACCCGCCCGTCGTCGCCAGCCTCAAACGGGACCGGCGATCACCCGGTGGTTCCGCCCGTCGCTGCCGCAGCCGCCTCTCCAAGCCCCGCCAAGCCCGCTTCCTCACCGCCGACAGCGCCCCCGCCGCGCCGGGTGCAGATCCGCTCTGGCGGCTCCGTGCCGCCTTCGCTCTCGCTCGGCGGCAGTACGAGACGTTCTCCCGCTCGGCGCTGGCTGCCTGTCGTGCTCGCGGTCCTGATCGTGGGTGCGATCGTGGCCGTGCTGCTCGTTGTCACTTCATCCAGCGGCAATAACAAGCCCAAACCGGCCGCTTCGGCTCGGACCACCAACGCGCCCGTCCCGCGGACCGCAAACGCGTTCAAGCCGAGCTCGGTGACGGTCTCGGTGTTGAACGGAACCGACGTCGCGCAGCTGGCCCACAAAGTCGCGCTGAAGTTGCTCGGCGCCGGCTATCGGCAGGGCAACGTCGCCACCGCCGCGGATCAGACGCATCCATCAACGATCGTGGCGTTCTTGCCCGGCTTCAGGCGTGACGCGGTTCGGGTTGCCTCGGCTCTCAAGCTACCGTCGTCGAGCATCCAGCCTGCCGATCAGAGCGCGCAGGCGGTTGCCTGCCCACCGGCGTCCGCGTGCCGCGTGAACGTGATCGTGACCGTCGGGCGGGACCTCTCTTCGACGCCGTAGAGCGGCGTTCTCGGCCGCCCTGCCCGCGGCCGTCCGACCATCTAGCCTGCACGGCACCGTGGACCTCCTGAAACTGCCGCGCCGTAGCCCGAAGCCCCGTGAGCGAGGGGTCACGCACGTGATCGACCGAGGCCTGTCGATCGCTGAGGTCGACGGACTGATCGAAGTTGCGGGCAACTCCGTGGACATCGTCAAGCTCGGATGGGGCACCTCGGTGATCACCGGAAACCTCGAGCGCAAGCTCGCCCGCTACCGCGAGCACGACATTCCGGTGGTGCTCGGCGGGACGCTCACCGAGCTGGCCATCAGCCAGGGTCGGCTGGACGCCCTGCTCGACTGGGTCCGCGATCTGGGGCTGCGCTACTTCGAGATCTCCGACGGCACGATCAGCCTCGATCACGACCGCAAGGTTGAGCTGATCGAGCGGCTGGCCCGTGATTTCATCGTTCTCTCCGAGGTCGGCTCCAAGGACGACACAGGCGCAATCACGCCGCCCTATCAATGGGTCGAGCAGATGCGCAAGGAGCTCCAGGCCGGTGCCTGGAAGGTGATCGCCGAGGGCCGGGAAGCGGGCAGCGCCGGCATCTTCAGGCCCACGGGCGAGGTCAGAGAGGGGTTGATCGGGGAGATCGTGCACGAGATCGACCCGGCGCAGATCATGTTCGACGCCCCGAACAAGCACCAGCAGGTGTGGTTCGTGCGTCGCTTCGGGCCCGAGGTCAACCTGAGCAACATCGCCCCCACTGACGTGCTCGCGCTCGAAACACTGAGGCTCGGGCTGCGGTCGGACACACTCGGGATCCAGTGAGCGAGCCGGCCCAGGGTGGCATCTTCCTCGCTCGCCACGGGGAGACGAACGACAACCTCGAGCCGATCCGGGTGCAGGGCTTCACCGACACGCCGCTCAACGACACTGGCCGCCGCCAGGCTGCTGAACTGGCAGAGCGGGTCGCACCGCTCCGAATCGCGTCGCTGTGGTCATCCGACCTACAGCGCGCACGTGAGACCGCGGAGATCGTCGGCGATCGGATCGGCCGGCAGGCAAGACTCGACCCTCGCCTCCGGGAGGCCAATCGGGGCGAGTGGGAGGGCCAGTGCTTCGTCGACATCGAGCACGAGCAGCCCGAGCTCTACGCGGCTTGGCGGCGCGCCGGGGATAGCTGGCGCTTTCCGGGTGGCGAATCGTTGAGAGAGCAGCAGACGCGGGTGCACGCTGCCCTCGATGAAGTCCGCGCGAGCGGCGAGCTGCCGGCGCTCGTCGTCTGTCATGGCGGCACGATCCGCGTCACGCTTTGCGAGCGCGATCCGCGAGGGCTCGCCGCCTTCCACGACTTCGACGTGCCCAACGTGGCGCTGGTGCCGCTGTGAACCGCCGCGTGCCCGTGTACGGCTTTGCCGCGTTGGTTCTGGCGACGATCGCCGCCTTCTTCATCACGCAGCACCTGAAGGTGACGACGCCGCTGATCGCCGAAGAGACCTATGGCAACACCCCGCACAACATCGTCCCCGCCAACGCCCGCTGCAGCGCGGTCACGCTCTCCTTCCACCTTCTCCATCACGCCGACAGCTTCAACCTGTACATCGTCGGACACGACGGCAAGGTGGTCAGGACGCTCGCCACTGCTGTATCGGCCCCGATCTACCAGAAGTTCCAGTACCCATGGAACGGGCGCCTGGCAGACGGGACGGTCGCTCCGCGGGGTCTCTACAACTTCAGCATCCATCTGATCCACCAGAACCGCACGATCGACCCCGTCATATACGGCTTCCCGATCAGCGTGCAGTCGACGTGCCCGCCGTAAGCCCGTGACCCGATGACCGCCTACCTCAAGCGACTGGCGAGCTCGCTCGGTGCCTACCAGGTCGCGGACGTCGTCTCGAAGTTCATGGCGGTGCTGTTGCTGCCCGTCTACACCCGGTACATCGTGCCCTCCGGTTATGCCGAGGTGCAGCTGCTTGCCAACAGCGTGATCTTCGTCAGCATCGTCGTCCGCTTCGGGATCATCGAAGCGTTCCTCCGCTACTACTTCACGGACGCCGACCAGGAGCGGCGGGACGCGCTCGCGCGGCGGTCGATCCGCTTCCTGCTGATCGCCTCGACGATCGCCGCCGCCGCGCTCGCGGGCGCCTCTGTGCCGCTTTCGAAGCTCGTTCTCAGTCACCGTGATCCGAAGACGTTCCTGGTCGCGGTGCTCGGGCTGTGGGCATTCACGAACCTCGAGCTCGCATACGCGCTGCTGCGCGTCGACGAGCGGCTGCGGGCGTATGCGACCGCGTCGCTGATCAACGTCGGTTTGACGATTGCCTCGACGTTGATCCTCGTGGTCGCGCTGAAGGACGGCGCGCGCGGTTACCTGCTCGGCAACTACGCCAGCACGACCGTCGTTCTGCTCGGACTCTGGTGGACGATGCGGTCGCGGCTCGCCCCGCGCCGCGAGCCGACCGAATCCTTCCGGTCGCTGATGCGCTTCGGTCTGCCGACGGTGCCGGCGGAGGCTTCCGTATATGCGCTCAGCATCGTCGACCGTTACTACATCTACCACGACCGCAGCCCGTCGCTCGCCGGCCTGTACTCGATCGCGATCAACCTGGCGGGGGCGGTGGCGTTCATTGTGCGCGCGTTTCAGTACGCGTGGCCTCCGCTTGCCTACTCGGTCACCGACGACCATGAGGCCGCGCGTCTGTATGGCCTCGTCACCACCTACTACGTGCTCATCTCGGGATGGGTCGTGGCGGGGCTCACGCTCGAGGGACGTTGGGTACTGCGGCTGCTGGCCGCGCACAGCTACTTCCACGCGTACCGCGCTCTGCCCTGGGTCGCGCTCGGATGGGCGATGTACGGTCTTTGGGTCGTGTTCCTCGTGATCGCGGGGCGCGCCAAGGTGACGACGCGCAACTTCCCGGCCGCGATCGTCGGGTTGGCGGCGAACGTGGTCTTGCTGCTAGTTCTCGTTCCACCGCTCGGGATCGCAGGAGCGGGTGTCGCTCTGTGCGGCGCATACGTGGCGATGCTCGCGGTCATGTACGTGCTCACCCGCCGGGCGTTCGCGGTGGGGTTCGAGTGGCGTCGGCTGATCCAGCTGTCGGTCGTGATGGGTGGGATTGCCGTCGCCGGGGACCTGTTGCTCCCCACCCACGGCGCGGTGGGTTTCGTCACCCGCGCGGCCGGGTTCGCGGCGATCCCACTCGTACTGCTCGCGACCGGCTTCGGTCACCCACAGGAGCTGCGGCAGCTTCGCGCGCTGCTGGCGCGAGCGAGGCGGCTTGTGGCCACCCCCGCGGGCGGCAGCTGATGCGTCCCGGGATCTCCGTCGTTATGCCGTTCTCCGGTGACGCGCAGGCCGCGCGCACCGCGACGGCGGCTCTGCTGGGGCTGCACAGAGGCGAGCACGACCTGCTGATCCTCGCCGACAACTCGGGCATCGCCCCGGAGCTCCCAGGGATCACGGTGGTTCCGGTCGGCGGTGAGCGTTCACCTGCTCACGCGCGCAACGCCGGAGCCGAGCATGCGCGTGGAGAGTGGATCCTGTTCCTCGACGCCGACTGCGTGCCGGCAAAGGACCTGATCGACGCGTACTTCGAAGAGCCGATTGACGTCACAGTCGGGGCGCTGGCCGGCGATGTGGCACCCGCCGGCGGCCACTCGACGCTCGCCGAGCGCTACGGCGCGGCGCGCGGGTTCCTTGCCCAGGAGCAGCACCTTGCCCACCCCTACCGCCCACGGGCCGTCGCCGCGAACCTGCTCGTCAGGCGTGAGGCATTCGATCAGCTCGGCGGCTTCTATGAAGGGCTTCGTGCGGCCGAGGACACCGACTTCTCCTGGCGGCTACAAGAGGCGGGGTGGCGCCTCGAGGGCCGTCCGCGGGCACGCGTCGAGCATCGCTACCGGACCACGCTTCCCGAGCTGCGCAGCCAATGGCGTGGGTATGCCGCTGGGCGAGCATGGCTCGCTCGGCGCTACCAGGATTTTGAACCGGAACCCGCGATCGCTCGCGCCGCCCGGCGGCTCGGGCGGCGGCCGGAGCGTTCCGACCGGGCACGTGTTGCGGTTGGCCCGCTCCCCCGCGGCCGGCTCGAACGCGGGCGTTTTCTGGCGATTGACGCGCTCCTCGGCGCGGAAGAGCTCGCGGGGTTGGCGCTCTCGAATCGGCCGTCACCCACGGACCATCGTCACGACGAAACGCGGGTGGTGCTCGTCGCGGAGCGGTTCCCCGCGAGCGGCGATCCGCTGGTCGATTTCGCCAGAACGCTCGGCGACGCGAGGGTGGAAGCGAGCGCCCGCCCAGATACCGTCGCGACGGAAGCGGCGCGACAGCTCCGCGTCAATTACCGGGAGGACGAAGGTGTCCTGGCGCGCATCGCTTCCACGGCGCGGCTGTTCGTCCGTCATCCGCTCCGGTGCCTGGCGGACGTCGTCCGCCGCCGGCCTACCGACGTGCCGGTGAGGGCGCTCGCGCCGGCGGTCCGCAGGCTCGAGCGCGACCCCGACGCGCGCGTCCACGCCCTCGGCGGTGGCCAGGCCGAGCGGACGGCCCGCCGTCTCGCCTCGCTCGCTGGGAGGCCGCTCGAGCGCGGGTCCTGATGCGCGTCCACATCGTCGACCCCTCGGCCTACACGCGCCCGTATGACCACGCACTGTGCGCCGCCCTCGCGCGGCGCGGGGCGGACGTGGAGCTGATCACGAGCCGGTTTCCGTATGAGGAGGTACCGGCCCCGGACGGCTACACGGTGCGCGAGGACTTCTACCGCCTCGCGCGGGGCGCGCCCGCGTCGCGCTTGCGCCGGGCCACGAAGCTCGCCGGCCACGTCCCCGACATGCTCCGCTACCGGCGGACGGCCCGGGGCGCGGATGTCGCCCATTTCCAGTGGCTGTCAGTCCAATGGATCGACGCGCATCTGCTGCCGCGCCGGCCGGTGGTCCTCACGGCCCACGACCTGCTTCCGCGCGAGCCGCGCCCCGGGCAGGCGCGCGCTCAGCGGCGGCTGTATGACGCGGTCGACGCGATCGTGACCCACTCGGAGTATGGGCGCAGTCAGCTGGTCGAGGAGATGGGAGTCGCCGCTGACAAGGTCAGCGTCATCCACCACGGGGCGTTCGAGCATCTCGCGGCCCAGGGCGACGAGCTCCCGCTGCCGGACGAGTTGGCCGGCGTCAAGGAGCCCGTGGTGCTGTTCTTCGGCTTGCTGAGGCCTTACAAGGGGATAGAAGTCCTGCTCGAGGCGTGGCGCGAGGTCGCTCGAGCCGAGCTGTGGGTCGTGGGCCGGCCCCGGATCCCCCTCGGCCCGCTCACGGCGAGGGCCCCGTCCAGCGTTCGGTTCGTGCCACGGTTTGTCCCCGACCGGCAGCTGCCGGCGTTTTTCCGCCGCGCCGACGTGGTCGTGCTCCCATACACGCGAACCGAGCGGTTCGACTTCTCGGGCGTGATGGCCACGGCACTCGCGTTCGGAAAACCGGTCGTGGTGTCGGACATCGGCGGTTTCTCCGAGCTTGCGGCGATCGGAGCCGCGCGCCTGGTTCGTCCCGGCGATCCGGCGGCGCTGAGCTCGGCGCTTGGCGCGTTGATCGATGATCCCCGGGAACGTGAGCGTCTGGCGGAGGGCGCCCGAGCGGCGGCGGCGGGCCCGTACGCGTGGGACGACGCTGCCCGGAGGACGGTCGAGCTGTACGAGACGCTCATCGATGAAAAAGGTGTTTGACGTGACCATTCCCCGCCGACTACGCTGGCGCCGCGATGGCGGTGCACCGGGCACCCGAGCTCGACAAGCTGATCTTTCGGCCGGTGGCCGCGCGGAATACCTTCGAGGAGACGGTCGAGCGCCTCGCGCATGCGATCAAGCTCGGGGTCGTTAAGCCGGGTGAGCGCTTCCCGCCGGAGCGGGCACTCGCGCCACAATTAGGGGTCAGCAGGGTGACGCTCCGCGAGGCGCTCCGCGCGCTGGAGCAGGCGGGCCTCGTGGAGTCGCGGAGAGGCCGGACCGGCGGCGCGTACGTAACACGGCGAAATGGGATGGCTGGCACGGCGCGCACGGCGAAACGGAGGATCAAGGAGCTCGGCGATCAGCTCACCGACACGCTGCAGTTCCGCCGCGCGCTCGAACCGGCAGCCGCGCAATTGGCAGCCGAACGGGCCGCAGAGATCGATACGAGTCAGCTCTCGGCGCTGGTCGAAGGGGCGGCTGCGGTCGCTCCGCTCGATTACCGAGCGGCCGACCTACGCCTGCACCTGGCGATCGCCCACTTGACCGGCTCATCCTCGCTCGTCGACGCAGTCGCCCGTGTCCAGACTCAGCTGAGCGACCTGCTGGGCGCCTTCCCGGTGGTCCAGGGCCAGCTCAAGCACTCAGACAAGCAGCACGCCGCGATCGTCAGGGCGATCAGGCGCGGCCAAGCCGGCGCCGCGCGCGAGCGCATGGAAGAGCACCTGGACGCGACCGCGAACCTGATCCGCGGGTTCCTCGGCTAGCCCTACTTGAGTCCCAGCTTGGATCTGATCGGGGCCGCGGCGGTCGCCAGCGCCTGGGCGTTGCGCACCAGACTTGTCCTAGCGGACTGCGCAAGCGAGGTGTTGTGCGATCGCGCGGCCGTCGCAACCGCCAGCAGGTCGGCCTCCATTCGCGTCGCGGAGCGGATCACGTTGCCCCAGTCCTTGGTCAGGGAAGCGGGCGGCTTCAGCTTCCCGGCCTGGCTCACCTGGCTCCCAAATCGCTGCGCCAGGCTCCGGAAACTCGACGCGATCTGCGCGTCCGTTTGCTTCGGCGCCTTCGTCAGCTCCGCGGCGATCGCCTGGCCGGTCTGATTGAGCTGGGCGCGGATCCCGTTGTATCCCATTTTGAATTTACTCGTGTCCGACGACCCCCCGCAGCCCGCCAGCGCCAGGGCCGCCGAGGTCGCGCATACGCCGAAGATCATCCGCACCCGCATATCCACTCCCTTATCGAAGTCACCGCGACCGCGCGGACGATACCTGCTGCGCCACAATCCGCCCGCCCATGACCGGACTTGAAATCGCTTTCTGGCTGTCGGCTGCCCTGCTGCTCTATACGCACGTCGGCTATCCGCTCCTGCTCGCGCTCGCTGCGCGCGGCCGCTCGCCCGCGACGATCCGCGCAGGCGAGGCGCCGCCACCCTTCGTCTCGGTCATCATCGCCGCCTACGCCGAGGAGGATGTGATCTCCGAGCGGATCGCAAACCTGCGCCACGGGCTCGACTTCCCGAAAGACAAGTTCGAGGTGATCGTTGTCTGTGATGGCTCGCCGGACCGCACCGCCGCGCGGGCCCGAGAAGCGGGCGCTGATCTCGTGCTCGAGCTCGCCCGCGGGGGCAAGGTACGTGCACAGGACGCGGGAGTGGAGCGCGCACAAGGGGAAATCGTCGCGTTCTCCGACGCGAACGTGACGTGGGCTCCCGATGCCCTTTCCCGGCTGATCGCGCCGTTCGCCGATCCTGCCGTCGGGTACGTCTGCGGTCGGGTCCAGCTGATCGGGCAGGACGGCACGAATCAGGAGGGGCTCTACTGGCGCTACGAGCTGAAGATGCGCGACTACGAGTCTCGCTTGCGCTCGGTCACCGCCGGCAACGGCGCCATCTACGCGACGCGCCGTGGGTCGTACTTGATCGTCGATCCGATCATGGGCCACGACCTGTCGTTCCCCTTTCAGATGGTCAAGCACGGCTGGCTCGCGCTGTACTCCGAGGCCGCGGTGGCCAGCGAGAAGATGGTCCCCACGATCGAAGGCGAGTTCGCGCGTAAGCGGCGGATGATGGCCCACACGTGGCCGATCGTCGTACGCGGGGGGATGCTCTCGCCACGCGGCTACACCCCGCTGTATGCCTTCATGATCTTCTCGCACCGGATCGTCCGCTACGCCTCGCCTCTGCTGCACCTGATCGCGCTCGGGGCGAGCATCGCGCTGATCGGCCACGGCTGGATATACGCGGTCGCCGTCGCGATCCAAGGGGCAGTCTTGATCGGTGCGCTGCTGGCGGCAGCCGCGCCGCTGCGTCCCCTGCTCGTCGCGCGGTACTACGTGCTCACCACCGCCTCGCTCGCGGCCGGACTCTGGGATTGGCTGCGGCATGGGACGCCAGCGGGCTGGGAGCCTGCGGAGGGAACCCGGTGAAGCGACTACTGGACCTGGCGGTCGCGATCCCCGGCTCGGTCATCACCGCCCCGCTAATCGGCTTGCTGGCGCTGTTGATCCGGCTCGAGACTCCGGGACACCCGATCTATCGCCAGGCGCGCGCCGGCAAGGACGGACGGGAGTTCTCGATCTACAAGCTCCGAACGATGGTTCCCGGAGCGGAGCTCACGGGCGCGGGCCTTGCGATCCAAGAGGGAGATGAGCGAATCACCCGTTTGGGGCGGTTTCTGCGCCGATACTCACTCGACGAGTTGCCGAACCTCTACAACGTCATCCGCGGCGAGATGTCGATCGTCGGCCCCCGTCCGACACTCCCGGTTCAGGTGGAGCAGTACACCCAGCGCCAGCGGGGCCGGCTCGCCGTCAAGCCCGGGATCACGGGCTGGGCGCAGGTCAACGGCCGTGCGTCGCTCCCGTGGGACGAACGGATCGAGCTGGACCTCTGGTATGTGGACAACTGGTCGCCGGCGCTCGACTTGAGGATCCTGGTGCGAAGCGTGCGGATGGTTCTGAGCGGGCGCGGGTTGTACAAGGGCGAGACAGGCGGATGGCAGGGAACTCTTTAGGCGTCCTCCTGACCGGTGTCGGCAAGCGCTACGACATCGTCTCCGCCTTCGCCCAGCACGCGACCGTCGTCGCGGCGGACCCCAATCCGCTCGCGCCGGCCCAGTACGCGGCGCATCACCGCGAGGCTGTGCCCAGGATCGACGACCGCGAGTACGTGCCGGTGCTGAGGGAGCTCTGCGACCGCTTCGGCGTCGGCGCGGTGCTGCCTTTGACCGACCTCGACATCGAGGTCCTCGCGCGCGCACGCGCCTCCGGAGACCTGCCGGCCTTCGTGCCCGATCCGGAGGTCGCACGAGCGACGTTCGACAAGTACGAGGCACATCTGTTGCTCGAGCGGCTCGGGCTGCCGTCGCCTCCGACCGCCCTGCCGGGCGAGAGGATCGACTCGTTCCCCGTGCTCGTCAAGCCCCGCCGCGGCTCGGGCGCACGCTCGATTCACCGCGCCGACGATGCCCGAGCGGCCGAGTTCTTCTGCGGTTACGTGAACGAGCCGGTGATGGTCCAGCGGCTGATGGACGGACCCGAGTTCTCGATCGACACCCTCTCGGATCTGGGTGGTCGCTGCCTGAACGCGATCCCGCGGACGATGATCGAGTCGCGCGGGGGCGAGTCGATCAAGGGCACGGTTTTGGGCGACCCGGAGCTCGTCGAGCTCGGCCGCCGCGTGGTCGAGGCATTGGGCGTCCGGGGACCGTCGACCGTGCAGGTGTTCCGCGACCGCGAGATCGGTCTCGGCATCACGGACGTCAACACGCGCTTCGGCGGCGCGTTTCCCGCGCCGATGTACGCGGCGCTACCGGGACGGACCTACCCGGAGCTGATCGTGCGGATCGCGCGAGGCGAGCGCGTGGAGCCGCACGTGGGCGAGTTTCGCGCCGGAGTGACGTTCACGCGGTACTACTGGCAGCTCGAACTGGACGAGGACCTGGAGCCGACCCGACGGGACATCGTCGAGCCGCCGGGGCCGCCTACTCCGAGACCGTGACCTCGTGCAGGCGGTGCTAGCGGGACACTAGGCGCTTGCCACCTGGCGCGAGGGCTCGCTGGGGCGTTCGCTCCAGCAACCGTCGACGAACGCTGCGATCTCCGCCATCAGGCGCGCAGGATTCGTACGAAGCTCGAGGACCGAGGTGGCGTCAACGAGGCGGGCGTTGGGGAGCTCGGCGGCGAGCATGTCCGCGTCGGAGAACGGGTGGATCGGATCCCGTGGATGGCCGATGATCAGCGCGGGCGCGTCGAGCCCCAGCCGCTGGTTGCGGGGCGGCGCTGTTCGGCCGAACAGGATTCCGCCAAGCACGGCACCGCTGCCCCCCGGGTCCTGCGCGATCCAGTCGAGTCCCAGCTCGAGCAGGAACGGGAATCGCTCGCTCGGGATCGCTCTGGCGACCCTCGCAACGGCTCCCATCACCGGTGCACCGAGCGTCAACGCCAGCAGTAGCGGCGCGAACGCAGCGGCACTCGCAGCAACGGCGTTGTCGAGCACCGGCATCTCGATGATCATTCCTCGGAGCCGGTCGGGCGCGAGGGCAGCCACCTCGAGCGTCACGTTGGCGCCCATCGAGGTCCCACCTACGATCGCCTCCTCGAGGCGCAGATGGTCGAGCAACGCGACGGTCTGCTCCGCGAACGCGGACATCGAGTAGCGCCACGTCTCTCGGGGCCGGTCGGATCGTCCGTGTCCGAGAGGATCGAGAGTGATCACCCGGTTCCCCCGCTTGGCCAGCTGCTTGGCCAGTGGGGTCTGCATCTTTTGCGAGAGCAGCAGCCCCGGCAGCAGGACGACGGCCCGGTCGCCCTTGCCGTGGACCGTGTATGCGAGCTGGTGCCCGTCGTGGCGGAAGTACGCCATCGTGGGGAGAATACCCGCGTCGCCGACGCCGGATGCTGGCCGGCCAGCCAGCGGAATGGCTAATGCCGGGGGCGAAACTCGTTCGATCTGGCGCGCGATTGAGTGGTGATTGGCTTTTTGTCGCCAGATACCAGATAATGACTTCATGGAAGCGCGCGCGGTGCCGCGGGAGGCACCGTCAGGGGCAGTGGGCATTGTCACGCCGCGGATGCTGCGGATGGCTTCGGACGCGCGCTTGGTGGCGTGGGTCCGAGAGGGACGCGCGGCCGCATTCGAGGCGCTGTACGACCGCCACCACCGGCCGATCCTGTCCTTCTGCCACCACATGCTCGGAAGCCTGGAAGAGGCCGAGGACGCGATGCAGCACACCTTCCTCGCCGCCTACAACGGCCTCGCCGGCTCGGAAAAGCCGATGCACCTGCGGGCATGGCTGTTCACGATCGCCCGCAACCGCTGCTACTCGATCCTCCGCAAACGGCGCGAGCAGCCGTTGGCCGAGTTCGCCGAGCCGACCACCGAGGGCCTGGCGACTCTGGTCCAGCGCCGCCAAGACCTGCGCGACCTGCTGTGCGACATGCGCCGCCTGCCGCACCAGCAACGAGCCGCGCTCGTTCTCGCCGAGATGGATTCCCTCAGCCACGAACAGATCGGCGCGGTCCTAGAGGTCCCCACCGTCAAGGTCAAGGCGCTTGTGTTCCAGGCCCGCGAGTCGCTCCTCGCCAGTCGGAGCGCACGCGAGGCGGACTGCGCGGAGATTCGCGAGCAGCTGGCAAACCTCCGCGGCGGGGCGCTGCGACGCACGCAGCTCAGGCGTCACCTCCGAGAGTGCGCCGGCTGTCGAGAGTTCCGCAGCGAGATCGAGCGCCAGCGCCGTCAGCTCCGACTCCTGATTCCGGTTGCGCCGACGATCGCGATCAAGCAGACCCTGTTGTCCGCTAGCGGAGGCGGCGCCGGTGCCGGGGGAATCGCCGGCAGCGGTCTGTTGACTTCGTCGGGTCTCAAGGGGGCGACGCTGGTGGGCGCCGTGCTCGCGAGCGTGGGCGCCGCGGGGACGATCGTCGCAGTCCACGGCGTGCCCCACGTATGGCCGCGCCCAGCGCCGAGACACGCACCGCCGGCGCGGGTCCATCGGGCTGCAGCGGCGACTGCGCGATCCGCGGCACGCCCGGGCTCAGCGACCGTGGGCAGACCTTCGTCCTCGGCGACGGTTGCGGCGTTCAGTGCCCTCGCGTTCTCGAGCTCCCATCACCTCGTCGCCAGCGTCGGCCACGCCAAGGGCAACTCTTCACGTCTGCTGGTCACCGTGCGACCGGCAGCGCCCTCGCAGCCGCGTAGCACGGCCTTGGCCAAGTCCGCGCCTGTCCAATCCTCGCCGGCCTCGTGGCAGCAGGTGCTGTTCTCCGCTCTGCCCAAGACCCGCGACACCTCAGGGCCGCCCTCGGGCGACAACACGGGTGGCTTCCGTCCACACGTCGCCGATTCGACCGTGAATTCTCCGGGCTACGGGGTCTCGGGCACGAGTCAGAGTTGGAGCTCTCAGCAGGCGGGGAGCCCCGCGCCTCCGTCTCACCGGTCTCGGGGGGCGGTAACGGATTCGGGCACGGGGGCCAAACCTGGCTCGGGCAGGGCGACCGAGGCTCGCCGGCGCAGGGCGCCACCACTCCTGGGAAGGCCGACGGCCACGGCTGGCCCTCTCCGAGCGCCGGCTCTGGCGGGCAGGGCGGGCAGGCCGGCGGTTTCGGCGGGTACCCAGGGCCGGGCTCCGGCTTCTCCGGCGGCCACGACCACGGCCACGGAGGGTTTGGCCCGCAGGGAGGGCCTGGCTCCGGAGGAGGATCGCCCTCCCGCTGGTCCGGCTCCGGTCACGGTGGCCGCCACCGTTAAACATCGCGTCACCTCCGCGACACACCCGATAACGTCTTGTGTGCCACCGCACTAACGACCCGGTCTGCCACCGGACCTGACAGGAGGACTGTTTAGATGGCGAAAGCTCCACGATCGCTCGCCGGCAACGTCGTCGCAATCACCGGCGGTGCCCGGGGGATCGGACGCGCCACCGCGGCTGCCCTGATCGCCCAGGGCGCACGCGTCGCCATTGGTGACATCGAACCCGCGCTAGCCGAGCAGACCGCTAAGGAGCTCGCCGGCGGCACGATCGGGCTTCCGTTGGACGTCACCGACCGCGACAGCTTCGAGAAGTTCCTGGCCGGCGTCGAGGAGCGGCTCGGCCCACTCGATGTGCTGATCAACAACGCTGGGATCATGCCGATCGGGCCGTTCATCGAAGAGTCAGACGCGACCGCGAGGACGATGATCGACATCAACCTCCACGGCGTCATCTTCGGCTCGAAGCTTGCCCTGCAGCGCTTCGTCCCCCGCGGATCGGGCCATCTGGTGAACATCGCGTCGGCGGCCGGCAAGGCCGGCTTCCCGTCGGGCGCGACCTACTGCGCGACCAAGCACGCGGTTGTCGGGCTGAGCGAGGCGATCCGCGCCGAGGTCCACGAAACCGACATCGGTGTCAGCGTGGTGATGCCGGTGGTCGTCCAGACCGAGCTCGGTTCCGGTCTGCCGGAGACGCGAGGCTTCAAGCCCGTCGAGCCTGAGGACGTCGCCAACTCGATCGTCGAGGCCCTTCAGACCGGGCGCTACGAGGTCTACGTGCCGAAGTCGGTCGGCGGCCTGATGCGCGCCAAGGCGCTGGTGCCCGCCCGGGTCATGGAAGCCATCGGGCGCTTCCTCAAGGGCGATGAGGTCCTGGCCAACCCCGACCATGTGGAGCGGGCCGCGTACGAGGCGCGGATGGCCGCGACGATCGGGTCACACGACGCGGTCGTCACGGAGCGCGAGAAGCAGACCGCGTAACTCGCGGCGCGAGTTGGGCGGGGCCTCGCGGCGCGAGCCTGGCAGAGAAACCGGAATATATGGCCGATTTCCCTGCCACCCCCCGGGCGCGACCCCACCTCCGGGCCGGGCTCAACGGGCGATCCGGCTAAGACCCCAGCCAATCTGCGATGCGGGCGCCGATCTCCGGGCCCGCATCTTCCTGGAGGAAGTGGCTGGCGTCGGCGATCACGTGATCGAGGTCTGTCCCGAGGGCGGCGGCAAATCGCTTCCCCGTGTCGAGCGGGATCACCGGATCCGAGTCGGCCCACAGGACGAGCTTCGGACGGGTGTCGCCCTGCAACGCCTCGAGCACGCGCTGGCCAGCCGCCGCGCCCGGCGCATCCGGCGTGGTCGGAAGCATCAGTGGAAACGCACGGGCCCCCGCCTTCGACTCCGGCGATGGGAACGGGGCGTCGTAAGCGGCGATGACCTCATCCCCGGGATCACGCTTGCACGCGCCACGGACGAGGAAGCCGACCGGGAGGTCCTCGGTCCGCTCGACGAAATCGCGGAACGCTCGCCACGCGTCGGTCATCTTCTGGTGGCCGGTGAACAGGCCGGTGTCGAGGATCACCATCCGCGCGACGCGGTCCGGGTGCTCGACCGCAACCCGCAGCCCGATCGGTCCGCCCCAGTCGTGGACTACGACGGTCGCATCGCGCAGGTCAAGTCGTTCGAACAGCTCCCCGACCGTCTCGGAGTGCTTGTCGTAGCTATACCAGCCGATGTCCGTCGGCTTGTCCGAGCGCCCGAAACCCGGTAGGTCCGGGGCGATACACCTGTGGCCGGCGTCCCGCACAGGGGGGATCACCTTGCGCCACAGAAATGACCAGGTCGGCTCGCCGTGGAGGAACACGACCGGCGGCCCATCGCCCACATCCACGTGCGCCAGTCGCAGGCCGTCGAGCTCGCGATAGGAAGGCTCGAACGGGAAGTCGGGAAGCTCCGCGAGGAGCTCATCGGGGGTTCTGACAGCGTCCGGCACGGGCGAAAACATATACGCATCGGACGGCGGTCCGCCACCGCGTGTGGGCGACCTCAGGGCCCGTCGACGATCGCACGGTCGGCGTCCGAGGCAACTGTGACGTCGATCTGCGTCGGCTCGCGTGCCCACGCGATCAGGTCGAGCTCCTGGAGGCGATCGAGCATCGCCTGGAAAGCCGCGGCCTGCGCTCGACCGGCGTAGCGTCGTGCGATCGAGAACGAGTACCCGGTCGAAGACAGCGGCGGCGCAATGATCTCCGGGAGCGCGGCGTAGCGGCGGTCGGTGACCGGGCTTAAGACCGTGAGCGGCGCGTGCACACCCGACAGCGCGCGCACCCGGGCCGCGAGCTCGATCAAAAGGTCGAGCGCGGCGGGGCGCAGCCCGCGATACACCCGGGCCGGCTCGCCGACCCGCGACGCGAGCGACCCCATCGAGGGGTCGTACGCCAGGCCGAGCGCGCGGGGATCCGTCGGCAGCGGCAACACCAGCCGTCTCGCATACGCGTCCCGCAACGCGCCGGGATCGGAGAACTGCGGCGTCGAAGCAGGCGGGTGGAGGACGAGTGCGTTTGACGAGGTCCCGGTCTCGAGCGTCGCTCGTGCGCTCAGCGCCCCGCGGTCGGTCCTGTACTCGCGCATGATCGACGCCGCGGCCAGCACCCGCCAGTAGTAGAGGCGCGAGTCGTCACTGAACGAGTGCAGGTTCCCGTACGCGTTGCCGTGATGGTCCGGGGCGGTGTCGAAGAACAGCTGCACGTACGGCACCGCCTGACCTCCGTCGTATGCGTCGAGGACGCCCTGGAGGTTGCCGATGCCCATGTGGTAGGACTCGACCGCCAAGTCCCAGCGACCGAAGCGCCGCTCGGCGATCATCAGATACCTGACGCTCGCCGCCAGCGCCTTGCGCGGATCGAAGCGATCGTCGATCTTCGCCCGCTGGCCTTGGAGGCGAGCGACCCGCGCCGCGTCACCGGCGGCGTAGGCGGCGTCGATCTACCGTGAGCGCACGGGAGCGCTTGAGGTTGATCCGCATGCCGAGCAATGACTGCCCCGTCTGGGCCACGATCTGCGTGAGTCCTGACGCCGCCGCCGGGTCAGGGCCCGCGATCGCGTTCGGATAGCCGGCGCTCTCGAGAAACACGATCCCTTCGAGGACGTTCGGGTCGATGCCGGTTCCGGCCGTCGCCGCGTCGATCAGCGGCCGGAAAGGAGCAACGCGCGCCGCGGTCGCCATCACGCCGCCGGGGCTCTTGGCGTAGACGACGTTGTCCGTCCCGGACACAGCGCGTGCCGCGAAATCAGAGGCGCGAGCCGGGATGTACGCGAACGGATCCCCGCTCCGGGCGGGCCGCCCGATCCCCGGAAGCGGCAACGGCGGCTGGCTCGAGCCCGAGAGGGCAGAGATCAGTACCGCGATCAGCAGGATCGCCGCGCCGAGCGCCAGGGCGATCCGACCGGGCGGCTGCCGAAAGAGCTTCGTCACCGTTGCAGCCATGTGTGTCAGGTCACCATAAGTCCAACTCCCGCGGTCGGTCTTTTCGGCGACTATTCGGCTATCCTGCCTGGACCCTCGCTGATCCTAAGCGATCAACTCGAGCGCCTCACGACCTAGGGCCCCCCGTGGTGAGGCGCTGAGGCTTTCCTTTATCGACTGGAGTACTGGAGCATCCGCATGCGAATCTTGGTTCTGGGTGGAGACGGGTACCTGGGATGGCCAACGGCCATGCATCTGTCCTCGCGCGGCCACGACGTGGCCGTCAACGACAACTTCGCTCGTCGCAGCTACGACGACGAGATGGGCGTCGACAGCCTTGTGCCGATCGCGACCCTGGACGAGCGCGTCACCGCCTGGACCGAGGTGTCCGGCAAGACGGTCAAGAGCTACGTCGGCGACCTCTGCGACGCGGCCTTCGTTCACCAGATGGTCGGCGATTTCCGCCCCGAGGCAATCGTCCACTTCGGCGAGCAGCGCGCCGCGCCGTATTCGATGATCGACCAGGCGCACGCCGTCTATACCCAGACCAACAACGTCGTCGGCAACCTCAACGTGATGTACGCGATCGCCGACACGGACATCGACACCCACCTCGTCAAGCTCGGGACGATGGGCGAATACGGGACTCCCAACATCGACATCGAGGAGGGGTGGTTCGAGGTCGTGCACAACGGCCGCAAGGACCGCGTCCTCTACCCCAAGCGCCCCGGCTCGTTCTACCACCTCTCGAAGGTCCACGACAGCCACAACATCGAGTTCGGCTGCCGGATCTGGGGGATGCGCGCCACCGACCTCAACCAGGGCGTCGTCTACGGCGCCGACACCGAGCACACGAAGCTCGACCCGCGCCTCGCGACGCGGTTCGACTACGACGCCGTGTTCGGGACTGTGCTGAACCGCCACGTGATCCAGGCCGTCCTGGGTCACCCGCTGACTGTTTACGGCGACGGCTCGCAGACCAGGGGAATGATCAACATCGTTGACACGGTCGAATGCATCAGGCTCGCGTGCGAGCACCCCGCAGATCGAGGGGAATTCCGCGTCTTCAACCAGATGACGGAGTCGAAGTCGGTCCTTGGGATCGCCCAGACGGTGGCAGACAGCTTCCCCGGCAAGGCGACGATCGAGCACGTCGACAACCCCCGCGTCGAGGCCGAGGGGCACTACTACAACGTCAAGCACTCTCGGCTGGAGGAGCTCGGCCTGAAGCCGACGCTCCTCTCAGAGACGCTGATCGATCACATGTTCGCGGTCGTCGAGCGCTACAAGGACCGCGTCGACCTCGCGGCGATGATGCCCACGGTCAAGTGGCGCGCGACCGCGAGCGAGCTGCCCCGCACCGCGACCGAGCTGACGCCGACCACGCAGTGAGCGCTCCCGGTCCCGGTGGCCTGAGCGGCCGCCGGGTGCTCGTCACCGGCGGCTCCGGGTTCATCGGTCGCCACGTCGTCGCCACGCTGTCTAGCGCGGGTGCGTCGGTCCGGGTCGTCGATCTGAAGCCCCATCCCGATCCCGCCGTCGAGGTGATCCAGGGCGACATCGTTGAACGGTCGGTGCTCGAGGAAGCGTTTGCCGGCGGGTTCGACTCAGTCGTCCACCTCGCCGCCGTCACCTCCGTTCTGCGCTCGCTCGAGCATCCGCAGCTGACGTTCAGGACCAACGTCACGGGTACCCAGGAGCTACTCGAAGCCGCCCGCGGCGCCGGCGTCACGTCACTCGCGTTCGCCTCCACCAACGCCGTCACCGGCCCGATGCAGGCGCCGGCCATCGTCGAGTCCGCGACGCTGCAGCCGTTGACGCCATACGGCGCCACGAAGGCCGCAGCAGAGATGCTGATGTCCGCCTACACCGCGGCCTACGGGATCCGCTGCACCTATCTACGCCTGACCAACGTTTATGGTCCTGGAATGCAGGCGAAGGACAGCATCGTCGCCCGCCTGATGCGTGCGATCCGCCTCGGCACCACATTCGAGATCTATGGCGACGGCCGCCAGCTTCGCGACTACGTCCACGCCGCGGACGTCGTCGCGGCGATGCAGCTGGCGCTCACGAGCGACGAGTGGGCGGGGCCGACGGTGATCGGGACCGGGACCTCGCTGTCCGTGCTCGAGGTGGTCGACGAGGTACGCCGAGTATCAGGCGCAGAGCTCGACGTGCGCCACGGGCCCGCGAAGCCGGGCGAGATGCCCGCGGTGATCGTGGATCCGAGCAAGGCACGCGCGGCGGGCTGGTCGCCCAGGTATACGTTTGCCGAAGGGCTCGAGGGCGTATGGAAGGAGTGGTCCGAGGCAGACGCTGACGCGATGACTGGACCGCTGTCGGTACCCGGCGTATGAGCCTGGCGCCGCCCAAACCGACCGCGTCAGCTCCCGATCTGGCCGAGCTCGAGCCAGCCGAACGCGGGGCAGCCGAAGCGTTCCTGGCGGCGCATCCTGCAGGTGCCGGGGCCCCGCTCGCGATCGTGATCCCCGCGTACAACGAGGAGCCGACCGTCGCCAGCGTCGTGGCGGAGATCCCGGCCCAGAACGCCGGACTTCAGACCGAGGTGATCGTGGTGGTCGACGGGGCGCAGGACCGGACCGCCGTGCGCGCCGCCGATGCCGGAGCGCTCGTGTGCGACGTGCCCGTGAACCGTGGGCAGGGCGCGGTGCTGCGGCTGGGCTACTGGCTTGCCCGAGCCCGCGGCGCTCGCGTGATCGCCACGATCGATGCCGACGGCCAGTACGAGCCGCGCGAGCTGGGAAAGGTCGTTCAGCCGATCCTCGACGGCACGGCTGATTTCGTCTCTGGCTCGAGGCGGCTCGGCAGCGAACTGACGACGGACAGAATGCGACACCTCGGCGTGCTCGTGTTCGGCGCCCTATTCAGCGTCCTGGTTCGCCACAAGATCACGGACCCAGCGTGCGGCATTCGGGCGATGAGTTCTGAGCTCACGGCCGGGGTGACGCTCGAGCAACCCCAGTATCAGGCGTCCGAGCTGATGATCTCGGCAGCGCTGCACGGATTCCGCTTGGCCGAGGTGCCGACCACGATGCGTGACCGCGGAGCGCACGCCACCGGTACGAAGAAGGGCGGGAACTTCGGCTACGGGGTGCGGTTCGCCCGCGCCGCGCTCCACACCTGGAGCCGCGACCGCAAAGCGGCACGCACCCGGCTGCGGCCGGAGAAGATCCAGTGCTCGTAGATCGCGAAGCGGACCACGAATAGCAACGCGAACACGGCCAGGTAGGACCCGGTCACTAGCGATACGCGGATCCCGTAGTGCGAGGGGATGCCCTTGACCTGCTGAGCCGTCCAGCCCGTCGCCTCGGAAGAGGCGAGCAGCGTCAGCGCGGACACGATGATGTAGCCGAATACCTCGCGCCCGAATGCGACCCGGCCCTTGAGCGCCCATGCCCAGCGGCGGTTCAGGGTCCAGTTGGGGATCGCCCCCGCGACGAAGGCTCCCACGGAACAGGCCGTCGTTCCCAGGCCGGCGACGTACAGGATTGCGAACGTGACAGCGCTCGTCGCTGCAGCGACGATCGATCCGATTGTGTAGCGCGTGATGCGTGTTCCCAGGGCTGAGCCACGCAGACGCCGATAGCGTTCAGCGAACACGAGTCCCCGCATGGTAGCGATTCGGCCTGTCTGCTTGGTGTAAGAAGATAGACATGCCCGCATCCAGCGGTTCTTCGGGGCATCGTGGAGGCCCGCCGGGCCGCACGGTACGTTCTTCGACACGATGAGGGTGCATTCCCCTGACGATGCGCTGGTTCTGGACGACGATCTGCTCATCGCCGGCGATAACGCGCTCGCCCTCGAACGCCTACCGGAAGGCGCGTTCGATCTGGTCTACCTCGACCCACCGTTCAACACGGGCAGACCGGTCGATCGCCGGATCATGTCGGTGCGTGCGGACGTGCACGGAGACCGAGTGGGCTTCGGCGGCCGGCGCTATGCCTCGACCGTGGAGCAGACCCTCAGTTACGCGGACGCCTTCGACGACTACCACGCCTTCCTGGAGCCGCGCCTTTCTCGCCTCAGAGATCTGCTCGCTCCGCACGGCACGCTTTATTTCCACATCGACTACCGCGAGGCCCACTACTGCAAGCTGCTGCTCGATCGGATCTTCGGTCGCGACGCGTTCCTGAACGAGATCATCTGGAGCTACGACTACGGCGCCAAGCCGCGCCGTCGCTGGCCGGCCAAGCACGACACGATCCTCGTGTACGTCCGCACCCCGGGGGCCCACTATTTCGATGCCGACGCGGTGGAGCGCGAGCCCTACATGGCGCCGGGCCTCGTCTCGGCCGAGAAGGCCGCCCGTGGCAAGCGACCGACCGATGTCTGGTTTCACACGATCGTGCCGACCAACGGACGCGAGAAGACTGGGTACCCGACCCAGAAGCCCGAGGGGGTGCTACGGCGGATTGTGGCCGCATCCTCGCGGCCGGAGGGCTGGTGCCTCGATCCGTTCGCCGGCTCGGGGACTCTGGGTGCGGTGTGTGCGAAACTGGGCCGGAGATTCGTGCTAATCGACACGAACCCCGTCGCGATTGACGTGATCCGCCGGCGACTGGAGGCCCCGGAACTTCTTGGCCGACGTGCGGTTGGGTACAGTGGAATCACGGTCCTGGGGGCAGGAGCGGGGGATTGACATGCGAACACGAAGAGGTCGACTATGAGGCTGATCGGAGCGGGACTGCCCCGCACAGGAACGCTGTCGCAAAAGGTCGCGCTCGAGATGCTCGGGTTTGGCCCGTGCTACCACATGGTCAACGTCCTGGGGGACCTCGACGAAGTGCCCAAGTGGCAGGCGGCGTTCAACGGCGACGCCGATTGGCCGTCGATCTTTGGCGACTCACAGTCGACAGTCGATTGGCCCGGCTCGTTCTTCTACAAGGAGCTGATTGACACCTACCCGGACGCGAAGGTGCTGCTCTCGACCCGCAACGCCGAGGCCTGGGCGCGCAGCATGCGGGATACGGTCTGGGGCGTTTGGTACGGCGACATCCTGATTCGGCACCTGTCTGACGCCCGGACGAAGGTCGATCCGGGCTGGCGGGCATTCGCCGAGCTGATGCGTCCAGTCTGTCAACGCAGCGGCCTCATGCCGGGCGGCACCGAGGCTACAGCGGAGGAGATGGCCGAACGGATGGAACGCTTCGAGGAGGAGGTCAAGCAGACCGTGCCCGCAGAGCGCCTGCTCGTCTGGTCGGTCAGCGACGGCTGGGAGAACCTTTGCGAGTTCCTCGACGTACCGATTCCCGAGCAGCCGTTCCCGCACCTCAATGACACCGCGGAGTTCATCGACCGGATTATCGACGGCTCGCTGATCAAGCTCCAGGAGTGGCGGAAGGCGCAGCAGGAGTCGTTGCCTGCCGCGCACTGAACCAGGAGCGAATCCCGTGGGAGCAGGCGCCGTCCCAGTCAAACTGAGCCACCTCGATCGACTCGAGGCGGAGAGCATCTACATCCTGCGCGACGCCGTGGCGCAGGCGGAGAACCCCGTGATGCTGTACTCGATCGGCAAGGACAGCTCCGTGATGCTCCACCTTGCGCTGAAGGCGTTCTATCCGGCGAAGCCGCCGTTTCCGCTGCTGCACATCGACACGACCTGGAAGTTCCGCGACATGTACGCGTTCCGCGATCGGATCGCGCGCGAGCACGGGCTCGAAGTGCTCGTGCACGTCAACCAAGAGGGGCTGAAGCGGGGCATCAACCCGTTCACCCACGGCTCTGCGGCCTACACGGACGTGATGAAAACCGAGAGCCTGAAGCAGGCGCTCGACGAGTACTCCTTCGACGTCGCCTTCGGCGGCGCGCGCCGAGACGAGGAGCGCTCTCGAGCCAAGGAGCGCGTGTTCTCGTTCCGCTCAGCGCAGCACCGGTGGGACCCGAAGAGCCAGCGTCCCGAGCTCTGGGGCCTCTACAACGCGCGTAAGCGTCGCGGCGAAAGTGTCCGCGTGTTCCCGCTCTCGAACTGGACCGAGCTCGACGTGTGGATGTACATCCACGCGGAGCAGATCCCGATCGTTCCGCTCTACTTCGCCGAGCGGCGTCCTGTGGTCGACCGAGACGGCACCTTGATCATGGTCGACGACGAGCGCCTGCCGCTGCGGGACGGGGAACGGCCGGAGCAACGGAAGGTCCGCTTCCGGACGCTCGGGTGTTATCCGCTGAGCGGCGCGATCCCTTCGGACGCCGACACGCTCGAGGGCATCATCCGCGAGATGATGCTCTCGCGCACATCCGAGCGCCAGGGCCGCGTGATCGACCGTGACCAATCGGGGTCGATGGAGCGCAAGAAGCAAGAGGGCTATTTCTGATGGCGGTCCCCGGAGTGGTGGGCGAAGACATTGCGACATACCTGAACGCGCAGGAGCACAAGGGGCTCTTGCGGTTCATCACCTGCGGCAGCGTCGACGACGGCAAGAGCACGCTGATCGGAAGGTTGTTGTACGAGTCAGAGCTCGTGTTGGAGGATCAGCTGGCGGCGCTCGAGGCCGACTCGAAGCAGGTCGGAACACAGGGAGGCGAGCTCGACCTCGCATTGCTTTTGGATGGGCTCGCGGCTGAGCGCGAGCAGGGGATCACGATCGATGTCGCTTATCGATATTTCGACTCCGAGCGGAGGAAGTTCATCGTCGCGGACACTCCCGGCCATGAGCAGTACACCCGCAACATGGCCACCGGTGCCTCGACCGCCGACTGCGCCGTGATCCTCGTCGACGCCCGCAAGGGCGTCCTGACCCAGACCCGCAGGCACACGTACCTGATTTCGCTGCTGGGGATCCGGCACGTGGCTCTGGCGATCAACAAGCTCGACTTGACTGGGTATTCAGAGCCGGGGTTCCGCGAGATCGCCGCCGACTACCACACGTTCGCCTCGAGCCCGGAGATCGGCTTGGGTGACGTGACCTGCATCCCGGTGTCGGCGCTTCACGGAGACAACGTCATCTCGCGCAGCCCACGCACGCCGTGGTATGACGGCCCAACGCTGCTCGACTACCTCGAGACGGTGGAGCTCGACGAAGACCGCCGCCAGTCGGGGCCGTTCAGGATGCCGGTGCAGTGGGTCAACCGCCCGGACGCGAACTTCCGCGGCTTCTCGGGGCTGATCGTGTCCGGGACCATCAAGCCCGGTGACCGCGTCCGGGTGTCGCCATCAAGCGTCGAGAGCCGGATCGCGCGGATCGTGACATACGACGGGGACCTCGACCGCGCGGCGGCGGGACAGTCGGTCACGCTCGCGCTGAAGGACGAGGTCGATGTCAGCCGCGGCGACGTGCTGGCCGATACGTCCTCGCCGCCGAGAGTCGGCGACCAGTTCGAGGCGACGCTCGTGTGGATGGCTGAGGAGCCGATGCTGAGGGGCCGCAGCTACCTCCTGCGAGCGGGAACGAGCTCGGCGTCCGCCACCGTGTCGCCGCTCAAGTACAAGGTCAACGTCGACTCCCTCGAACGGATCGCTGCCGAGCAGCTTGAGCTCAACGAGATCGGCGTTGTCGAGATCGAACTCGACCGCACGATCGCCTTCGATCCCTACTCCCAGAATCGGGACACCGGTGGGTTCGTGCTGATCGACCGGATCACGAACGCGACGGTCGGGGCCGGGATGCTCAACTTCGAGCTCCGGCGCTCCCACAACATCCACTGGCAGGCGATCGACGTCGACAAGCTCGCACACGCGAAGCTCAAGGGACAGCGGCCGTGCCTCCTGTGGCTGACGGGATTTTCGGGAGCAGGCAAATCCACGATCGCCAACCTCGTCGAGAAGAAGCTCCACAGCCTCGGACACCACACCTACCTGCTGGACGGCGACAACGTGCGCCAGGGGCTGAACAAGGATCTCGGCTTCACCGACGCCGACCGGGTCGAGAACATCCGCCGCGTCGCCGAGGTTGCGACGCTGATGGTCGATGCGGGCCTGATCGTGCTCGCATCCTTCATCTCCCCGTTCCGCTCCGAGCGAGCGATGGCGCGCGAGTTGCTGGGGCCCGGGGAGTTCGTAGAGGTGTTCGTCGACACGCCGCTGGCTGTGGCTGAGGAGCGCGACTGCAAGCACCTGTACGAGAAGGCCCGTAGAGGGGAAATTAAGAACTTCACGGGCATCGACTCCCCGTACGAGCCGCCCGACAGTCCCGAGATCCACATCCACACCACGCAGGCCACTCCCGAGCAGGCGGCTGAGCAGATCCTCGCCGAGCTGCGGCACCGTGGCATCCTCGATCCGGCGTGAAGTCCGACGAGATCGAGCTCGAGCAGGTGATCGACGCCGCGCGCGCGGCCGGTGAGGTTGTGCTCGAGATCTACGACCGCGGGTGCGAAGCCCGCGACAAGGAGGACGGCTCGCCCGTCACGGAGGCCGACGAGCGTTCCCAGGAGGTGATCCTCTCACGCTTGGTGGAGATCGCTGCCGGAATTCCGGTTGTGGCGGAGGAGGAGGCGGAGTCAGAGCGGTCAGAGCCCAGCGACGGCACCTTCTGGCTGGTGGATCCGCTCGACGGGACGAAGGAGTTCCTCGGGGGGAACGGGGAATTTACGGTCAACATCGCGCTGATCGAGAGCCGCCGCCCCGTGCTGGGAGTCGTGCTCGCACCCGCGCGTGGGCGACTGTTCGCCGCCGGCCCTGCCGACGGGGCGATGGTCGAGGACTCGGGCGGGCGCCGGCAGATCGCGGTCCGTGAGATTCCGCCGGAAGGAGCGACCGTCGTGTCGAGCCGCTCGCACGGAGACCCAGACGCACTGTCACGTTTTACGGCCGACCGGACGGTCGCCAAATCGGTCTCGGCCGGGTCGTCGCTCAAGTTCTGTCTCGTGGCCGCCGGCGAAGCCGATATCTACCCCCGCTTCGGGCGGACGATGGAGTGGGATACCGCGGCCGGAGACGCTGTGCTACGGGCGGCGGGTGGGCGCGTAACGGATCTCGAAGGTATACCGCTGGCGTACGGGAAACCCGGTTATGAGAATCCGCACTTTGTCGCGTGGGGTCGCGGCTAGCCGCAACCTCAGCGCGCTTGGGGTGTTCCTTTCCCGGGGACCGGACGGGGGTCGAAAGGACTGATTCGATGATGAACAAGAGATCGATTGCGCTTGGTGTGTCGGCGGTTGCGCTTGCGGCCGCGCCCGCGGTTGCGGCGACTCCCTCTTACTCGGTCAAGAACGCAATCCCACCGATGGGCGTCACCCTGAACCCGACGTACAAGTTCAAGGTCACGGGGAGCGCGAAGACCCTGTCGCAGCTCACGCTGTTCATCGGCCAGAACAACAAGTGCGCGGCCAGCCCCAAGCTCGAGGCCACCAAGGCGTGGCGTCAGATCATTAACAAGCAGGTGACTCACAACTTCACCGCGACCAAGACCTCGCCCGTCGGATCGGCGGGCACGCATTATTTGTGCGCTTATCTCACACCGCCTCACGGCACGAGCGTCCGCGCGCATTCCAGCGGGACTTACACCGCAGTTCAGTCCGGCTACTGAGCCTCGCGCACCAAGGGCACGAACCTGACGCCCTCGAGCGTGGCGCGCTCGAAGCCTCGCGGCGTCCGGCGTGTGAGCGTGAGGTGCTGGCTCGTCTCGCCGACTGGCGCGACGAGCCGGCCGCCCACGCCGAGCTGTTCCTCGAGCGCGGCGGGGACCCGCGGCCCGGTGGCTGCGGCGACATTGATCGCGTCGAACGGGCTTTGCTCCTGGAGTCCCCGACGGCCGTCGCCGACGAAGAACGAGACGTTGTCGAGTCCGAGCTCGCGCACTGTCGCCGCCGCGATCTCCGCCAGCTTCTCGTGACGCTCGATCGTGAACACCTCCCCGGCCAGCAGCGCAAGCAGCGCGGCGTGGTAACCGGAGCCGGTGCCCACGTCAAGCACGCGGTCCCCGGGCTGCAGCTCGAGCAGCTCCAGCATTCGCGCCACCACCAGCGGCTGCGAGATCGTCTGTCCGCAGGCAATCGGAAGAGCTACGTTCTCGTAGGCGCGACGCCGCTCAGATTCCGGCACGAATCGGTCGCGGGGAATCGATGCCACAGCCGCCAGCACGCGATCGTCGCCGATCGCCGGCCTGAGCCGCTCAGCGAGCTCGGAGGCCCGGGTCATCCACGCCGCTGACTCTCGAGCCGCCTGAGCTCGGAGCCGAAGCGCTTCTCGAGCACGTCGCCCATCGCGATCTGGAACAGCGATCCCATCGCGCCCGCCGCGACGCCCTTCAAGGACTCGACCGTGTCGAGCACGCTCTCGAGCCCCTCATTGGGCTGGCCGCGCTCCTCGAAGGGCTGCCAGACGTAGTCGACGAACAGGCGCAGACACGCTCTGGCGATCGCATCCATGTGCTTGCGGACATCGTCCCCGACCTCGACGATCGCCTCCGCCGGCACGCCCAGGTCGGCGAATACCTCGCCCCCCCTGAACACGAGCGGTGTGACCTCCTCGGCCAGGCCGTTCTCGCGGGTGCGCAGCACGCCAAGCCCTTCGAGCCTGGCCCGCACTTCCGGGGACCGCGTGTGGAACCGCTCCTCCAGCTCGCTCAGCTCGACCAACCGTGGCTCTGAGCGCCCGAACGGCCCGTGGAGCGCGTGGGCGAGCCGGAGCAGGCCATCGGTCGAGTCCCCCGCCGCACGGAGCAGGCGCTGTATCAGCGTGAGGCTGAAGCCGTCTGACTGCAGCCGTTGGATCAGCTGAACCCGAGCCACGTGCTGCTCGTTGTAGTAGCCCGTACGTCCGCGCAGCGTCGGGCGGTTCCAGCAGCCCACGCGATTGATGGGCGCGGATGTTCCTCGCGCTCATCCCGGTCTCCTGAGCCAGCTGGTCGATTGTGTACTCGGCCGCGCCCTCCGGCATCGCGGGCATCGTACAGGGAACACGTACCGATCGGCGCTGACGGTGTCACATAGCCAGGTGCTACATGACCCCGATCACGGCGAGCCGCTCCCGCAGCTCTTCGGGCGTGATCCCGGGGATCTCGAAGCTCGCGTCGCCGTCGTGGCCCCGGACGACGAGGTACGCGTGGGTGCGCCGGCGCCGGGCGAAGCGGCCGCGAAGATCGGGCACCTCGAGCGCGCGCAGCTCGGCCCACGTGAGCCGGCCGAGCGGCTCCTTGGACGGGCGAATGATGTCGAGGCCCTCATCCGAGAACCAGAGCTCGACGTCGGGCTCCGGAGAGGCGAGGTCGGCGATGCCGCCAAGGTGAGTGCCCGTGACCCGAACCGGACTCTCCTCCTCAGGCAGCTGGGGCGATGTCTCGCCGTTGGCTTCGGGGGCGGCCCACGGCGCCGCATCGGTCAGCGGTCCGAGCTGGGCCAGCCCCGCTTCGTAGGACGGCGCGCCGAGCATCGCGTGCGCGCGTACGACCGCGGGATGGGTGAGAGCCTCCCCGAGGCCGATCCCAAGCTCGTCGGTGGCTACCGCCGCCAGCGCGCGACGCCACTGCAGGCCGTCGGCGCGCTGGACGGCCCCCCGGACCATCCGCTCCAGCTGCTCGCCTTCGAGGACCAACGCCTCCGAGTGCGCCGCGGCGGCTTCCTCGAATGCCGCGCGAAGACGCGCGATCAGGGCATCTTCTCCCTGCTCGGCGATCCGGCGAGCAGTCGTGTCCAGCTCCGCGCTCACAGCTCGGCGCGCTCGAGCAACTCGGTGATTCGCGCCAGGAACCGTGCGGCGTGGGGGCCGTAGAGGATGCGGTGGTCGCAGGCGAGGGTCAAAGCCATCAAGTGGCCTGAGACGATAACCCCCTCGCGGACGACTGCCGCCTCACGCACTTCGCCGACGCCGAGCGCGCCCGCGTTCGGCGTCGGGATGATGGGGCTAACGCTCCTCACACCCTCGGCGAGCCAGACGGTGAAAGTGGACCCGGAGCGCTGCGGAGGGGTCAGCTCATCAACGCCCGCGCTGAGCGAACTGATCTCGGCCGCCAGCTCGGCGAGCTGCTTCCGGTCGGCGTCGAACACGGTCGCTGTCACGAGGTCTGCAGAGGATGGGAGCACGAGTCCCACGTTTACGCGCGAGTAGAGCTCGAAGCGCCCGTCACGATAGGCGCCGTTCGCGCGCGGGTGGTCGCGCAGCGCGAGCGCAGTGGCCCGGAGCACGGCGGCCGCGATCGAATCGCCGACTACCTGCATGCAGGCACCGACGTCCACGTCAGCGGACAGCTCGAGGTGGGGCACCGTCGCCCTGCTCTCTGCCGAGCGACGCGCGATCACGCGCTCCGCAGCAGTCGGCTCGACGATCTCGACCGTCCCCTTGACGCCGCCCGCTTCCACCGCTAGTCGAGCCCCCAGGCGTGCCGGAACTCGTCGATATCGAACGAGTGGAGCTCCTCCCGCAGTCGCCTGAGGAGCTTCGAAGCATCTTTGGCCGGCAGCTCCCAGAAGAGGACCACCTCGCCGTCGTCGACTGACACGAGCTCCACGCGATCGAGCCGGCGCGGATCGGCGAGGAACGCGGGCTCGAGCCCCTCGCGGGAGACGATGAGCTCGAACGCGCGATTGGCCTTCACCGGAGCGCTCCCGCGGCCAGGTCGAGGCCCGCGTCGCCGTGGAACACGTCATCTCCGAGCGCGATCGCAGGGAGCTCCCGGACGCCCGCGGCCGTCGCGCGGACGCCTGCCTGCTCGAGCGCGGCCGCAACGGACCGCAGTCGGGTTCCCTTGATCAAGGCCGCCGGGTGCATCTCGCAGGCCGCGCCCGCGATCAGGACGGTGTCCTGCTGGGACAAATCGCGTCCGCCGGCAAACGCCTGGCGGAATGCCGCCAGCGAGAACGCAACCGCGCGGCCGATCCCCTTGGCGTAGGTTGCGGCCAGCATCGCAAAGCGCGTGTCCGGGGGCCAAACCGAAGGCCACCGGAGCGGCTGAAGCCCGTGCTCGCCGGCGACGCTCTCGATCAGGTCACGGTCCGGCTCGTGCTCGGGAGCGCCGACATCGCTCGCCAGCACCGGCTCCCATTCGGCCACGACGGGCAAAGCGGCGCCGATCCGCTCGGCCACCAGATAGCACTCGGGGCTGCCGAGGTCGTAGTAGAAGACCGCCGCGGTCGGCGTCACCGCGTCAGCCGTGGATCAGCCAGCCGTCAGCTGCGCGGGCGGCCTCCATGACCGCCTCGGACAGCGTCGGGTGGCCGTGGATGATCCGCGCCACCTCGGGATAACCGCCTTCGAGGAGGCGAACGTTGACCAGCTCCTGAATCAGCTCGGTGGCCTTCGCGCCGACGATGTGACCCCCCAGCAGCTCGCCGTATCGCTTCTCGCCGACGATCTTGACGAGCCCGGTCCGGTCGCCGTACACCGTGCCCGCCCCGACCGCTCCGTACTGGACCTTGCCGACGACCACGTCGTGACCCTGCTCCTTGGCCTGCTGTTCGGTCAGGCCGAAGCTCGCGACGTTCGGCGTGCAAAAGGTCGCGCGGGGGACGTCGACGTACTCGATCGGGTGCGTCTGAAGCCCGGCGGCGTCCTCGACCGCGATCACGCCCTCGTCCGAGGCCTTGTGCGCCAGCGCGGGGCCGTGGACCAGGTCGCCGATCGCGTACACGCCCGCGATGCTGGTCCGCATCGCCCCGTCGACCTCGATCAAGCCGTTGTCGGCGAGCTTGACGCCCGCCTGATCGATGCCCAGGGTCTCGATGTCGGGTCCGCGCCCGGCCGCGATCACAAGCCAATCCACTTTTGCGGATTCCTCGCCGTGGGTGAAATGGACCCCCTGGTCCGCGCTCTCCACGTCCTTGACGAGCGTCGAGGTGTGAATCTCCATCCCCTGGCGCTTCAGTCCGCGTTCGGCGAGCTTCGAGATGTCGGCGTCCTCGGTCGGAAGCACGCGGTCCAGCGCCTCGAACAGCCCCACCGCGACTCCCATCCGCGCGTAGGCCGATGCGATCTCCGCTCCCGATGCGCCCGCCCCCACGACCGCCATCGACCCGGGTAGCTGATCGAGCGCCCAGGCCTCCTCGGTCCCGATCACCCGTCCGCCGAACTCGGTGCCCGGGATCGGCCGCTTGACCGAGCCGGTCGCCAGCACGATCGTCTTGGCGCTGATCGTCTGCCCGGCGACCGTCGCGGTTCCGGGTCCGGCCAATGTGGCCTCGCCCTCGATCAGATCGATCCCGTTCTTCTTGAACAGCCCGGCCACGCCGCCCGTGAGCGTCTTGATCACCTTCTCTCGGCGCGCGCTGACAGCCGCATAGTCGATCGTGGGCTCGCCGACCTGAATCCCGAAGTCCCCGGCGTCGCGGACCTCGGAGAGCACATCGGCGACGCGCAGGACGGCCTTGGCCGGGATGCAAGCGACGTTCAAGCAGCGACCGCCCACGGCGGCCTTCTCGGCCACGGCAGTCTTCATCCCGAGCTGAGCAGCACGGATCGCGGCGACGTAACCGCCTGGCCCCGAGCCGATCACGAGGCAGTCGTAGGTGGAGTCGGGCATAGCCGCGGGTGAGCCTATCGTCCCGGCGGTGCCGGCATCTGGATCCGGCTGAGCACCCTGACGAGCTTGTAGAACAGGTAGCCACCGCCGCCGAGCAGCACCAGCGTGATCGCCAGGCCCGCCACGTTCGAGACCCTGGTCAGCAGATACGCCGCCTCGACCATCGTCAGCAGCAGCAGCACCATGAACCCGAGCACCGCCCAGTAGCGCGCGCGGAAGAGACCGTACGCGCACATCGCCATCACGATCAAGTACACGACCTCGCTTGCCGGCTTGGCGCCTCTGAGCTTGATGTTGGCGACCAGCAGCACGAGGTTCGCGATCACAAGCGAGAGTGCGAGGAGCGCGCTCACCAGAAGCGGCCATGGACGCTCAGCCGGTTCGAGCGGCCTCAGCCGGGCGCGCACTGCCTCGTCCCGCTCCTGCGAGCGGCTCGTCGGGCGCGCGGCGGTGGCGACTGGGGCGCGCGGCTTCTCGCGCTGGCCCCGCTTGCGGCTACGTTGTCCCAACGCGTACTCCGGCCTCGAGAAGCTCGCGGGCGGCTGCCTCGGGATCGGCCGCCTCGGTCAGCGCACGCACGACGGCGATCCGCTCAGCTCCGGCTGCTCTGACCATCTCCGCGTTACTCGCGTCGATGCCTCCGATCGCGAAGAACGGGTTCTGGGCGTGCGTCGCCGCGTACCGCACCAGGTGCAAGCCGACCGCGGCTCGACCCGGCTTCGTCGGGGTCTCGTGCACCGGCCCGACGCCGATGTAGTCGACGCCCTCGGCGGAGTCGATCTGGCCGGGCGTGTGCGTCGAGAGGCCGATCAGGCGCTCGGCACCGATGAGCCGGCGTGCTTCCGCTACGGGCGAGTCGTCCTGTCCGAGGTGCACGCCATCGGCGCTCGCGGCTTCCACCAGCTCAGGGCGGTCGTTGAGGATGAACAATGCTCGGTGCTCCGTGCACACACTCCGGAAGTGCCGCGCCGCAGCGAGGATGGCAGCGTCCGAGGCACCCTTGCTCCGCAGCTGGACGATATCGACGCCACCCCGCAGGGCGGCGTGCAAGAACGAGTCTGGTTGCGCCCCGCAGACCAGGTAGAGGCGGGCCTCGGACAGGCGCTGTCGGCGTTCATCCACGCCGCAAGTCTGGCACGCGAGCATCGCTAGCATCACCGCTGGACGCGGTGCCAGAGCGAACAGAATCAGCCGATGTGATCGTGATCGGTGGCGGCGTGATCGGACTCGCGGCCGCCTGGCGGCTCGCAGCGCGTGGCGTACAGGTGCTCGTGCTCGAGCGAGGCGAGGTGGGGCGGGGGACGTCGCACGTCGCCGCGGGGATGCTCGCGCCGGTCGCCGAGGCCGATCCTCGCGAGCAGGCGCTGCTGCGGCTCGGGATCGAGGCCGCCCACTCCTACCCGGACTTCGTCGCGGAGCTCGAGGGGTCTTCAGGTCTCGATCCCGGCTATCTGCGCTGCGGCACCCTGATCGCCGCGCGGGATCGGGACGAGGCGGAATCGCTCGAACGCGAGCGGAAGATCAGGCGCCGGTTCGGGCTCGAGGTGATGCGACTGCGTCCGAGCGAAGCCCGTCGCCTGGAGCCGGCACTCGCGCCCGCGCTCCGCGGCGCGCTCGAGCTCCCCGATGATCACGTGATCGACCCGCGCAAGCTGACCGCGGCGCTGGTGGAGGCGGTCCGCCGGAGCGGCGGCGTGCTGCGGACGGGAGCCGAGGTCAGCAGTCTCGAGGTGGAGCGCGACGCTGTCCGGGGCGTGCGGCTCGCCGGCGGCCAGCGGATCGCCGCGGAAACGGTCGTGATCGCGGCCGGTGCTTGGTCGAGCGAGCTCGACGGGGTGCCGGCTCACGCCCGAGTACCGATAAGACCGGTCAAGGGACAGATCCTCCGTCTGCACGACGCCGCCGGCCCGGGCTTCTGAGCCACGTGCTGCGGATGCCTCCCGCGTACATCGCGCCCCGGGGCGACGGTCGCTACGTCCTGGGGGCGACGATGGAGGAGCGCGGCTTTGATGCCAGCGTGACGGCCGGAGCCGTGTTCGATCTGCTCCGCGACGCCAGCGAGCTGCTTCCGGGAATCTCGGAGCTCGTGATCGACGAGTTGTCCGCCGGACTACGTCCAGGGACGCCCGACAACGCCCCTGTGATCGGCCTGGGCGCGGTCGAGGGCCTCGCGTGGGCAACGGGTCACTTCCGCCATGGGATCCTGCTGGCGCCGGTCACCGCTGCCCTGATCGCGGATGCACTGCTCGAGCGCGAGCCGGTTCCGGAAGCCGTCTCGCCGTTGCGATTCACCGACGTGGAGGCGGTGGCCCGATGACCGTGACCGTCAACGGCGAGCCCCGCCAGCTCCCAGAGGGGGCGACCGTCGCGAAGCTGGTCGATGAGCTCTCGGCCCCCTCCCGTGGCGTCGCCGTGGCTCTCGACGGCGAGGTCGTGCCTCGCACTGCATGGTCTGCCACCGCACTGAGGGAGGGCGCCCACATCGAGGTCGTGGTCGCAATTCAGGGAGGATGAAGATGTGACCGCGGAGCACTCCCCCGACCCACTCGTCGTCGCCGACCGCGTTTTCAGCTCCCGCCTGATGCTTGGCACCGGCGGCTTTACCAGCCACGAGCTGCTGGGCGAGGCGCTCGCCGCCTCGGGTGCCGAGATCTGCACCGTGGCGCTGAGGCGGCTCGACCCTGCCGCGAGGGGATCGATCCTCGACGTGCTCAACGCGGAGCGGGTCCAGATCCTTCCCAACACCGCCGGCTGCTTCACCGCCCGAGACGCGGTGATCACGGCGCAGCTGGCTCGTGAGGCGTTCGAGACCGACTGGGTGAAGCTCGAGGTGATCGGCGATGACCGGATGCTGATCCCCGACGGCCCGGAGTTGCTCGCTGCCGCGGAGGAGCTCGTAGACGACGGGTTCGTCGTGCTGCCCTATACGACGGACGACCCCGTGCTGGCACGGCGGCTCGAGGACGTCGGCTGCGCCGCGGTGATGCCCCTCGGCTCGCCGATCGGCAGCGGTATGGGGATCTGCAATCCGTACAACATCTCGATCATGATTGACCGGGCGGGCGTCCCCGTGGTGCTGGATGCGGGCGTCGGCACGGCGTCGGACGCGGCGCTGGCGATGGAGCTCGGATGTGACGCGGTGCTCTGCGCGAGCGCGATCTCCCGGGCCGAGGATCCGGTTGCGATGGCGCGCGGGATCCGCCTCGCGGTCGAGGCGGGCCGACTCGCCCGCGGCGCGGGGAGGATTCCGCGCCGGCTGTATGCCGAAGCCTCGACGCCCGAGGAGGGGACGCCGGTGTTCGACGGCCCCGAGACCGGCGCGCACCCCTCTCCATGACCGTCGACGAGCTGATGGACCGGTGGGAAGCGGCCTGGTCGGGCAAGGACCCCGACGCCTTCGCGCCGCTATGCGCCGGCGACCTGCATTACGAGGACCCATTGACCGGCGAGCCGCTCGAGGGCGTCGAGGAGTTGATCGGGCACGCTGAACGACTGTGGGCCGGGTTTCCCGATGCACGCCTGGAGCGCACCGGCGAGCGGCTCGCGAACAAGCGTTACGTGGCCGCCCCGAGCAAGCTGCTTGGGACGCACAAGGCCCAGCTCGAGGGCCTGCCGGCGACGAACAAGTTCGTCGTCGTCCATTGCGTGTTCTACTGCGAGCTCGAGCGCGGCCGCCTGCTCCGTGTGCGCGGGTTCTTCGACCTCTACGACGCCGCGGTCCAGCTCGGGGTGCTCCCTGGACGGGGGACGCTGGGTGAGAGGGCGCTGCTGATGTTGCGCGGGTTCGGGCTCCGGGCAAACCGCGGCGGCACCGCGGGCTAGTACCCGCCTGCTGCGGCAGTCGCCCCCGGGCCGGGCACCGGGCCCGGGCCGGGGCGATTACGGTGAATTATTCACCCCTATATCCACCGCCACCGGCGCATGATCTGACAGCGGCCCTCGCTCGAGCACGTCGGCCCCGCCTGCCGCTTGCAGTCCCCGGACGAACACCAGGTCGACGTCGTGTCCTCCGGCCAACGTGAACCCTTCGAGCATCAACGAGCGGACGTTGAAATCGCCGCCGAGGATCACCGGCGAGTCGCCCGCCCAATCGAGGATCGTGGCGCGAGCGAGCTCTGCGTCCCGGCGAGCGGCGGCGTCGTCGTGGACCGTCGCGTGGAGGTTGCCAACCCACAGGCCTGACTCCAGCCGCACCGCCTGAAGCTGGCGTCGTTCGGGCCAGACGCACAGCCTGAGCGTCCGGTGCTCCTCGATCGCTACGCGACGAACCAGGATCGCGTTGGCGCCGCCCCCGTTGGACTTGATCAGGTCTGGCCAGCGCACCGCGATCGCGCGACGCACGGGAAGCAAAGCGTTCCGTGATGTCAGCACGACGCGCTGCTGCGCCGACGCACGCTCGGCGAGTGCCTCAGGCCACCACGGCGGCACCTCCTGAAGCAGTGCGCAGTCCCACTCCCAGCTCGCGAGCGCGGCGGCGAACTCGTCGAGCAGGTAGCGGCCCGCGGGCGGGACCGAGCGGCCGTGCATCAGGTTCCAGGTCAGCACGCGAAACCGCGCCATCGCGGCAACGTACACTGCCCGGCTTGCTTCGCCACTTCCTCACCGGATCCGAGCTGAGCCGCGAGGACCTCCAGGAGCTCATCGATCGGGCATCTGAACTCAAGGCCGACCCTGCCAGCTCGGACCTGCTGGTGCGGCGCACGGTGGCGCTGATCTTCGAGCGCCCCTCGACGCGGACCCGTGTGTCATTCGAGTCCGGCATCGTCGAGCTGGGAGGTCACCCGATGGTGCTTCGCACCGACGATCTTCAGCTGAGCCGAGGCGAGTCCGTCCGGGATACGGCGTACGTGCTCTCGCGTCACGTAGCCGCCATCTGCATCCGGACGGGGCCGGACGAGCTCGTCGCCGAGCTCGCCGCGCACGCGAGCGTCCCGGTGATCAACATGCTGACCGCCGAGCACCATCCCTGCCAAGCGCTCGCTGACCTGCTCACTCTGCGCGAGGCTTTTGGCCGGCTGGAAGGCCTGAGGGTCGCGTACGTTGGGGATGGCAATAACGTCGCGCGCTCGCTCGCGCTGCTCGGCGCGACGGCGGGCATCGAGGTCCGGGTCGCATCGCCGCCGGACTACACGCTGACCGAGCCGACGGCCGGAGCGATCCTGACCGACGATCCGCAGGAGGCTGCGCGCGACGCAGACGCGATTTACACCGACGTGTGGGTGAGCATGAACGACGACCCGGCAACCGCCGAGCAGCGACGGCAGGCACTTCGCGGATACCAGTTGAACGACGCCCTGCTCGACCAAGCCGCGCCCAACGCGATCGCGCTGCATTGCCTCCCCGCCCACCCGGGCGAAGAGATCACCGCCGAGGTCCTGTACGGGGGACGCCAGCGGATCTGGGATCAGGCCGAGAACCGCCGCCACGCCCAGAAGGCCCTGCTGGAACTACTGCTGGGCCGCTAGCCTCGTTCGGGTAGCCTCGGATGTGTCCGTCCACGAGGAGGATCCAGAGCATGCCGCAATCCAGGCCGAGGTCCGCGTCTTCGAGGGCTGGCGGCAGGAGCAAGAAAGTCAAGCGATCGTCGGGCGACCGAAGGACTTCCACTACCGCAGCCGACCGCAAGTCGCAGGGGGTCGCTGACAGCATTGCCGGACTCGTTGAGTTGCTCGTCAACCGGATCATCAAGCCGTTCGACATGGTCCTGCTGAGCCGCGAGCGAATTCAGGAGACCCTCGATGAGGCAGCAGAACGAGGGCGCGTCACTCGCACCGACGCCAACGAGCTGGTCGCCGAGCTCGTCCGCCGCGGACGCCAGCAGACCGACGAGATCCTGCGCCGCGTGCGCAGAGCCGAGCCACTCGATCAGCTGGTGCGCGCCGCCGACCGCGCTCGCCGCTCCGTCGGAGCCGGCTCCCGTTCCCGATCACCGGCTACGACGACCTGACCGCCAGTCAGGTAACCAAGAGTCTCGCGCCGCTCACGCCGGCGGAGCTGCGCCGAGTCCGCGACTACGAGGCGCGGCACGCGAACCGCAAGTCGGTGCTCGACGCAATCGAGAAGACGCTCGGCTAGGCGCCAGGCGTGCACACCGCAGCATCACGGCCGGCCCGTGGGGCCGAGCTCGAGCTTACGATCGATTCACTCGCTTACGGCGGCGCAGGCGTTGCCCGCGCGGACGGCTACGTGGTGTTCGTCGAGGGAGGCTTCCCGGGTGACCGAGTGCGGGCGATCGTGCACAAACCGAAGCGCGCTTACGCTCAGGCCCGCGCGGTCGAGGTGATCGAACCAGGCCCGGACCGCGTCGCCCCACGGGCCGACCACCCCGGCGCCCCCTGGCAGGTGCTGTCCTACGAGCGTCAGCTCGCGGTGAAGCAGCAACAGGTGGACGACGCGCTGCGCCGGATTGGCAAGCTCGACGGTTATGCGCTCGAGCCGATCGTGCCGGCGGCGGAGCAGTGGCGGTACCGGAACAAGCTCGAGTACTCGTTTGGGGCCGGAGACGATGGACAGCTGGTCTGCGGGTTTCACGCACCCGGACGGTGGGACCAGATCGTCGAGGTGCGCGACTGCCTGCTCGCCTCCGAGCGAGGAAACTCGGCGCGCGAAACGGTGGTCCAGTGGTGCCGCGAGCGGGGCCTCGACCCGTATGACCGCCGTACGGGCGAGGGGTTGCTTCGCAACCTGGTCGTCCGCGAGGGTAGACGGACGGGCACTTCAGGTACGCCTCGTCACCGCCCCCCGGCCAGCTCGAGCTCGAGTCCCTCGCCGGCGCGCCTCGGTTCGGACACGAGCCTTCTATGGACGCGCACCGATGACCTCGGCGAGACGACGCAGGGAGGCGAGACCGACCTGGTGTCCGGAGCGGAGAAGCTGGAGGAGGAACTCGGAGGGATGCACGTGCTGATCTCGCCCGAGGCGTTCTTTCAAACCAACACCGAGATGGCCGAGCAGCTGTACGCGCTGGCGATCGAGTTCGCCCAGCTCCGCGGCTTCGAGCGCGTCTACGACCTCTACTGCGGGATCGGCACGATCGGTCTGCTGATGGCTCCCCGTGCGGCCGAGATCTGGGGCCTCGAGATCGTCGAGGCCGCGATCGCCGACGCGATCGAAAACGCGCGAGCGAACGAGGTTGACAACGCTCACTTCTTTGCCGGAGATGTCCGGCTGGCGTTGGGCGAGCTCGTCGAGCGTGCCGGAACTCCCGAGGTGCTAGTGGTAGACCCGCCGCGGGCAGGGCTGTCGCAGAAGATCGTCCGCCGCATCATCGAGGCTGCGCCCCGTCGAATCGTGTACGTGTCGTGCAACCCGACCACGCTCGCTCCAAATGCGGCGCAGCTCGTCGAGGCTGGTTACGGGCTTCGCAGCGTCCAGCCGGTCGACATGTTCCCGCAGACGCCGCATATCGAATGCGTGGCGTTGCTGGAGCGCGGCGGCGGTTAAGGTCTCCGGCTGTGCGGGCCGTCACCATCCGCGATCAGCAGATCGTCATCGAGGAACACCCGGATCCCGTCCCCGGCGCCGGGGAGGTCCTGGTGCGGGTGCACGGGGCCGGTCGAACGGCGCCGACATGCACCAGCGCCTCGGCCGCTATCCCGCTCCACCCGGGTCCCCACAGGACATTCCGGTCTCGAGCTCGCAGGTGAAGTCGCCGCGCTCGGTCCCGGTGCGATCCGCTTCAGCGAGGGCGACCGCGTGATGGGGATCGTCGGCGGCGGTGGGCAGGCCGAGCTCGCGGTCGTGCACGAGCGGCAGCTGACCCCGGTCCCCGAGACGCTCTCCTGGACTGAGGCAGGCGGCGTCCCGGAGGTGTTCACGACGGCGCACGACGCACTGTTCACCCAGGCGGGGCTCGAGTCCGGAGGAGAAGCTCCTGGTGCACGGGGCCGCAGGCGGCGTGGGAACCGCCGCGATCCAGCTCGGCAACGCCGCAGGCGCGCGCGTTTACGCAACCGTGCGTAACGCAGATCTGCGTAACGACGTCGCCGAGCTCGGCGCTGAGGTGCTTGCGCCTGAGGGCTTTGGCACGGAGGGTCCGTTCGATGTGATCCTCGAGCTCGTCGGGGCTCCAAATCTCGTCGACGACGTCAACGCCCTATCAGTCCTCGGCCGGATCACCGTGATCGGGATCGGCGGCGGGGCCAAGGGCGAGCTCAACCTGGGCGCACTGATGGCCAAGCGCGGACGGATCCACGCTTCCATGCTCCGCGCCAGGCCACTCGAGGAGAAGGCGCTCACCGCACGAGCGATGGAGCGCTCAGTGCTACCGCTGTTCGAGTCCGGCGACCTGCGAGTTCTGATCGCCGCCACCTACTCAATCGACCAGGCCGCGGAGGCCTACGACCACTTCGGGCCGGCGGCAAGCTCGGCAAGATCGTCCTCGAGATCTGAGCAGGCCCGCGGGGGCGGTCGCGCTCTGGGGCCGGTCGCGCGCCGGGGGCAGGGGGCTACTCCTCGCCGAAGGCCGCCTCTTCGTCCGCCACCGGGACGACCTCGTCGGCGTGGATCGAGCACAACGCCGGGCCGCCGGACTCGATCGCGGCCTTGATCTCCTGACGGGTCAGCTTGGCGCCGCACTCCTCGCACCGGTCGCCGGCTTCTCGATCGTCTTCTCTTCGAGGTCCATGGGGGCGAGTCTAGTCGCCGTCAAGGGCGTATGGGTGCGAGCGGCGCGCGCTCGTAGGCCGCCACGCCTAATACGGCGGCAGATCCGTCCACCACTGCCCGAGTACCCGGAACGCGGCCCAGAATTCGCGCTTGGCGGTGTCCTCGTCGAGTGCCTCGTCGATGTTCGGGACGTAGAGCGCCTCGATCGAAGGCGTGAACCGCTGGATTCGCCCGGCGATGGCGGTCATCGGCGCGGCAGCGGCACGTCGAGGTCGTTCAGCGACCGCCGAGCGCGTCCGGCCCCATCACGACGATGATCTTCGGCTGGACGATCGCGATCTCTTCGACCAGCCGGCCGATGCATGCCGAGTCGGCCATCACGGGGTCGAGCACGGGGCACTTGACGCACAGCGTCCCGTACACCGCGAGTGGATCGATCCACAGTCGCTTCAGAGACTTCATCAGCGCATTGCCCGTACGGCCGTAGAACGCGACTCCCTCCTCGACCTCCGCGGGCGCGCGGAGTGCTTGATCAGGAAGACGTCCGCCTGGGGGTGGCCCGAGCCGAGCACGGGCATCAGCTGGCCGCGCGGACAGTGCGGGCAGCGACTGCAGATCGCGCGCGAACGCGTTCAGCTCGCGGATCGCGCGCTCGAGGTATTTCTCGCGGATCTCGTCATCGGTCGCCGGCATTCCCCTCGGATTGGACGGCTGCGCGTGCTTGTCCTTGCGAGTGCATCAGGACTTGCGGGCCGAGCGCGCGCGCACGCGGCGGTCCCGGAGGCGCGTCGCGCGCGCCGGCGGGCATGCGCCTTCGTCTGCAGGAATTTGAGCGCCTGGACGTAGAGCAGGCTGGCCGGATTGCGGATGATGTCCGCGTCGCGCAGCGACTCGCAGGAACTCCTCGGGGCCGTCGAAGTCACGCATCCGGATCCGGACCGAGCCGAGGCCCTGGGGAACGTGTGCGTCCGATCCTGCACCCGCGGGAATCCGGTACTTGGCGGCGAAACGAACCGCCTCCTCGTTGAACTCGGTGATCGCGATCCGGGGATTGAAGACCTCGATCGCGTCGACCTCGTCGAGGACTGTCGAGCAGGTTCTCGTAGTCCGGGCACCGAGTGCATACGGTCGAACGGGTGTGGGACGTACACCAGGCCCCCCTGGCGCTTGATCTCCGCGATCGTCTCCTCGAGCGTCATCCCGCGCGGGATCTTCTCCTCGATGAACAGCCCGATGACCTCTCCCTGCTCGGCCGTCTTGACCTCCTCGGCGACGATCACCTTGATCCCGTCCGCTTTTGCGCGCGCATCGAGCGCACCGGAGATCTCGTTGTGATCGGTGATCGCGATCGCGCCGAGGCCGCGCGCGCGGGCCTCGGCGAGCAGCACCTCGACCGGGGTCGCGCAGTCGTAGGAGTGGTCGGTGTGCATGTGCAGGTCGACGTCGATCAACGGCCGGGCCTTAACCGCGCGCGGGCCGCGCGCGTCGCCCCGTCCGTCGTGGCGACGGGCGGCGAGCCCTCAGTAGATCTCCTCGAGCTCGTCCGCCACCCGCGGTCCAGGTCAGCGACGCGCGGAGCGGATCGGCGCGCTTGCAGCCTCGCCGACCGCGGGACGCCGAGCAGCGCGCGAGGTGCGCGCCGAGAGTCTGGGCGTCGCCGGGCTCGAACTCGAGCCCGCGCTCCCCGTCGCCGAGCACCTCCTCGTAGGCGGGCAAGCGCGAGGCGACCGGTACCGCGCCCGCCGCGATCGCGCGCACGAGCGTCCCGGCGTCGGGCGCACGCCCTCGGAGGCGAGCACGACGATGTCCGCGCGCGTAAGAGCATCCTCCTCGGTGACGTCGTCGGGACCGACGAACTCCACCCGCTCGCGCAGCCTCGCGCCGAGCGTCGCCGGGGCGGCAAGCCGCCCGAGGCGAGCACACCGTCGCATGCCAGGCGGGCTCGACCGGGATCGCGCGCAGGGCGCGCAGAAGTGCGCAGGGCCGCGCGCTCCTCCCTGGCGATCATCACCAGCTCGACCGGCCCGCTCGTCCGTGGCCGGCGCTTGGCGGTCGGCCCCCGGCACGATCACCTCGTAGTCGGCGGGGAAGTAAGCCTGCATCAGTCCCGCGTGGCCCGTGAAGCTCGCGGTCCGTGCGTCGAGGCGGCCGAACAGCGCGCGACAGCGGCCGCGTCAGCTGGGTCGAGAGGATCCGCTCGGTCGGCGCATGGAAGCTGCCGACGTTGAGCGCGCGCGAATGGCGCAGCGCGAACTCGCGCGCTCGGAGCGAACGGCTCGTGCACGTGGACGACGTCGAGCGAGAGCGCCCGAGCGTCCTCGATCGTTCTCGAGACATCGACGGGGACTGATGCGCCCCGCCTACCCTGCCAGAGCGGGAGCACCTCGCCGACGCCGAGCACCACGGGGCCCGTCGTCGGCGTGCTCGAGCAGCTTTTCCGGCGCCGCGCGGATCGCGCGCGCTCTGTCCGGACCCGTGCGCCGCGATTTGACGGGGCGGTGACGACGACACGGTGGCCGGGACCGCGCGAGCTGCTCCGAGACCCGCGCGGCGTATTCACTGATCTCGTTCGGGGCCTCCCAGGCGATCGGCGTCACCTGCGCGATCGCGAGCGGTCGGCGCACGACGCCGAATCTAGGTGGGCCGCGCGTGGGCGCGGCCTCTGGTCAACCGTCGTCTTGGCCTTCCGCCTTGGCCGCCGTTGGCGCTCGGGGCCTTGCGGCCGTACTTCGCAATGAACGCCTCGGTCATCTCGCGCGCCTCGCTGTCTGGGCGCTGGTTCATCGGCGACTTCATCAGGTACGAGCTGGGGCCATCGAGCTGGCCGGCGAGCCCGTTGTTGAGCGCCAGCTTGCAGCAGCGCACGGCGTCGATCACGATCCCGGCCGAGTTCGGCGAGTCCCATACCTCGAGCTTGCAGCTCCAGCTTTCAGCGGCACGTCCCCGAAGGCCTGGCCCTCGAGCCGGATGTGCGCCCACTTGCGGTCGGTCAGCCACGGCACGTAATCCGACGGGCCGATGTGCACGTCGTCCGCCGGTAGCGTGTGGCCCATGATCGAGGTCACGGCGTTGGTCTTGGAGATCTTCTTGGACTCCAGCCGCTCGCGCTCGAGCATGTTGTAGAAGTCCATGTTGCCGCCGACGTTCAGCTGTGAGGTGCGCACATCTTGACGCCGCGTCGTGGAACAGCCGGGCGAGCGTGCGGTGGACGATCGTCGCGCCGACCTGCGACTTGATGTCGTCGCCGACGATCGGCAGGCCGGCCTTCTTGAAGCGCTTGTTCCAGTACTCCTCGCGGGCGATGAACACCGGGATGCAGTTGACGAAACCGCAGCCGGCCTCGAGCACCTGCTCGACGTACCACTTGGTCGCCTGCTCGGACCCGACCGGAAGGTAGGAGACGACGACGTCGGTGTGGGTGTCCTTGAGGATCTGGACTATGTCGGCGGTCGGCCCGGACGCCTTGGTGATCTTTTGCTAGAGGTACTTGCCGAGGCCGTCGTGGGTCATCCCGCGCTGGACCTCGACGCCGAGCTTGGGGATGTCGTCGCCGAGCTTCATCGTGTTGTTCTGGCCCGCGAAGATCGCCTTACGAGTCCTTGCCTACCTTTCTGAGTCGATGTCGAACGCGGCCGAGAACTCGATGTCGCGTATGTGGTAGCCGCCGAGGTCGACGTGCATCAGGCCCGGGACCTGCTCGCCGGGTCGGCGTCGCGGTAGTACTGGACGCCCTGCACGAAGGAGCTCGCGCAGTTGCCGACGCCGATGATCGCGACGCGGACCTTGTCGCGCTGATAGCGCGCGGCGCCGTTGGTGGCCCATTGGTGGATTGTTTGGTTCGGTCGGGATGACCCTCCTTAGGTATTCCGCATCGCGCGGGTTTGTTACATCGCCCACGCCGGTGCGCTACACGCCCACGCCGGTGCGCAGTTGGGCGACGTGCAAGATCCGCTGGATCGTGGTGAGGATGGCCAGCCCCGCGAGCACGTAGACCGCGGGCGCGAGCAGCTGGAAGTGCCCGAGCGAGCCCCCGTGCGAACACCAGCCCGGCCGACAGGATCACGACGCGCACCGGCCGCGTCGCGAGTCCGACCTTGCATTCGACGCCGAGGGCCTCGGCACGTGCGCGGGTATAGGAGACCATCAGCGAGAACAGCACGGCCGCGACCACGGCAGCCACTGCGACCTGGTCGTGCTCGCGGCGAAGTAGGCCCCGACCGCGGTCAGCACGATCCCCTCCTCGAGCCGGTCGAGCGTCGAGTCGAGGAACGCGCCGAACGGCGTCCCCTTGCCCGACATCCGCGAGTAGCGGCCGTCGAGCGTGTCCATCACCGAACCGACGATGAACGCGACCCCCGCGAGGAAGAACAGCCGCCCGACGACCAGCCCGGCCGCGGCGAGGTTCAAGGCAAAGCCGTCAGGGAGATCGCGTTCGGGGTCAGCCGGGACTCGATCAGCCGGTCGCGCATCAGCTCCTGGGTGGTCGGCCCGTCGCGGCGAGCCCGGACGCGGCGGGACTCTCCGTTTCGAGTCCGCGGAAGCTTGACCTGTTGGGGCATCTGTCGCTAGGCCGGCGCGGGCTCGCGTGCGGGCTGCCGGGACGCCCGCTGACCTTCATCGACGTCGGGCACGTAACCCTTGAACGCCCACGCCTCGGGGCGGGCGCGCGCGAGCACATGCTTGGCGAGCAGCGCGGCCGCGCCAGCTGTCAGAGCACCGAGGAACACGTCGGTGAAGTAGTGGTTCCCGGTCGCGACCACCACGAACGTGATCCACAGTGGGTACATCGTCCACGCGATCTTGGCCGACCGGCCGCGCACCAGCCGGGCCATCGGCCAGCCGGTCATGACCGCGAAGCACACGTGCATCGAGGGGACGGCGGCGTAGACGTTCACGAACGCCTTCGCGGCGCCGTTGCCATCGATGTGCGGCGTGCCCAGGAACTGGGAGATCGCGTCCGTGAAACCCCACTCGGGCATCAGCGCTGGGGGGGCTGTCGGGAACACCGCGTACCCGATCAGCGCAAGCAGCCACGCGACCATGAACATGTTGCGCACGAAATAGAACGAGTCGTTGCGCCGGAAGTAGATGAACAGCAGCACGCCGCTCGTGATCGCGTAGTGGGAGTAGAGGTACGCCCAGTCAGCCGCGTCCATCAGCCAGTGCAAGTTCAGCGCCCACGCCTGAATGCTGGGCTCCACGAACACGTGCAGCACGCGTTCGAAGTTGATGATCTTCGTTGCGTCGCCGAACGGCTTGTACGGATTGCCGGTGGCGATCAATCCGTTGACGAGTTGGTAGAGGACGTACACCCCGACGAGCAACCCGATCTGGCGGGCGATATCGCCCCATCCGCGCGGCAAAACCCGCGCCTCGATGACCTCAAGTGTTCGCCGCATGGACCGGGGCATCGTACCGTGGCTCCTACGTGCACCGGGGCGAGTGCGATCCGATGCGTCCGAGCGCAAAAGAGATCGCGAGCTTCACGGGCCCCGCGCGGCGCAGCGTCAGCTCGGTGTGATCGCCGGCAGGCGCAACACAACCCGACCCTTCCACGAGCGTCCAGTACGGCGTGAAGTGGACGCGCAGCAGCGTCTGCCCGGCGCCGTCCGAGTGGAGCTTCAGCCAGTCGGGCCCGAGCGCCGTGAGGGTCGCGGTTCCCTGTGCGATCCCCGTCGCACCGGCGACGGCGTAGACCCGCCAATGGCGCGTGCGGAGCACCGGGCGGAGGTACGGCAGCCCCCCGGATATGAGGCGCATCTCGGCCTTGCCCGCGTAGTCGAGCGGAGCGTCCGGCGCCGCGACGAACCGCACCGCGTTCCGGCGCAGCCACGACTGGTATGAAGCGGCGGTCGAGCCTGCCCGTGTCGAAGATCGGGTTGTCCTTGATGTCCAGCTGGCGCTCCCAGCCCCCGGGCCAGCGGGAACCGGCGGGGCGCCTGTCGGCCTCCCAGTGGAAGCTCGTGAACGGGATCTCGACGCGGAAGGGCGGACCGGATTGACGGTCGAGGAAGCCCAGCAGCGGTCGGTAGTAGGCGCTTAGTGGGACGGATCACCGCTGGCGGTCACGAGGTCCCGGATCGGAGCTTGCCACTCGAGGTATAGGAGGGGCACCAGCGCCACCGCGAGCAGCCAGGCTCGCCTCCGCCAGAGCAGCAGGGCCGCCAGCGGAGCGGCGAGGAACGTTCCGAGCCGGGCTGCGTTGCTGCCCAAGGGCGTGGCAACCAGGTACGAGAGGATCGTGCCAATCGTGTACACGATCACCCCAGCGCGCAGGACAGTTGCGCCTCGAGGTAGTAGGCACAGCACCCCGACGGCGACCACCGGAATCGGCCACAGCGCCGAGAACGCGAACGGCTCCGTTCCGCCCTCGGGAAATGCGACCGCAAGCAGTCCAACCGGCGCGAGCGAGGAGATCACCAGCGCGATCCCCGGCAGCGCCGGCCGCAGCTCGCGCACGCTCCAATACCTACCCAGCGCGAACGCCGCTCCGGCGAGGCCTGCGAACACGGCGTCGACCGGGCTGCAGAGCGCCGTCAGGGCTCCGAACGCGCATGCGGGTCCCGGGCGCTCCCGATCGAATGCGACGACTGCGGCCATCGCCGGCAGTGCGCCGAACGCAAACGCAAGCCTCCCGGTGAACAGGTCCGTCGCCGTTGCGGCGGCGAACAGGGCCGCGCCGAGCCACGCCTCGGGGCCGAAGTGCCGGCGTGCCAGCGACTCGAACAGCGCCGCCGTGCCCGTCGCGGCGATCGCCGCCGCGAGCTGGGGCGTCAGAGCCGCCGCGGCCGCGGGGAACAGGAGGCTGTAGCCGACGGCGTGGTGGCCGGAGTACCAGTAGTTGTTCCAGATCGCGAACGGGTCCTTGGTGAACAGCCAGGCGCGAAATGTGCGCGGCGAGGTCGAGACTGGGTGGCGAGACCAGCACGTAGACGAGACCGAGGACCGCAGCGATCGCGGCAGGCGCCAGCCGCCGCCAATCGAACGAACTTTGTCCCTCGTGCCCCACCCCTTGAGGCAAACCGGACATCGTTCGGACTGCGCTCATCCGGCCACGAACTCCGAGATGCGCTCGGCAGCGTCAGGGCTCTCGAGCCAGGGCCAGTGGCCGGCGTCGGGGACCCGCGCCACGTCGGCGTTGCGGAGACGGTCCCCGTAGGCATCCGCCCATCGCGGTGTGAACCACGGATCGCCCTCTCCCCACAGAATGAGTGTTGGCGCGTCAATGGCCTCGAGCCCGGCGAGATCGCCGCCTCCCGCCGAGCGGTACAGCCGCAGCGTTGCTCTCTGCGTTCCGTGGTCGAACTGTTCCCACACGGTCTTCAGCCAGTCGTCCGACAGCGCCTCCGGCCGGGCGCAGGCGGCGCGCAGGGTGCGCGCAAGCAGCCAGCGCGGGGTCGATCCCATGAGGAGTTCCCCGACGACGGGCCGGCGAAGCATGCGGGCGATCCGGGGCCACGTGACGCCTTCGAACAGCGGCACCGCGTCGCACACCACGAGGCGCTCGACGAGCGCTGGACGTCGCAGTGCCAACACCATTCCGGTCGCCGCACCCCAGTCGTGGCCGACCACCATCGCTCGCTCGATCTCGAGCTCGAACAGCAGACGTTCGATGAAGGACGCAAGGCCGTCGAGCGTGTACTCGAGGTGGCCCCCCTTGCCCGAGCGTCCGAACCCGATCAGGTCCGGCGCGATCCCGCCGGTGCGCTCGAGCAAGGCGCTCCAGTCATGCGAGCTCGTCGGCACACCGTGGAGGTAGAGAGGCGTCGCCTCGCCGCTCGGGACGGGCACGCTGCGGTAAAAGACCGGCGTCCCGGCGACTTCGATCGTGTGCTCGTCCACCGGCCGAGCGAGGATAGGGGTTCGCCGCCCCACGCGGGTGCGTAACGTCCAGGCGATGAGCTGGCGTCCTCCGTCCCGCCGCCGCGTGCGCGCAGTTCGGGATCGTCTGCGCCTCGTCTACGGCATTCCGCGCGCGGAGCCGCACGGCCATCCGATCGCCGAGCTGATCCTCACCGTTCTCTCGCAGTCGACGAACGACCGTAACCGCGACGTCGCGTATCTGGCGCTCCGGGAACGGTTTCCGACGTGGGAGGCCGTCCGCGACGCCCCGGTCGACGAGCTCGAGGAGGCGATTCGCCCGGGCGGAATCTCCAAGGTCAAATCCGCTCGGATCAAGTCGATCCTCGTGGCGATCACCGAGACCTCGCCCGACGGGACGCTGTCGCTCGACTGGCTCCCGACCAAGTCGGTACCCGATGCACAGCACTATCTGGTCGGGCTTCCGGGGGTTGGGCGCAAGACGGCCGCCTGCGTCCTGCTGTTCGCCCTAGGGATGCGCGAGGTTCCCGTCGATACGCACGTCTCCCGGGTGGGGTCCCGGCTCGAGCTGTTCCGTCCCGGTGCGCCGTTCGAGGAGCTCCACGACACGATGCTCGCGATCACGCCACCGGGCCAGGAGCTCGAGCTGCACCTGAACCTGCTCCGTCATGGTCGCCGTACCTGCTACGCGCGGCGCCCCGACTGCCACGGGTGCGCGCTCGCACGCATGTGCCCCAGTGCCGGGACCTTTAGCTGAGGCAGCGACCGGCCCGGTGGGGACTTCTTGGGCGCGTCTTCGCAGCACTACGCTCCGTCGGAACGTACAATTGCAGTTCGGGGGTAGGTTGATAGCGCTGTTGGGTCATCTTCCGCCGGGGCCGCGTTTGTCTGTGTCTACCCACGGGAGGGAACCGATCCATGCTCACAAAGCGCCGACTGGGCCTACTGCTGCTGGTCGTCATATCCGCTTTGGTCGGGGTCGGCGCGGGCGCCGGCGTCGCGGCCGTGCACCACAAGCACCACAAGAGCACAAGAAGCACAAGATCAGTGTGCTGCCCTCGATGGGGGCGATACCAGCGCCCTCGATCTTCGGGATCGATACGGAGACCGAGGACACGAATCACGGTTATTACGTGCGGGACATCCCGGCGGCGCGGCAGCTCGGGGCGCGCTTTACCCATATAACGCTCGGCGCCGGGACCGGCACCGGCAACTTCGCTGCCCCTGACTACGAGGTGACCCAAGCGCGCAACACGGCATGGGGGTCGTGCTCAGCTTCGGCGGCGTGGCCAGCGCCTGCTCGGGGGCGAGCAAGAACGCCCACGCGTGCCCGCCGAGCGGCCGGCACTCTGGGTAAATACGAGGCCTACGTGCGCAGGATGCTGCTGCGTTACCGCAACGTCGTCCAGTACTACGAGAGCTGGACGGAGCCGAACAACAGCTCGTCCTGGGCGGGGGGCCCCAACCCGGCGATGTACGCCGCTCTGCTGAAAGCGGACTACGCGACGGTCCAGTCCGTCAACAGTCAGTACCACAAGCAGCTCAAGCTGCTGTTCGGGTCGCCGATCGGCTTCCAAGTCAACAACAACCCGAACTGGACCGCCGTGCTGCCGTTCGCGGACGCGGTTCTCGCCGACCTCGGCGGGGCCAACCCGTTCGACGGCGTCGCGCTGCACGCCTATCGCCTCCCCAGGGACGTCAAGTCGGAGGCCGTGGGCCCCACCGGAGAGGTGTGCGACTACGTCGGGGGCGTCCCTGTCACGCCCGGCTACAACTCATCGAACTGTCCCGCCAGGCAACTGGCGCTGGCTCACCTGGCCCGAAGAGCTGACCGCCTACGACCAGGTGTTCGCCGACCACGGCTACGGCCAGCAGCCGCTGTGGCTGACCGAGTTCGGCTCGAACGGAGACGCCCAGGCAAACGGCGATTGCTCAGCAACGACGTCCAAGCCCGGTATCTCAGCGATGCCTACAGCGCACTGCTGCAACTGCCGTTCGTGCAGGCAGCGATGTGGTTCACGATCCGCGACTACCAGCCCGGGCTCGTCACCGGCGATCCGGCCTACTTCTACCACTACGGATTGCTGAACTACGCCTTCAGCCAGAAGCCGGCAGCGAGCAATTTCACCAGCATGGCCGCCGCCAACCCGGGCAAGTAACCGCTTCCAAAGAGTTCTGGGGGTCGATCCCGATCGTTTTTTGGCCGGGATGGCTCCCGCATGGCTGAACTGCCGGGGTCAAGCCGGTCTCTGGTAAGCACAGATCTGCTACGATCACACTAAGATTTTTAGCCAAGCCAAGGAGTACAAGAATGGGAAAAACGATCGGTATCAAGCCTCGGAACGACCAACAAGCTGTATGGCCGTTCTCGAAGGTGGCGAGCCGACGGTGATCGAGAACGCTGAGGGAGGGCGGACGACGCCTTTCCGTCGTCGCGTTCACGCAGTCCGGCGAGAGGCTGGTCGGGGACCGTCGCAAAGCGCCAAGCAGTAACCAACCCGCAGAACACCGTCTTCTCCATCAAGCGCTTCATGGGCCGCAAGGAAACTTGAGGGTGGGCGAAAAGTAAGGTATCGTCCCGTACAAGGTCGTCTCAGGCCCGAATGGGGACGCACGCGTGGAGGCCCGGCGGCAAGCAGTACTCGCCGCCACGAGATCTCCGCGATGATCCTACGGCAAGCTGAAGTCGGACGCTGAGGCATATCTCGGCGAGGCCGTTG
>CAVPKT010000045.1:0-70232 GCA_963705775.1 uncultured Solirubrobacterales bacterium | reverse complement strand
TGCCGAGGACATGGAGTGACACGTACGGCTCGTCTCCCACGACCCAGCTGTCGTGCCCCGGGGGCACGTAGAAGAAGTCGCCCGCGCGCATGACCACCTCTCTCCCGTCGTCCATGAGGGCCGCGGCGGCGCCGCTCAGCACGAGCCCGACGTGCTCAACCCGGCACGAGGTCTCTCCGGTCGCCGGACCTACGTGCTCTGACCACCTCCAGCCCGGCTCGTACGTGGCCCGCCCGAGCGTCGTGGGGCCGACCTTGGAGAGCTGAACCTCCCCTTCTCGAAGGTCCTCACCTCGGTGGGATGCTCGAAGTTGACGATCTCCAGATCCATCAGGAATTAGTCCCCTCGAAGCAGGACCCGACCGACGCTCTCAGCCACGCACGCCGGCTTCTCCGTGCCCTCGACCTCGACGGTGAAGCGGTCGACGATCTCCCACCAGCCTCCGCCCTTGTCCTCGACCGCCAGAAGCTCCGCCGTGGCGCGGATCCTGCTGCCCGCGGGCACGGGCGCGGGGTAGCGGACCCGGTTCCAGCCGATGTTGACGCCCAACACGATCTGCTCGAGACCCGCTGGGTCGCGCGCGGTCAGCTGCTCGCGCAAGCCGTCGATCATGCTGAGTGTCAGGTTCCCGTGGGCGACCGTGGTCCCGAAGGGCGACTCGCGCTTCGCCCGCTCGACGTCGACGTGAATCCACTGATGGTCACCGGTGATCTCGGCGAACTTGTCTATGTCGTGCTGGCTCACGGTGCGCCAGCCTGTCGGTCCGCGGGTGACGCCGATCGCCTCGCGTAGCCGGTCGATCGGATTCGTGGTGGTGGCCATCGGCGTGCGCGACGCTACCCTGACCGCGGCGCCGGCGCAAGGGGACGGCGCGTGCTCTCCGCGATCTGATCTGCTTTTGGCCACCGTCGCTCAGCTAGCACTCGCCAGCTGCGCGATGTGAGAGCGCCAGGCTCCCTCCGTATGCGCCATGTCGCGGCCACCGAAGGCCTTGGCGAGGGCGGCCCGGGGGCCGCGAGGGTGCAACCTGCATATGAACTGCGTGGCGGCGCGTTCCCCGTGCTCGCGGGCGAGCAGATCGATCACGGTGCCGCCGAGCAGGGCGGCGTCGCGAGCGCTGGGCGGGAAGCCCGGGCGACCGCCATCGCGTAGGCGCCGCGCGATCGCGGGGCGGGCATAGTCGGTCTGGCCCGAGAGCCAGCGGGCGCCGCCCTCCAGCAACCACGCCCATCGCAGCCCGAGCGCTACTCGAGCGAGCCGCCGGGCCTCCCGCAGCTCGTGGTTGTTCTCGGCGATCACCCGCCGTGCATACAGCGCCGACGGGGTGAGCTCGAGCATCTCGCGCGAGCCGGGCACATTCGAGGCCCGCGCCCGCAGCGAGGCGGGTGCGAGCATGTGGAGCTCTGTCGCTCCCGCCCATCCTGCGACGTAGCGCCGTGCCGCGGGGGCAGTGGCGAGCCAGGCCACTGGCAGCAGCGGGTTGGTGAACGACAGGCCGACCGCGCCGCGATGCAGTACGACGGTTATCTCGCCCGGCCGGCGCGGGAAAACGCGCTCGAGCCGCTCGCGCGTGCGTTCGAGCGAGTAGAGGACGCGGTCGGCGTCGTCGGCGTCCGCGGCTTCGTGGCGCGCGCGGAACGACGGCGACACCGACTCGACCCAGGTCATGTCAGGCGCCCGCTGCCGGGCTCTTGGTCGAGACGAGAACTGGCTGGCGATCCGAGGCGATCGACGCAATCTCCTCGGAAGCACGCTCGAACTCATCATCTGAGAGGACAGGCGTCCCCTCGAACGGGAGATCGCGCGTCAGCTCGAGCCACGAACGGCAGCCGCCGTACTCGTCGCGGACCTTGACCGTCACCGGCCGCGGAATCCGGTACGTGCGCAGCAGGATCACGTGGAGCGGGTGACGCCGCTTCCATGCCAGGCGCTTCTCTGCGTAGTCCGGCGTCCAGACGTAGAACGGCGACAACGCGTCGACCGTGCGGCGGTCCGTGACCGTGAAGTGCCCGGAGACCTCCGCCCAGGCCCGGATCCGCACGCGGTCAGGCGGGGTCAGAGGGACGTCGCGCCGCAGCGCATGCGGCGGCGGCTCACCTTCGCTCCAGACGCCTTCCTCGAGCGCTCGCGACAGCTCGGGCTGATGCGATTCGCGCACGAGGTCCGCGCACTGGTGGTCGAACGTGGGGTAGAGGAAGAACCTCTCGTGGTCGAGCTTGAAGTGCTTCTCAGGCTCGCGGATGCCGCCTTTTCTCAAGGTGACGAGCTGCTCGCCTTCGGCGAGAGCCCGTACAGTGACGGCCCATTCTTTAAAAGCAATCGGCATTTATCAACTCAGGGGAGGGGGTTTATCGGCCCCGCGCGCAAGCAATCAACCGGCCGCGACGGGGGAGGCGGTGATTGTACGCGAGACTGGACGAATCACCAAATGTCCCTGCAAATTGGCAGGTTTTCGAAGGTGACATAACTGTAGGCACCCGGATTTCAGGGGATTGCCCTAGAGCTTCGTCCCCGCGTCCGCCTCGAGGACCTCGATCAGGGCGGCGAAATCGTCGTCGCCCAGGCCGCGGCCAGCCGCCGCGGACAAGATCTCGCGCGTCAGGGCCGCGAACGGGAACGGCGCTCCAACCGCTTGACCCTCCTCCAGGCACAGGCCTACGTCCTTGAGCATGTGCTCGAGCTTGAACAGCGTCGTGTAGTCGTGGCGCCGCATCGGCTCGGCCTTCAGCTCGAGCATCGCCGAGGAGCCCGAGCCGGCGCCCATCACCTCGACGAGCGCGTCGAGATCTACCCCCGCCCGGGCGCCGACGAGCAGCGCCTGGCCGACGACCGCTGCATTGGTCGCCGCGACGGCGTTATTGATCACCTTCACGATCTGGCCGTGGCCGAGCGGACCGGCATGGACGACGAGGCTGCCCATCGCCTCGAGCACCGGCCGCGCGCGCTCGAAATCCTCTTCTGAGCCTCCGGCCATGATCGTCAAGGTGCCGTCCTGCGCCCGGGGCGAGGAACCCGTCACTGGCGCGTCGAGCATCGAGAGCCCACGGTCGGCGAGACGCGTGGCGATCGAGCGCGCCGCGGTGGGGCCGATCGTCGAGCAGTCGACGCACAGAAGGCCTTCGGGAGCCTGCTCGACGACACCCCCCTTGCCCAGCAACACCGCCTCGACCTGGTCGCCGTCGACCACCATCGTGACAGCGATCTCGGCTCCCGCGGTGGCCTCCGCAGGCGTGGAGGCGAGCTCGGCGCGATGCTCGGCGCAGAACCGCTCGGCCGTCGCCCGCGTGCGATTCCACACGGTCACCTCGAAGCCGCCTCGCACGAGGTTTGCGGCCATCCGCGAGCCCATGATCCCGAGGCCTAGGAACGCGACGCGCATCACGGCGCACCATACCCGCCGCCGCCCGGCGACTCGATCCGAAGCCGCTGGCCGGGCTCCAAGCGCCCGCCCGCCTTGGGCGGGAGCTCGGCTCCGTCGAGCAGGTTGCGTCCGGGTGCCCCGGCGGAGCCTCCGGCCGCACCGGGCGGAGGGTGGCGGCGACGCTCGGTCAATAACGAAAACGTCAGCGGCGCTGTCGCCTCGAGCTCGCGGACGACTCCGTCGCCGCCGTGGTAGCGGCCGGCACCGCCCGATCCGCGTCGCAGCGAGTACTCGTTCATCCGCAGGGGAAACTCCAGCTCGAGCGCCTCGATCGGCGTGTTCAGGGTGTTGCTCATCGCCACGTGAACGCCGCTCGGGCCGTTCCCGTCAGGGCAGGCGCCCTGCCCGCCCCCGATCGTTTCGTAGTACACGACGTCCTCCGAGCCAATTACGAGGTTGTTCATCGTGCCCTGGCCGAGTGCCCGGCCGAACGCGGCCAGGATCACGTCCGCCACGCGCGAGGACGTCTCGACGTTGCCGCCGACGACGGCCGCCGGCGGCCGCGCGTTGAGAAGGCAGCCCTCAGGCGCGACTACCTCGACCGGGCGGTACGCGCCCGCGCTGGGCGGGATGTCCGGGTCGGTGAGGACGCGGATCGCGAAGTAGCAAGCCGAGCGCGTGACGGCGAGCGGGCAGTTGAGGTTGCCGTCGTGCTGCGGCGCGGTTCCGCCGAAGTCGAGCGTGAGGCGGTCACCGGCGACGGTCGCGGTGACGGCGATTTCCAGATCCCCCTCGCGCGCCTCGAGTACGTCCGTTGCCGCTCGGGTTCCGTCCTCGAGCTCCAGCAGGCAAGCCCGCGTGCGCCGCTCCGCGTAGTCGAGTACCTCGGCGAACGCCGCGAGGACGGTGTCGCGGCCGGCGCGGGCGTGGAGCTCAATGAGGCGCTGCGCACCGACGCGGTTCGCCGCCAGCTGCGCGCGGAGATCTGCCCGGCGCTGTGACGGCTGGCGCATCTGAGCCGTCAGCTCAGCGATCGCTTCCTCGTCGAGGACGCGCGGCGCGATCACCACCCCCTCCTCGGACAGCGTGCGGCTGTCCGCCGGCATCGATCCCGGGGTGGGTCCGCCGACGTCTGCGTGGTGCGCGCGGTTGGCGGCGAACCCGATCAGTTCGCCGTCCGCGAACACCGGCGTGATGACTGTGATGTCCGGTAGATGCGTGCCGCCGCGGTAAGGGTCGTTCAGGATCCAGGACCGCTCGGGCGCGTGTGCCTCGCCAAGCACGGCCTCGACGGCCGCGGGCATCGCGCCGAGGTGCACGGGGATGTGCTCGGCCTGCATCACCATCTCGCCACGGCTGTCGAACAGCGCGGTCGAGGCGTCGCGGCGCTCCTTGATGTTGGCCGAGTGCGCCGAGCGGATCAGCACCGCGCCCATCTCTTCGCAGATCGCACGCAGGGCCCCGGTCAGCACCTGGAGCTCGACGGGGTCGATCATCGCGCGCTGCGCTCCAGCTTGATCGTGCCCGTGTGATCGACTTGACCGGTCCAGCCGGGGACGAGCAGCGTCGACTCGGGCAGCTCGACGATCGCCGGCCCCTCGATCGAGGTGCCTGCAGAGGGGGTGCCGCGGATCACCGCGAACTCGACCTCCCTGCCCCGGAGCGTCGCCGTCCGGCGGTCTCGTTCGACCGGCTTGCGGGCGTCGGCGTGATCGAGCCGCAGCTCCGCGCCCGGCGTGAAGGCGCTGACTCGGATCGTGACCAGCTCGAGCTCCTGCTCGGCGTCGCTGTAGCCGTAGCGCTCGGCGTGCTCGCTCTCGAAGCGAGCGCGAAGGTCCTCGGTCGTTGGCTCCGGGCCAGCGGCGATGGCGAGCTCGAACGCCTGGCCGCGGTACCGGAGCTGGTAGACGACGTCGATCCTCCCCTCGGGATCGCCGAGCGCAGCGCGGGCGCGGCCGGCCAGCTCGGACACGATCTGTGAGACGGCCGCGGCGCTCAGCGAATCGCCGGTCAACAGGACGGTGCGCTGTACGTCCCTCCGACGTGGGGAGACGGCCAAGCCGAGCGCGGCCAGCACTCCGGATGCGCGGGGGCAGAGGATCTCGCTGATTTCGAGCTCGTCCGCGATCGCGGCGGCGTGGAGCGGTCCGGCCCCGCCGAATGCGAGGAGGGCGAAGCCGCGCGGGTCGATCCCCCGCTGCACCGTGACGACCCTCAGCGCTCGGAGCATCTCAGCGTTGGCGACGCGAATGATCCCCTCCGCGCAGTCGAGTGGGTCGAGGTCGAGGTCGGCGGCGAGCCGGGCGATCGCTTCGCGCGCTGCTTGGAGGTCGAGCGTCACACCGCCCGCGAGCGGGCTGTGAGGGGAGAGATAGCCCAGTACGAGATTCGCGTCCGTGACAGTCGGCTCCGTTCCGCCGCGGCCGTAGCAAACCGGGCCCGGATCGGCGCCCGCCGAGCGCGGTCCGGCCCTAGCGCGCCGCCGGGATCGCGCCACGCGATCGACCCACCCCCGGCGCCAACCGTGTGGACAGCGAGCATCGGCAGCGCCAGCGGCCGACCCGCTATTTCTCCCCCGCTCTGTTCATGGACCGCGCCGTCGTCGACCACGCACACATCGCACGAGGTACCGCCCATGTCGAAGCACAGCGCGCTGCGGGTCCCTGACTCTCAGCTGCGAAAGCGGCTCCTGCGGCGCCCCCCGCGGGGCCCGAGAGCACGGTCCATGAAGCGTGCCGCGCTGCGGCGGCGGCATCGATGAGGCCGCCGTTCGACTGCATCACCGCGGGCTCAGGAATACCGGATTCCCGCGTGCGCTCGACCAGGCGTCGCAGGTAGCGGCGCAGCAGCGGCGAAAGCGCGGCGTCGACTTCGGTCGTAGCGGCGCGTTCGACTCCCGAAACGTGCCGACGACCTCGTGGGAGAGCGACACGTGCAGTTCTGGGGCCGCCTCGTGGAGTGCCTCGGCGAGCATCAGCTCGTGGTCGGGGTGGCGGTAAGAGTGCAGGAGGACCACCGCCACCGCCTCCACATCCGTTCCCGCGACCCGGCTGGCCAGCGCTCCCGCCTGCTCGGGGTTTAGGGCGGTGAGAGCGCCCTCGGGCGTCATCCGCTCCGACGCTCCGAACCGCAGCTCGCCGGGCACCAGCGGTTCGGGACGCGCAGCGCACAAGCGGTAAAGGTGGGCGCGGTTCTGGCGGCCCAATGCGATCACGTCGGTGAATCCCTCGGTCGCGATCAGCGCGGTGCGCGCAGTACGGCCCTCGAGCAGAGCATTCGTGGCGACGGTCATCCCGTGGGCGAAGGCGTCGATCGCGTCGGGCTCGCAGCCCGCTCGTTCGAGAACGGCCTCGACCGCGGCCATCACGCCGTCGGACTGGTCGTTCGGAGTGGTCGGCGCCTTCGCCGTCACCACCCGGCCGTCGAAGGCCAGCACCGCATCCGTGAAGGTGCCGCCGACGTCGACCCCTAAAAGCATGGGGCCGACGTTATATGCGGAAGGCGGGCTTACGCAGCCAGTGCCGGCTCGAGCTCCTCGGTATCAGCCAGGTGCTGGTGCGAGGGGCAGTAGCCGTTGTGCGCGAGGGGCATCCGCTGGCAGGGGGTCCCCTTGCGGGTGCTCGCCCGGCAGCGGAGCGGATTGCCGTATACGTCGTAGCCGTTGTTCGGCTGGCTGCGGAGGAACTCGTCCGCGAAGTCGAGATAGCGCTCGATTATGTGCAGCAGGCGGGCCTGCGAGTTCAGGGGGAAGTAAGCACGGATGTCGCAGAACAGCGTCCGGGCCGGATGGGCGAAGTAATGGCGGTCGGTCGCCAGCCGCTCGACGGCTGACTCACACGCACGCAGGACGCGCTCGTGATTGGTGTAGATCCCTTGACCGTGCGGATCCTCTGTGATCTCGCTGGCGATCTCCCGGTAGATCGCTCGACTGAACCGGTACATGCAGACTGTCTCCTTTCGGCTCTCCAGCCGGGTGCATCCCTCGTGCGCCGGCGAGTATGCCCCCGGCGTATGAAGCACGGGAGTCCGCAGTTATTAAGTTGGACGGTTAAGCAGGTTTCCGGTTGGACGCCTCCTGAAGGGGTTTTCGCGCGTCCAGCAGCGGGCGGCTATTCCCAGCGCTCGAACGTCGGCTCGGATTCCTTGCCGATTGCGACATGGCGGTCATCGAGCCGCGGGTCGAGCTCGGGAAAGTCGCGGCGCAGGTGTGCCCCCCGGCTCTCTTCGCGTGTCAACGCGGACGCGCCGATCAGCCGCACGAGCGGCTGAGGATCGCTCGACAGCGTCTGCAGCCCGGCGCGGTCCCGCTCGAGCCCGGCGTGCCGCCAGAGCGCCTCCCGGCTTGCCTGTGACAGCGACGGCGGCGGGTCCGGGAGTAGGCCCTCGCCGGCGGGGAGTGGATCGGGAGCGGGCTCGGCCGCGGCTGCCCGCGCTGCCCGCGCGCCGAACACGAAGCACTCGGTCAGCGAATTGGAAGCCAGCCTGTTGGCCCCGTGCAGACCGGTGCAAGAGCACTCGCCCACGGCGTAGAGGCCAGGGACGGTCGAGCGCCCGTCGAGGCCGGTCGCGATCCCGCCCATCATGTAGTGGGCGGCGGGCGCCACAGGAACGAGCTCGTGCTCGGGGTCGATCCCGCCCGGCGCAGCGCCGTCACCACGTTCGGGAACAGCGCCGGATCGACGTGGCGCATGTCGAGACCGACGGACTGAGCGCCGGTCGCGGTCATCTGCCGCTGGACCGCCCGCGCCACCTCGTCGCGGGGAGCGAGCTCGTCAACGAACCTGGAGCCGTTCGCGTCCAGCAGGTGCGCTCCCTCGCCGCGGACGGCCTCGGTCACCAGAAACCCGTTGGCACCATTCGGCCCGGCCACCGCGGTCGGGTGGAATTGCATCATCTCGAGGTCGGCGAGCGCGGCGCCGGCCTCGTGGGCGAGCAGCAACCCGCCGCCGGTGGCGCCCGCAGGGTTGGTCGTGCGGGCCCCAGGGCAGCGGCACCGCCGGTCGCGAGGATCACCGCGGCCGCCGCCAGCTTGGCGCCCCCCTGGAGGCTCACTCCAGCCGCGCGCCCCTCCGAGGTCAGGATCGCCGTCACGCGCCGGCCCTCGAGGACCCCGATGCGCTCATCCTCGGCGACCAGAGCGGAGAGCTGTCTGATCAGGCGACGCCCGGTCGCCGCCCCGCCGGCATGCACGATCCGTCTCGCCGAGTGCCCCCCTTCGAGCCCGAGCGCCAGCCGGCCGCGACGGTCGGCGTCGAATCGCACGCCGAGGCTGGCGAGGTCCTCAACGGCCGCCGGGGCATCGGCGCACAGAACCGCCGCGGCCGACCGGCGCGTCATCCCGCGGCCGGCCTTGATCGTATCCTCGAGGTGGAGCTCGGGGCTGTCGGTGTCAGAGATCGCCGCGGCGAGGCCGCCCTGCGCCCAGTAGCTGGACGACCCCGCGAGCGGGGTGGCCGATCGGCGTGACGCCGGCGCCATCGCGGGCCGCGCACAGGGCCGCGTAGAGCCCCGCCGCGCCGGCACCGACCACGCACACTCCGAGTCCGATCGGGATCGCTCACGTCCTGATGAGTACGGTACTGGCCGATGCCCGACGGTCCCGTGTTCCTCGCGCACCCATCGTCGCTGGACCACGACACGGGCGGGCATCCGGAGCAGGCGGCACGAATCACGGCGATCGAGCGCGAGCTGGACGAGCGGGGATGGCTGGGGTTCGAGCGCGTCGAGTCCCAGGCGGTCGACCGCCGCGTGCTGGCGGCGGTTCACCCCGAGCCGTCATCGACTCGATCGAAGCCGTGGCAGCCGCGGGCGGTGCCCAAGTTGATCCCGACACTGTGGTGAGTGCTGGGTCGTTCGTCGCCGCCCTGCACGCCGCCGGCGGTGCGGTCCAGCTCGTCGATCTGTTGCTCGGAGGGTCGGCCCCGGTCGGATTCAGCTGTCACCGGCCGCCCGGGCATCACGCGCTCGCGTCGCGTGCGATGGGTTTCTGTCTGTTCAACAACGTGGCGGTGGCCGCACGCCACGCGGTCGCGGACTGGGGGCTCGAGCGGGTGCTGATCCTCGACTGGGATGTCCATCACGGCAACGGCACGAACGACATCTTTCACTCGAGCTCGTCGGTCCTCTACGTCTCGATCCACCAGTTGCCGCTGTATCCGGGAACGGGGCCGGCCTCGGACGTCGGCTCAGGCGCCGGAGAGGGGTACACGGTCAACCTGCCGGTACCGCCGGGCGCGGACGACGCTCTGTACGAGTCGCTGGTGCAGCACGTGGTGGTCCCGCTCGTACGGTCGTTTCAACCGCAGGTCGTCCTAATCTCCGCGGGGTACGACGCGCATCGCGACGATCCGCTGGCGAACTGCGCCGTGACCGAAGCTGGATTCGCGTCAATGGCCGCTTCGATCCGGGCCGCGTGTGAAGAGCTGGAGGCGCCGCTCGGGGCGGTGCTGGAAGGTGGTTATGCGCTCGGTCCTCTGGCCCGGTCGGTCGCAGCGACGCTGATGGTCCTCGGCGACGAGCGTTCACCCCGCGCGCCGGAGGCTGGTGTCGCGTTGCTCGCGCGTGAGGCGCGCGCCCGGCTCGAGCCGTGGTGGTCGCTCTAGGTGCTGCTGAGGGCGTAGATGAAGCCCGCGAGCGCGGCGGCGACCACGATCGCGATCACGATGACGGGAACCCACCAGTCGGGGCTCGAGTGGATGATCGTCGTCGCGGTGCCGCACTCGAGACGCCACTCTTGATCGTCGGCCAGGGCCGACCCGCAGGCGGGACAAGCCCGCTCGAGCCTCGGCGGGGGCGTCGTTCGCGGTTTGCTCGGCGGTCGCGCTCACGGCTCGCTGCGCTCGTCACTAGCCGTGTCCTGCTCTCCCGCATGGTGGACTGGAGTCCCGCACCAGCCGCAGAAGCGATCCCCGCTGCCGTATACCGCACCGCACTTCAAGCAGGCGCCACCGATCCCTGCCTCGCGCAGCTCGCGCACAGGGACGGGCTCGCCGAGCGCCCGCTCGAGGGCACGCAGCTCGTGGTCGGTTTCCGCAGCGCCGAAGAGCTTCGCCTCGACGAGGTCCGGCCGCTGCGGGCCGAAGCGGTGCAGCTCGAGCATGAAGCCCCCGATGTCACGGAGCTGGATCTCGCGCAGACGGCGGAGGTAGCGAGCGCGCCGCCGGATACGACCGCGCGAAAGGAAGGTCGGCGGCTCAGAGGTGGCGGGAAGGGCGGCCTCGGGCTTGAGGAGCGCGGCCGCTGGCGCGGGCGGCTCGGGCGCGGGCGCCGGCTCGGGGCAGGCGGGGGCGGCGTCGGCTCGGGCGGTGCCGGTGCCGGTGCCGGTGGCGTGGGGTCGGGCGTCGGCGTTGGCGGACTCGGTCCGCGTGGGGGCCGGTGGCACCGGTGGGGGCGGCACTGGGACAGGGGCCGGGGGCTCCACGACCTCCGTGGCGGGTGGCGCTCCGTTCATGACCGGCGCCGCGCCGTTCTGGGCTGGCGGCCCGAGCGGCGGCTCGCTGACGCGCGACGGCGGCGGGCGATGCTCACCGGCCGCTCATTCGTCCTCCAGGCGGGCCGAGTATAGGGCTCACCCCAGCGCGCTCCAGGCGGCCACGACGCGAGTGGCCATCCGATCGCTCGAGAACTCCTCGGCGCGAGCGCGCCCCTGCACGCGAGGATCGAGCTCTGCCAGGTGCGGCTCTAGAGCGGCGCGCCACCGGTCCCGGTCAAACGGTGCGCAGAAGGTCCCGTCGATCCCCGAGAGCGCCCCCGGGTGCGATTCCGACCGGCGTCGCGAGGACCGGGACGTCGCATGCGAGCGCCTCGAGGACGCCGAGCCCAAACCCCTCGCGCTCGGATGGAACCAGCACGGCGTTGGCGGCATTTACGCACAGCGGCACGTCGGACGGGGGGACGTTCCCGAGCGCGAGCAACGGCACTTCGCCGGTCACCTCGCCGGAGCACGGTCGTAACGCTTCTCGGGGCGGCCCGGATCAGCCGGGAACAGGATGTACGGCCCGCGGGGTCGAGCCCCAGCGCACTCCGCGCCTCCGCGCGCGGTATCTGCCGGAAGCGGTGCGTGTCGACGCCGCACGGCAGCACCAGTGGCTCGCCTTTACTGGCCCGAGGCTGGGAACTTCTCCCGCGAGGGCGGGAGACACCACGGCCACCCGGTCGTAGAGCCGCAGCGCCGCGAGCGTGATCGCGCGCGAGCGGGGGTGGACGAGGTCCGTTCCGTGCAGCGTCACGAGTCGTTTCTTGCCCCGGGCGGCGAGCGCGGGCCAGGCGGTGAGCCCGAAATGGGAGTGCACGATGTCGAAGCGGTCGTCGCGTCTGTGCCGGAGCTCAGCCGCAGCCCGCGCGTAGGCCCCGGCACTCCCCGGATCGAACGAGAAGACCTCCACGTCCACGTCCGTGATCCGCCGGAGCGCTTCGACCTGATCGCGGACGAAGCTTCCCAGCGCAGGACGCTCCGCGGTCGGGTACATGTTGGTGACGATCAGGGCGCGCATCGGGCCCGAGGAGCGTAGTGCGGGCGAACTTTGGCGATTCACTTCGGAGGGCCCGAAGCAGATCGCCATCGTTCGCGCGGGCTGACCTGCCACCATCCCCGAGGTGTCAACCCGCGCCGAGCAGCCGGTCGCCGTGTTCGATTCCGGGGTCGGAGGCCTGACGGTGCTCCATGAGCTGCTGGTCTCCCTCCCGACGGAGGATTACCTGTACCTCGGAGACACGGCGCGCTTCCCGTACGGCGATCGGAGCCAAGCGGAGCTCCGTGCCTTCTCGCTCGAGATCGCCGAGCATCTGCTCGCGCTTGGCGCAAAGCTCCTGGTGGTCGCGTGCAACGCGGCAAGCTCTGCGGCGCTCGATGTGCTGGAGCAGCAGATCGGGGACGAGATCGACGTGATCGGAGTGGTCAAGCCCGCGACACAGCTGGCGGTCGCGGGAAGCAGGACGGGACGGATCGGGCTGCTGGCGACCCCGGCAACCGTCGCGAGCCGTGCGTACGAGAGCGCCGTGCGAGCCGCCGATCCCCACGTCCACGTCGAGAGCGTGGCGTGTCCCGATCTCGCGCCGATCATTCAGGGCGGGTTCCCGTTCGACGGCCGCGTGGTCGACACGGTCCGTGAATACTGCGCGCCGCTCAGGGCAGCCGACGTCGACACGGTGATCCTCGGGTGCACCCATTACCCGCTGGTCGCGCCGATGCTGCAGCGGATGCTCGGGCGCGGCGTCGGGCTCGTGACCTCCGGTGCGGGTGTGGCGCGGAGCGTCGAGCGCGCGCTCGCGGCCGGGGACCTGCTCAACCCCCGCTCGGACGAGGGGGATTACCGCTTCTTGTGCACCGCGGACGTGGAATCGTTCAAGGCCCTGGGGACCCGGTTCCTGCAGATGCCGCTTGGCGACGTCGTCCACGTCGAGCTGACCAAAAAGGTCGCGGCATGAACCGCAGCTACGACCGGGGGCCGGGCGAGCTTCGCCCGACGACGATCGAGCCCGGGTTCGTGCGCACCGCCACCGGCTCGGCGCTGATCTCGATGGGGGAGACGCGAGTTATCTGCACCGCCTCCGCCCAGGAGAGTGTTCCGCGATGGCTGCTCGGCTCGGGCCGGGGGTGGGTGACGGCGGAGTACGGGATGCTCCCGGCGAGCACGGGCGATCGCAAGCAGCGGGACATCAGCAAGGGCCGGGCCGACGGGCGCACGGTCGAGATCCAGCGCCTGATCGGACGCTCGCTGCGCGGCGTCATCGACTTCAATGCGCTCGGCGAGCGGACGATCTACGTGGACTGCGACGTACTGCAGGCGGACGGGGGCACTCGCTGCGCCTCGATCACCGGCGGCCTGGTCGCTCTTCGTTTGGCGTGTGATCGCCTCGTCGCGGAGGGCAAGCTCGAGCGATCGCCGCTGACCGGGACGGTCGCCGCGGTCTCATCCGGAGTCGTCGGCGGGGCCGCGCTGCTCGACCTCGACTACTCCGAGGACTCGGTCGCTGAGGTCGACGCGAACGTGGTGATGACCGGCGAAGGCGGTCTGATCGAGGTCCAGGCGACCGCCGAGCGCACGCCCCTTTCCCGCGCCCACCTGGACGAGCTGCTGGCCCTCGCAGCAGACGGGATCGTCGCGCTGCGCGCGCTCCAGGACGAGGCAGTCGCCACGCCAACGGGGTAGGGGTGGCGGTGCGACCGCTGGTACTTGCGACACGCAACCCGCACAAGCTGAGGGAGTTCGAGCGCCTCCTTGCACCGGCCGGGATCGGGGTGGAGGCCCTTCCCGACGGAGTCGAGCTGCCGCCGGAGGACGGCGCCACGTTCGCCGAGAACGCGATGCCGAAAGCGCGCGCGGCGGCGGAAGCGACCGGCCGGGCCGCGATCGCGGATGACTCGGGAATCGAGGCCGACGCGCTCGGGGGCGTGCCCGGCGTTCGCTCGGCGCGCTACGCGGGTGAGCACGCGACCGATCAGGAGAATCTGGACAAGCTCCTGGACGAGGCACCCACCGGCAGCGGGCTTCGCTACGTGTGCGCTCTGGCGTACGTGGACCCGGCGCGCGACCTCGAAAAGCTGTTCTTCGGCGAGAGCTGTGGACGGCTCGCCGAGCACCCACGGGGATCGGGCGGGTTCGGATATGACCCGGCGTTTCTGGTCGACGGTAGAACGATGGCCGAGCTCTCCGACCCCGAGAAGGATGCAATCAGCCATCGTGGCGCGGCCGCGCGGGCGCTGATCGAGTGGCTCGAGCAGCGACAGCCGTGACCGAAGGCCTGAAGGTCCGCGCCGCGGCGCTCTCGATTGTCTCGAACTCGACTCTGATCCTGCTGAAGGTGATCGCCGGGACGGTGACGGGCTCGGTCGCGATCCTCACTGAGGCGGTCCACTCGAGCATCGATCTCGTGGCGGCGATCGTCGCGTTCTTCTCCGTTCGCAAAGCGGACGAGCCGGCGGACGAGAGTCATCGCTATGGCCACGAAAAGATCGAGAATCTCGCGGCCGCGATCGAGGGGATCCTGATCCTGGTGGGGTCGGCGGCGATCGCGTTCGAGGCGATCCGGCGTCTGGTCAAGGGCGGTCATGTGCACGAGATCCCGTTTGGCATCGGGGTGGTGGCGTTTTCGCTGGTCGCCAACCTGGTCGTCTCCACCGTGATCGGGCGCAACGCCCGGGCCACAGACTCCGCCGCGCTCGAGGCGGATGCCGCCCACCTGCGCACCGATGCGTTGACCTCGGCGGGAGTGCTCGCGGGGCTCGCGCTTGTCAAGCTGACCGGCGCAGACTGGATCGACCCGGCCGTCGCGCTGGCGGTGGCGGCCGCGATCGTCACCACCGGGGTTCGGCTCCTGACGTGGTCATCGCGTGTGCTCGTTGACGAGGCGCTGCCCGCGCCGGAGGTCGATGAGATCCTCAGAGCGATCAAGAGCTTCGGACCGAGGGGAGTCGTGGGATACCACGAGCTGCGAACACGGCGCGCCGGAGCGAGACGCTACGTCGACCTCCATGTGCAGTTCCGGAGCGGCACCTCGCTCGAGGACGCCCACCGCACCGCTCACGAGCTACAGGACGTGATCGCTGCGCGGCTGACAAAGACCGACGTTCTGATCCACCTCGAGCCCGAGGACCGGGTTCGGCCGGGGCAGCAGCTCGATCCCGGCGCGTCTCTACCGGAGGTTGATCGCGGCTGACACCGCCACGGCGAAGGTCACACCGGCATAGCCGACGTAGCCCTGCAATACGAGGATCAGGCTCGCGATCAGGCAGGCGAGAACGGTCACAAGCCAGGCTATTCGGGCGAGATCCACGCGGCTATTCTCGCCGCGCCGCCGACGGCACGCCTTTCCTGGGGACGCTTTTTGCGCAAAATGCGGGAATCAAGCCCTTTTCCTACCCACTTGTCGTCCGATGCCCGTGTTAGCTTCGATCCTTCCTACCACCTCGAAGGAGGAGAGCAAGTGACCAAGTCTGAGTTCGTCGACCAGGTCGCAGACCGCGCCGGGTTGAGCAAGAAGGACGCGGGCGATGCTGTAGATGCATTCCTGGAGACCGTCGAGGCAACGCTTCGGCGGGGCGGCGACGTTGTCTTCTCCGGCTTCGGCAAGTTCAGCGTCTCCAACCGGAGCGCCCGCGAGGGCCGTAACCCGGCTACCGGTGAGCGGATCTACATCCAGGCCACACGCGTGCCGAAATTCAGTGCCGGAGCGGCGCTCAAGAAGGCGGTCAAGTCCTAACGCTGTCCTCCGCCGTCGCGCGCGCGGAAATGGCCGCGGGCGTCGGCGACGCCGCGGGGTTCGGCGATCGCGTCTCGCGATGCGTCGCCGAACGCGCGTCGCAACTTGTCGTGGGGCTAGACCCCGATCCGGTGCGATTGTGGCCGCGCGCGCTCGAACTCGCTGAGAGCGAGCTCGGCGACGTCGACCCTGCCGCCCGTACAGCGTTCGCCGTCGCGGCGCATTGCGCGCTGGTGATCGATGCGGTCGGTGAGGAGTGCGTCGCGGTCAAGCTGCAGGTCGCATGCTTCGAGCGGCTTGGAGCGCCCGGATGGGCGGCGCTTGGGGAGGTGGTCGAGCGGGCTCGGGAGCACGGGCTGCTCGTGATCGCCGACGCCAAGCGCGGGGACATCGACGTGACGGCAGCCGCGTACGCGCAGGCGTACTTCGGCTCCACACCCACTCCCTACGGCCCTATCCCCGCGCTCGGTGTCGACGCGATCACGGTCAATCCGCTGCTCGGCGCCGATTCGCTCGAGCCGTTCGTTGAAGCGGCTCGTTCGCACCAGGCAGGGGTGTTCGTCCTGGTCCGGACCTCGAACCCGGGCGCCGCCGACGTGCAGGAGCAGCGGCTCGAGGCGGGTGGAGTCGTGAGCGATCGGCTAGCCGAGATGGTCGCCGAGCTCGGGGCGCCCGGCGTCGGCAGCGCCGGGCTGGCCGACGTGGGCGCGGTCGTCGGCGCGACCGCGCCAGACCGGCTCGAGGCGCTGCGTCAGCGGATGCCACGGACGGTGTTCCTGCTGCCGGGGGTCGGTACCCAAGGCGGTCGGGTGCAGGATCTTGCGGCCGCGTTCCATCCGGGCAAGGCGGGCGGCCTCGTGTCAGCTTCGCGCGGGATCGTGGCCGCACACGAGCGGCGCGGCGGGGACCCGGCAGCCGCGGCGCGCAAGGAGGCTGCGACGCTGCGAGCGCTGGCGTGGGATCTGGCGTCGTGAGCGTATGATCGCGGACCGATGGTGGGTCGGAATCCGGCGCGCTTCCTGGTACCGATTGCGCTCGCCGCGACAGTCGCCGGGGCGTATCTGATCGTGGCCGATCATCTCGACGGTGGCTCCACCAAACACGCCGCGGTTCACCGCCGGCCCCGGGCCCCGCGGCCGCGCGGGAGATATGCCCGCTCGACCTTCTATACCGTCCAAGCGGGCGACTCCCTGTCTCAGATCGCCGTCAGGACCCGAGTCCCGATCAACACCCTCGAGCAGCTGAACCAATCGCTCAACCCCAACGCGCTCCAAACCGGACAGCGGATCAGGTTGCGCCGGTGAGACGCGTCGTCGCCTTGGGCGCGGCCGCGTTCGTGCTCGCGGCCGCCATCCCGGCGCGCGCGCTCGCGGCACCGGCCCCTGCGGCGCCGTTGATGAGCGCTCGCACCGCGGGGCTCGTAGTCGAGGGAAGCGGCCAGCGCCTGTACGGGGTCAACCCGACCTCCCAGGTCGCGATCGCATCCACGACAAAGCTGATGACGGCCCTCGAGACGCTCGAGCACGCCCGGATGGACGCGGTGTTCACGTATCCCACCTACTACCTCGCCGCCCAGGACTCCCAGATCGGGCTGGTACCCGGAGAGCGGATGACGGTGTCCGACCTGCTGCTGGCGATGATGCTCCCCAGCGCCGACGATGCCGCGTACGACCTCGCGTACAACGTCGGCCGCACCTCGGTATCGCGCTTCATAGCGATGATGAACGCGGACGCGCGCAGGCTGGGCCTCACGCACACCCACTACTCCACCCCGATCGGTCTCGACACCCCGGGCAACTACTCGAGCGCATCGGACCTGGTCAAGCTGGCGAGCTACCTGCTGGAGCGCTATCCGCTGTTCGCGCACGACGTCGGCCTGTCGAGGACCGTCCTGCACAGTGGGAACCACGTCCGGGCGATCGTCAACCGTAACGATCTCGTGGGGCGCGTCCCATGGATTCACGGCGTCAAGACGGGCCACACGCTCGACGCCGGCTACTGCCTGGTCGCGGTCGGAACCCAGAACGGGCTGACGTTGGTCAGCGCGGTGCTGGGAACCGCCAGTCAGGGCTCTCGTGACGCGGACACGCTCGCGCTGCTGCGCTGGGGCTTCCAGAACTACCGCGTGGCGAAGCCGGTCACAGCCGGCGAGGTCGCGGCGCGACCGACGGTCGCCGATCGCCCCGGATTCCACGCGACCGTGATCGCGGGGGCGTCGTTCAGCGAGGTCGCGCTGCGGTCGACCCGCCTCCACACCCGGGTGAAGATGCCGCATCAGCTCACCGGCCCGCTCAAGCGCCACGCGGTCGTTGGGACGCTGATCGTGCTCGACGGAACCAGGATCGTGGACCGGGTGCCGCTGTTGCTCGCACGGACGCTGCCTGCGGTGAGCCCCGTGGCGATCGCCGCACGGTTCCTCACCCGAACGTCTACCCTGTTGTTGCTCGTTCTGCTGCTGCTCGGGGGCGGCGCGGTGTTTGCGCGTCACCGTCGCGGGCAGCGGGTGGCGCGATCGACCCCGGCATGATCATCACCGTCACGCTCAACGCGGCGCTCGACAAGACACTCGAGGTTCCGAACTTCACCCCCGGGCGCCGTCACCGCACGGTGGACCAGACGACAATGCCCGGGGGCAAGGGGGTCAACGTCGCCAGGGCGATCAAGCGTCTCGGGCGACCGGTTATCGCCACGGGTCTGGCCGGTGGCGCGACCGGGACGCGGATCGTCGAGGCGCTCAACAACGAGTCGATTCTCAACGCGTTCGTGCGGATCCGCGAGGAGTCACGCACCAACACCGCGGTGATCGATCCGACCACCGGGCTGCACACAGAGGTCAACGAGCGCGGGCCCGAGATCTCTCCGCAGGAGCTCGAGCTGTTCCGCGACAAGCTCCTGTACCTCGCCCAGGGAGCGAGCATGTGCGTGTTCGCAGGCAGCCTGCCGCGAGGCGTGGAGCCGGATGTGTACGGCGAACTGATCAGGGACGTGCACAAGCTCGGCGTCACCACGGTCCTCGACACCGAGGGCGAGCAGCTACGACTCGGAGTGAGGGCCGAGCCGGACATCGTCTCGCCGAACGAGCTCGAGGCGGAGGAGCTCGTGGGACACGAGTTCAACGATGACGACGACCGCGCCGAGGCCGTCGTGGAGATGACGCGCCTCGGGGCCCGCGAGGCGATCATGACCGTTCCCGACGGCTGCTACGCACGGGTGCTCGACGAGGGGAGTCCGTCGCTCGTGCGGGTGCGGGTCGAAGAACAGGAGGCCCGTTCGCCGATCGGCGCGGGTGACGCCTTCCTGGCCGGGTTCGTGGCGGCGAGGTACTCGGGCCAGCGGGCGGTCGAGGCGCTGCGGTTCGGGGTCGCGTGCGGGGCCGAGTCGACGCAGCACTTCGGGGCCGGCATGATCGAACCGAGCCGTGTCGATCGGCTGCGCGCGGAGGTTCAGGTCGAGGAGCTCGAGGTGGCGGCCGAGATCGGGTAGCCCGTCGTCTGGCGCGTCCGCGGCGTCGGCTACATTCTCAGGATGGAAGTAGAGATCGGCCGCGGAAAGAAGGCCCGCCGGGCGTACGGATTTGACGACATCGCGATCGTCCCCTCGCGCCGGACGCGGGACCCCGACGACGTCGACGTCTCGTGGACGCTCGGGCCGTACCGATTTGAGCTGCCGCTCCTGGCGGCCGCCCTCGACGGCGTGGTCTCGCCCGAGACAGCCGGCATCATCGGCAAGCTCGGAGGCTTGGCGGTACTCAATCTCGAGGGCCTCTTCACTCGCTACGAGGACGCCGACGCGCAGCTGGAGCGGATCTCCACCTTCTCGCGCGACATCGCGACGCGCGAGATGCAGGACATCTACCGCGAGCCGATCAAGCCCGAGTTGATCGCCCAGCGAGTGCAGGAGATCAAGGCCCAGGGCGTCGTCGCGGCTGCGTCGCTTACGCCGCAGAAGGTGCGCAAGCACTACGAGGTCGCGCTGGACGCGGGGCTCGACATCCTCGTCATCCAGGGCACCGTCGTTTCCGCCGAGCATGTGTCGCTCGATGAGACCCGGCCGCCGCTGAACCTGAAGGAGTTCATTCGCGAGCTCTCGCCGACGCCGGTGATCGTCGGTGGTTGCGCGTCCTACCACACGGGGCTTCACCTGATGCGCACCGGCGCCGCGGGCGTACTCGTCGGCGTCGGTCCCGGTGCCATTTGCACGACGCGCGGCGTGCTCGGAATCGGCGTCCCCCAGGCGACGGCGATTGCCGACGTCGCGGCCGCACGCTCGCAGCACATGCTTGAGACGGGCGACTACGTGAAGGTGATCGCCGATGGCGGGATGCGCAACGGGGGCGACATCGCCAAGGCGATCGCGTGCGGCGGCGACGCGGCGATGCTCGGCTCGGCGCTCGCTCGGGCATACGAGGCGCCCGGTCGCGGTTACAACTGGGGCATGGCGACCTTCCACCCGACGCTTCCCCGCGGCACACGCGTCGCGACCACGCAGAACGGAACGCTCGAGGAGATCATCAAGGGCCCCGCACGTGAGAACGACGGGACCTTCAACCTCATGGGCGGACTGAGGACTTCGATGGCGACCTGCGGCTACCGCGACATCGCCGAGTTCAACCGCGCCGAGCTGATGGTCGCGCCCGCGCTCCAGACCGAGGGCAAGCACCTCCAGCGTGAGCAGGGCGTGGGAATGGGCGCAAGCGGCAAAGCAGCAACGGTCGGTGCCGCCGACTAGTACGGGCCTCGCTGCGCTCGGCGTCCCTGGGGCCGTGAAACCCCATCCGGACCGGGCAGCAACAGAAGAAGTAGTCGTGCTCGACTACGGGGGCCAGTACTCGCAGCTGATCGCCCGGCGCGTGCGCGAATGCGGGGTGTTCTCGGAGCTTCTGCCTCACCACGTGGGCGCGGCCGAGGTGGCGCGTCGCAAGCCGAAGGGCGTGATTCTCTCGGGCGGCCCAGCGTCGGTCTACGCCGAGGGCGCGCCGCCGCTCGACCGCGAGCTGCTCGAGCTCGGGGTCCCCGTGCTCGGCATCTGTTACGGAATGCAGCTGCTGGCGCTGGAGCTGGGAGGGCGTGTCGAGGGCGCCGAGGTGGGCGAATTCGGCCGCTCGGAGCTGAAGGTCACCCACAATGGGCGGCTGCTCGCGGGCACTCCGCCCGAGCAGACCTGCTGGATGTCCCATCGCGACACCGTATTCGCGCCCCCGCCCGGCTTCGACGCGCTCGCATCCTCGACCGCATCACCCGTGGCGGCGTTCGAGTCGAGTGACCGCGGTATCTACGGGATCCAGTTCCACCCCGAGGTCGTGCACACTCCGTACGGCCACCAGGTCCTGACCAACTTCCTCGAGGACGTCTGCGGCTGCGAACGCTCGTGGGGTGCGGGCTCCGTGATCGACGAGCAGATCGAGCAAATCCGGGCCCAGGTCGGCGACGGACGGGCGATCTGCGGGCTCTCAGGCGGCGTCGACTCGAGCGTCGCCGCGCTGCTCGTGCATCGGGCGATCGGCGACCGGCTGACGTGCGTATTTGTCGACCACGGCCTGATGCGGAAGAACGAGGGCCAGCAGGTGATCGCGGCGTTCCGGGACCACTTCAAGGTGCCGCTGGTCGCCGTCGAAGCCTCCGACCGATTCCTCGAGCGGCTGAAGGGCGTCACCGATCCGGAGGAGAAGCGCAAGCGGATCGGGGCAGAGTTCATCCGAGTGTTCGAGGAAGAGGCGGCGAAGCTCCCCGACGTGCAGTTCCTGGTTCAGGGGACGCTGTACTCCGACGTGATCGAGTCGGGCGGCGGGACCGGAGCGGCGACGATCAAGTCGCATCACAACGTTGGCGGGCTGCCGGAGGACCTTCAGTTCGGCCTTGTCGAGCCGCTCCGGACCTTGTTCAAGGACGAGGTGCGCGCCGTAGGAGCCGAGCTGGGCCTTCCCGAGCGGCTCGTCTGGCGCCAGCCGTTCCCTGGTCCGGGGCTTGCGATCCGGATCGTCGGCGGCGAAGCCACGCGCGAGCGCCTCGAAATCCTGCGCGAGGCCGACGCGATCCTCCAGGATGAGATCCGCAAGGCCGGCCTGTATCGGGAGCTGTGGCAGTCGTTCTGCGTGCTGCCGGACATCCGCACGGTCGGGGTTCAGGGTGACGAGCGCACCTACGGGAACGTGATCGTCATCCGCGCCGTCACAAGCGATGACGCGATGACCGCCGACTGGGCTCGGCTGCCTTACGACCTGCTCGAACAGATCGCCTCGCGGATGATCGCCGAGATCCGCCCCGTCGGCCGCGTGGTGCTCGACATCACGAGCAAGCCGCCCGGGACGATCGAGTGGGAATAACCCACTTCGACGACGCGCCGGCGTTCGAGTTCGACATCGGGCACCTACGGGGCCGTTGGACGAATCTGGGATCTGCCGCCGGGACTGTCGGGATCGGCGCGCGGCGGATTGAGATACCCGCAGGAGGCTGGTCGACTCCCGCCCACGAGCACGGGCGCGAGGAGGAGATCTTCTACGTCATGTCGGGCCGGGGGCTGTCCTGGCAAGGAGGTCGTGCCGCAGAGATCGGGGCCGGCGATTGCATCCTCTACGTCCCGAATCGCGGCGCGCACACGGTTCATGCCACCGAGCCGCTCGACCTCGTCGCCTTCGGACCCCGTGAGTACGACGAGGCGGTCGGTTTTCCGCGTCTCGGGATGTCGCTCGTGGGTCGACGCGCGGTCGTCTCCGAGCCCGGCGCGATCGACGGGGCGCCGTTCCAGTTCGTGCGCGAGTCAGAGCTCGGGCCGCCCGAGCTCCCGCCCGAAGCGGGAGCGAGGCCAGCGACGGTCGCGAACGTCGATGCCGTCGAGGGGCACTCGTGGGGCGAGGGCGATGTCGGGTCGCTGCGCCGGAACCTGGGTGAGGCGGTCGGCTCGCGGACGACCGGGATCAAGCACGTGGCGGTGTCCCCCGGGAAACTGGCTGCTCCGCCGCACTGTCACTCCATCGAGGAGGAGCTGTTCGTCGTGCTGAGGGGGTCGGGAGCGCTCGTGCTCGGCGACGAGGAACTGCCGATGCGCGCCGGCCACGTCGTCGGCCGTCCGCCCGGGACCGGCGTCGCACATACGTTCCGCGCCCGCGACGGCGGGCTCGAGTTCCTCGCCTACGGCACCCGCGACCCGGGCGATATGTGCTTCTACCCACGCTCGAACAAGGTCGCGTTCCGCGGGCTCGGCGTGATCGGGCGCTTCGAGCAGCTCGACTACTGGGATGGGGAGGGGTAGGGACCCCAAACCACCGCGGCGATCCCTGCAAACAGCGCCAGCGCCGCGAGCGCTGCCGTCACGAGTGGCAGCCCGCTGGCGGTGTAGAGCACCCCTGCGACCGCGACGCCGAGCGCCGTTCCCGAAGCGCGCGTCATGTTCAGGAGCCCGCTGAGCAAGCCCGCCTGGCCCGGCGGGGCGGCGAACATGATCGAGGCGTTGTTCGCCGGCGTGAACGTGCCGAGACCGACCCCGGCCAGCGCGAGCCCCAACAGCAGTCCCGGGGTGCCGCGCCACGCCGCGATCACGGCCAGTCCCAGCCCCACCAACCCCATGCCGGTCGAGGCCAGCGGCTTGACTCCGCGCCGGCTCGCGAGCCGCCCCGCGAATGGCGCAGCGGCGCCGAGCGCGACGGGGAGGACCGCCAGTTCAAGCCCCGCGCGGACCGCGCTGACGTGCTGGGCAGCGAAGTAGTAGGGCACCGCGAACAGCGTGCCGAACAGGATCAGAAACGAGATCAGCCCGGTCGAGAGTCCGAGCCATACCGCCTGCCGGCGAACGATCGGGAGGAGACCGGGACTGGCGCTGATGCCGCGTCGGGAACGGCTCCGCGGCAGGAGCACCCATCCGAGCGCCAGGCCGGCGATGCCGGCGGGCAGGTTGACGAGGAAGATCAGCCGCCAGCCTCCGAGCGCGATCAGCGCGCCTCCGATCGCCGGCCCGAGCGCGAGCCCGGTCGCCTGCGCGGCGCCCTGGGCTCCGATTGCCCGCGGGAGCATGGATCCGGGCATCGCTTCGGCGATCAGCGCCACGCTGTTGGCCTGAAGCATCGCGGCGCCGAGCGCCTGGAGCACGCGCGCAGCGATCAGCACCGGCAGCGACGGCGCGAGGCCGCACAGCACCGAGCTGGCCGTGAACACCGCGAAGCCGTAGCTGTAGAGCAGCTTGCGACCGATCGCATCGGCTAGGTGGCCAACCGGCCCGACGGTCGCGATCAAGACCAACAGGTAGGAGAGGGACACCCACTCGACAGCGCCCACGCTCGCGTGTAGCTCGTGACCGATGCTCGGCAGGGCGATCGTGACGACGCTCGCGTCGAGCTGGCCGATGAAGGCGCCGATACAGACGGTCGCGACCACGTACCAGTGCGCGCGCGGGCTCTCACGGATCAGCCGAGGGCGCCGAGGCTCGGTGAGAAGAAGCGCCATGGTCGTATCTCAGCGCGCCGAAACCGATAGGTCAAAGACGAGATCCAGATAGGATCCATCGAGAGTCTCTATGGATGAACGCCGTCTCCGCTATTTCCTCGCCGTCGTCGATGAGGGCGGCGTGACCCGCGCCGCCGCTCGCGTGCGGATCGCCCAGCCGTCGCTGTCGCAGGCGCTGCGCTCGCTGGAGGCCGAGCTGGGTGCCGACCTGTTCGACCGGATCGGGCGAGGGGTTCGGCTGACCACCGCCGGCAGGCAGCTGGTCGGCCCCGCCCGACGGGTTCTTCGTGCAATGGACGAGGCGCGGGACGCCGTAGCGGGGGTGAGCGAGCTTCGGGCGGGGACCCTCGAGCTCGCGACGCTGCCCACGCTCGCGGTCGACCCGATGGCGGTCCTGATCGGCCGCTTCCGCGAGCGCTACTCCGGGATCCGGGTGCAGGTGAAGGAGGCCGACAGCGCCGAGGGCCTGCTGGCGATGGTCGGCGAACGCGCGTGCGACCTGGGAGCCGCTCACCTACCCCTGCGGCGCGAAGGACTGAAGGACCACCCACTCGGCGAACAGGAGCTGCTGTTCATCCTCCCGCCGGGGTCCACCTCGAGCCAGCCACTTCGACCCGCGGAGCTGGCCGAGATCCCGCTGATCGTCACTCCGCCCGGCACCTCCACCCGCATCCTCCTGGATCAGGCCCTCGCCGCCGTCGGCGTCACGCCACGAATCGCCGTCGAGACGGCCGCGCGCGAGGCGATCCTGCCCCTGGTGCTCTCGGGAGCGGGGGCCGCCCTGCTGCCCGCACCGCTAGCCCGCGATGCAGGGCAGAGCGGAGCCATCGTGCGCGCCGCGCGCCCCGCGATCACGCGCAGGATCGGGCTCGTCTACCGCGATGCGCCTCTGTCCGCCGCGGCGCGGGCATTCTTGTCGAGTGTGCCCTGAACATCGCCGTCAAGCAGTGCCAGAACCCTGCGCGTGGACCGTCCCAGACCACTCGGGAGCTCCGCGCGGGGAAACCACTGCGCGGCGGCGATCTCGATCGGCTGGAGCGTGAGCGTCGGGTCGTGGAGCTCAGCATGAAAGCAATGCAGCGTGTCGCGGCTGTGGTACGGGCTCGCCTTGATCGAGCCGAGCCACTGCCATTCCGCGATGTCGGCGCCGAGCTCCTCGCGGATTTCCCGTCGGGCCGCGTCGGCATCCGACTCGCCCCGCTTGATCCCCCCGCCCGGAAGATCCCATTCGCGGCGGCCGTAGGTGTGGCGCACCAGCAGCAGGCGATCGCCGTCGGTGATTACGCATTTGACGCCGTGGATCTCCGGACGCGTGACGAACCAGATCGCGCGCAGCCCGAGATGTGCGACGCGATAGGCGATCCTCCCGGCCACGACTGTGGGCTTCATTACCTCAGCGTACGAGGTCGCCTCGCTGGCACTATCATCACGGCGAGCCGCGCGAATGTCGCGCGGCTTGTGCATGCCATGAAGACCTACGTAGCGACACCCGCAGAACGAGAGCGCAACTGGCTGCTCGTCGATGCCACCGGACAGACGCTCGGGAGGCTGGCGACGCAGATCGCGGACGCGCTGCGCGGTAAGCGCAAGCCCACGTATACCCCGCATGTCGATACGGGCGACTTCGTCGTGGTCATCAACGCGGAGAAGATCTCCGTCTCCGGCAACAAACTTCAGGCCAAGCGCTACTACCGTCACTCCGGCTATCCGGGCGGCCTGCGGTCGCGCAGCCTCCAGGAGATGCTCGATCGGCGTCCCGAAGAGGTCCTTCGCCTGGCGGTCAAGGGCATGCTGCCCCGCAACCGGCTGGCGCGCAAGCAGCTGACCAAGCTGAAGATCTACGCCGGTCCTGAGCATCCGCATGTTGCGCAGCAGCCACAACCGATGGAGCTTTTGACTTGAACGACGAAGAAACGACTGACACGCCGACGCCGGAAGAGCCGAGCCCGGCCTCGGAGGACACGCCCACCGCCGCGGAGGACACGTCCGCCTCCGAAGCAGGGGGCGTCCCTGAGGCCGATGGGGAGGCAGCTGCGCCGGACGCGACTGCTTCGGACGCGGACGTCTCCTCCGAGGCTGCGCCTGAAGCTGAGGCGCCTGCCGCGGAGCCCGAGCCCGCTTCCGCTCCCGAACAGCCCGTCGCTGAGCCTGAGGCGCCCGTTGCGGCCGCTCCGGCGCCGGCTCCGGAGGAAGCGCGGGGGGCGGAGGACGTTGAGCTGCCGCCGCGGGAGCGGCCGGAGATCCCGGGCGCCGATCTGATCCCGGACATCATTCCCGAGGGGGATGAGTTCCTCGACGCCGAGGCGCGTGCCGCAGCCGAGGCGGAGGCTGAAGCGCGGGCCGAGCGTGAGCGCGAGGAGCGCGAGCAGGAGGAGCAGAGCCAGCCGATCGCGGACGCTGCGATCGATCTCGCCGCCGGCGCTCGATACACGTCTACCGGGAAGCGCAAGACCGCAGTCGCCCGCGTGATCCTGAAGCCCGGCGACGGCGGCTACGCGATCAACGGCAAATCGCTCGACGACTACTTCCCGCGCGAGACGCTGCGGCGTGTGATTCGCCAGCCGCTCGAGACCGTCGGGTACGAGTCCCGCATGGACGTGGTGGCGCGGATGCACGGCGGCGGCGTGGCAGCTCAGGCCGAGGCCCTTCGCCACGGAATCTCCCGCGCGTTGATCGTGGCCGATCCGCATCTGCGAGGCGAGCTCAAGCGCCGCGGCTTCTTGACTCGCGATCCGCGCGTGAAGGAGCGCAAGAAGGCAGGGCTGAAGAAGGCGCGCAAGCGCCCGCAGTTCTCCAAGCGTTGAGGTCGATGGTCGCTGGGCGGGGGCGCTCCTAACAGTCATATGCCGCGACAGCTCTTTGGCACGGATGGCGTCCGCGGCTTGGCGGGCCACTTCCTCACAGCTGACCTCGCTCTCGGCTTGGCACGAGCCGCGGTCACGCATATCGACGTGGACCGGCCCCAGGTCCTGATCGTCCGCGACACCCGCGAGTCCGGCGAGATGCTCGAGGCCGCGATCGCCGCGGGAATCACGGCATCCGGGGGAGACGCGCTGATCGGAGGGGTGCTCCCCACGCCCGCCGCGCCGCTGCTGCTCCGCCGTCATGGCCTGCAGATGGCTGCTGTGATCTCCGCCTCCCATAACCCCTACCAGGACAACGGGATCAAGTTGTTCGGATCGGACGGCTTCAAGCTTCACGACGACACCGAGCACGCAATCGAAGCCGAGCTCGAGAAGCCCGCGGTCGCGGCTGACAGGATCGGGCACGTCCGCCTTTTGCACGGGGCGCTCGAGGATTACCTGCGTGAGCTGCACGTCCGCTTTGAGGGGCTTGACCCGATCAGGCACCGGATCCTCCTCGACTGCGCCAACGGCGCGACGTATCGCGCGGCGCCGGAGATCTTCCGCAGGCTCGGGGCGGAGGTCGACGTGGTCGCCGATGCCCCCGACGGGCGCAACATCAACGAGGGCTGCGGCTCGACGCATATCGAGCAGCTCGCTGACCGCGTCAAGGACGGCCGCTACGACATCGGATTCGCGTTCGACGGTGACGGCGACCGGGTGCTCGCCGTTGACCGCGACGGCGTGATCGTCGACGGTGACGAGCTCGTCGCACTAGCGGCCGTTCATCTGCGCGACCAGGGGCGCCTCGAGGGCAACGGCGTCGCCGTGACCGTGATGACCAACTACGGCTTCCATGGCGCCATGGCCGCGGCGGGCGTGGACGTGGCGACGACGGCCGTCGGCGACCGGTACGTGCTCGACGAGCTCCGCCGCCGCGGCTGGGCGCTGGGCGGCGAGCAGTCGGGTCACATCATCGACCTCGGTTTCGGGCCATCAGGTGACGGAATCGCCAGCGCGCTGCTGACGCTGGAAGCGCTTGGAGACCGCGATTTGGCGAAGCGTGACGCGATGCAGAAGCTGCCTCAGCGCCTGGTCAACATCCGCGCACCCGACCGTCCCGCGCTGACCGCGGCGCTCGAGGCCGCCCCTGTGCAGGAGGCGATCGAGCGCGAGCACGGTGCGCTGAACGGCCGCGGACGGGTGCTCGTGCGCGCCTCGGGGACAGAGCCGCTGATCCGCGTGATGGTCGAGGCGCCAAGCGAGCGAGAGACCGATGAGGTATGCGGGCGGCTCACCGAGGTGGTCGAGCAGGCGCTCCCCTGAGTCGATGACCCCGGATGCCTCTAACATGGGGCATTCGTTCGCGGGCCAACCAGGACCGCCGAATGCGGGCCGCCGGTGCGGTCCGACCCGCTGAGCACGGAGAAGCTAGGCAAGGAGATACACAGGCGCATGTGTGGCATCGTCGGCTACGTCGGCCCCCGCGAACCCAAGGCATTGCTGCTCCACGGACTCGAGAAGCTCGAGTACCGGGGCTATGACAGCGCGGGGATCTCGGTATTGGACGGCGACCGGATCGACGCCGTCCGCGCGGTCGGCAACCTGAGCGCACTGCGGGCTGCGATCAACGGCGATGGTTCGCGCAACGGCGTCGCCCTCGCCGAGCGCCCCGAGCCGGGAACCGGGATCGGGCACACCCGCTGGGCGACACACGGCCGCGTCTCGGAAGCCAACGCCCACCCGCACTTCGACACCGCCGACAAGGTGCACGTGGTCGTCAACGGAATCGTGGAGAACTACGTCGCGCTCAAGCGGCGGCTGATCGACATGGGCGCCCGCTTCACATCGGAGACAGATGCCGAGGTGATCGCCCATCTGATCGCGCATCACCGCGCCCGCGGGAGCCTGGTCGACGCGGTTCGCGCGGCCTACGCCGAGTTGCAGGGGCATTACGCGTTCGTGGCAATGAGCGCGGATGAGCCAGGTCTGCTGGTCGGTGCCCGCAAGGAGTGCCCGCTGATCGTCGGCAGGGGCGACGGCGAGCAGTTCATCGGCTCGGCGATTCCGGCCTTCCTCCGCGAGACCCGTCGCGTGCAATACATCAACGATGACGAGCTCGTCGTGCTCCGCCCGGACGGGGTCGAGTTTGAGAGTGCCGACGGCGAGTCGTTGGAGCGCGAGATCCAGGAGATCGACTGGGACGCGGACACGGCCGAGAAGCAGGGATATGAGACGTTCATGCTCAAGGAGATCCATGAGCAGGCCGACGCGGTGGCCGAGACGATCGGCGAGCGCGCGGCGCGCGGTGTCGGGATCGACCTCGGTGATCTCGGCGGGATCGATGACGAGCTCGTGCGGGGAGCGCGGCGCGTTGTGATCGTTGCCTGCGGCACGTCCTTCCACGCGGGCCTGATCGGTCGCTACGCGATTGAGGAATGGGCGCGCGTTCCGGTCGATGTCGAGATTGCGTCCGAGTACCGCTACCGGAACCCCGTGGTCGGATCCGGAGATCTCGTCATAGGGATCTCGCAATCCGGCGAGACGGCCGACACGCTGGCCGCGATGCGTATCGCGCGCGATCGGGGCGCGAGCGTGCTCGCGGTGACGAACATCATGGGTTCACAAGCCACGCGTGACGCCGACGGCGTTCTCTATACGCGGGCCGGTCTCGAGATCGGCGTCGCGGCGACCAAGACGTTCGTCAGCCAGGTGGTCGTCCTGTATCTGCTGGCGCTGCGAATGGCCGAACTTCGCGGGACGCTCGCGATCGATGTTCTGAAGGCAACGATCAGCGAGGTCAAGCGACTGCCACACCTGATCGCGGAGGTCCTCGAGCACGGCTCCGGGGAGATTGCGCGGATCGCGAACCAGCACCACGCCGCGGATTTCTTCATGTACATCGGCCGACACGCCGGCCTCCCGGCTGCGCTCGAGGGCGCGCTGAAGCTGAAGGAGATCTCGTACATCGCGACCGATGCGTACGCCGCTGGAGAGATGAAGCATGGCCCGATCGCCCTGCTCGACGAGAGCACGCCAGTTGTGGCGGTCGCCACCGACTCGCCGGTGTTGGAGAAGGTGATCTCCAACATTCAGGAGGTACGGGCGCGCGGTGCGCATGTGATCGCGGTCGCCAGTGATGGCGACGAGCGGATCGCCGAGCATGTCGACGACGTGATCCGCGTCCCGAAAACTCACCCGATGCTTGCGCCGCTGCTGGCCGTGATCCCGCTGCAGCTGCTCGCCTACCACATCGCACGACTACGTGGCCTGAACGTCGATCAGCCACGGAACCTCGCCAAGACGGTCACCGTCGAGTGAGCGCGCCGGCCGTGGGCATCGACATGCTCGAGATCGAGCGTCTCGAGCGCGCGATCGCAAGGCGGCCGCGGCTCGCAGAGCGGCTGTTCACCGAGTCAGAGCGCGAGTACGCGCGGTCCCGAGCGCGGCCGGGCCAGCATCTCGCCGCGCGGTTCTGCGCCAAGGAGGCGGTCGCCAAGGCTCTCGGCCTCGAGACGTGGAGCTTCTGTGATGTCGAGGTCGTATCGGCCGAGGGCGGCGGTCCGCCGGCCGTGCGGTTGTCGGGCGCCGCGGCCGAGCGCGCTGCGACGCTCGGCGTCGAGGTGAGAGTGTCGTTGACGCACACGCGGGGTCAGGCAGCGGCCGTAGCGATAGCTTCCGCGGGGTGACCCCCCTTCCAGACTGGCTCGAGCCGCTGCCCGATGCCTCCGAGCAGCGGGCCCTTGACGAGTGGGCGATCGGCGAACTGCAGATTCCCGGGATCGAGCTCATGGAGCGTGCCGGCACCGGACTTGCGGTGCTCGTCGCCGAGCGGGCCCCCGAGGGACCGATCGTGGTCGTCAGCGGCAAGGGCAATAACGGAGGCGATGGCTTCGTCGCGGCGCGCGTGCTCCGCGAGCAAGGCCGCGACGTACGGGTGCTGACGCTCGCTGAGGCGGATGAATACCGGGGAGACGCGAAACAGAGTCTCGCCCGGCTGCCGGGTCCGGGACCGGAGCCGTTCGCGCGCGAGGCCCTGGCGGGAGCATCGGGGATCGTCGACGCGGTCCTCGGCACCGGCTTCGAGGGCGCGCCGCGGGAGCCGGCCGCGGGTGCGATCGAGGCGATCAACGCTTCTCGGCGGGGCGAGGTGATTGCGTGCGACGTACCCAGCGGCGTCAACGGCTCCACGGGTGAGATCGCCGGGGAGGCCGTCCGCGCCGATGCGACCGCCACGTTTCACGCCGGCAAGCCGGGTCTCTGGATCGCGCCCGGGAAGGCGTGCGCCGGTGAGGTGCGCGTCGTCGACATCGGGATTCCAGCGGACGGACCCGCGAGTCCCCAGGTTGGGCTGATCACCCAGCGGGCCCTGGAGACGATCCCGCGCCGCGGGCGCGAGTCGACCAAGTTCGCCGTCGGCAGCGTGCTCGTATGCGGCGGATCGACCGGGCTCACGGGTGCTCCGACCATGGCCTCGGAGGCAGCGATGCGCGCCGGCGCGGGCTACGTGACCGCGCTCGTGCCGGCGTCGCTGAACATGATCTTCGAGACCCGACTGCTCGAGGTGATGAGCGTGCCGCTCTCGGACGACCGTGGCTCGCTGAGGGCTGAAGCGGTCGACCAGGTGCTCGAACGCCTCGAGCGTGCAGACGCGCTCGTGCTGGGTCCGGGGCTCGGCCGGACCGACGAGGCGCTCGAGGTGGCACGGCGGATCGCCGCGGAAGCGCCGCGTCCCCTGCTGCTCGACGCCGACGGCCTCAACGCCCACGCGGGCAAGCTCGAGTCGCTCGCCGGTCGCCCGGCGGCGACCGTGCTGACGCCGCACGCGGGCGAGCTCGCGCGACTGCTCGAGACGGACAGCAGCGCCATCTCCGCGAGCGGCTCGAGAGCGCGCGCAGGGCGCGACGCGGCCCGGGCGATCGTGGTACTCAAGGGCGACGACACGATTGTCGCCGCGCCTGACGGACGCGTCGGCATCAGCCCCGGTGGCGCCGCGGCCCTCGCGACAGCCGGCACCGGTGACGTTCTCTCGGGCGTGATCGGTGCGCTGCTGTCCAAGTCGATGGACTCATTCCACGCTGCGTGCGCCGGAGTGTTCGTGCACGCGCGCGCTGGACAGCTCGCCGCGGCCGAGATCGGCTCCGAGGGGGTGATCGCCTCAGACGTGATCGCGCGCCTGCCGGCGGCTATCAGCGGTAAGGGGGACTGAGGCCCATGCCACTCCGCGCGCTGGCCCGGGTCAACCTCGCGGCGATCGAACGCAACGTCGCGCTTCTTTGCGGTCTGCTGACAGACGGCGCGGGGATGTGTGCCGTCGTCAAGGCAAACGGATACGGCCACGGCGCGGCGCCGGCAGCGAAGGCGGCGCTCGCCGGGGGCGCGAGCTGGCTCGCGGTCGCTACCGCCGAGGAAGCAGCGGACCTGCGCGCCGAGGGAATCGACGCTCGGATTCTGGTGATGGGGGCGATCAGCCTCGACGAGCTGCCGGCCGCGCTCGGGGCCCGAGCCGACCTGGTCGCGTGGGACGAGCGGTTCCTCGACGAGCTCGCACGCGCGGGGGCGAACCGGTGCGCGTGCACGTCAAGCTGGACACAGGGATGGGGAGGCTCGGGACGCGGGACCTGCGGGAAGCGCTCGCGGTCGCCGATCGCGTGGCCTCCTCCGGTGGAGCGCTGCAGCTCGCGGGGGCGATGACCCACTTCGCCACCTCAGACGACGACCAGGAGTTCCTCGCACACCAGCTGGCCGCATTCGAGCCGTTCGCCGCCGCGATCCGCGAGCGTTTCCCGGCCGCCGTCGTACATGCTGCAAACAGCGGAGCGGTGCTGAACGCGCCCGCAAGCCACTTCGATCTAGTCCGCTGCGGGATCGCGATCTACGGCTGCGACCCGATGAACGACGACCCCGACAAGTGGGGTCTCGAGCCGGCGCTCGAGCTGAGCTCGTACGTGGCGGCTGTGAAGCCCGCCCGAGCGGGAGAGACCGCCGGCTACGGGCGGCGCTTCGTTGCAAAACAGGACACCTGGCTAGCGACAGTGCCGATCGGCTACGCCGACGGGGTCCGGCGCGCGCTCACCAACGACTGCGACGTGATCGTCGGTGGCACGCGCTACCCGCTGGTCGGCACCGTGAGCATGGACAACATCACGATCGATCTCGGCCCCGAGCCGGCGGCGCAGGTCGGAGATCGCGCGATCTTGATCGGTTCGGACGGCGTCGAGCGCCAGACGGCCGAGCAGCTCGCACGGCGGATCGGGACGATCAACTACGAGATCGTGTGCGGAATCTCGGGACGCGTGCCGAGGGCGCATCACCGTGACGGGGGCCCCGGATGAGCGATCCGCTCGCGGCGCTCGCAGAGATCACCGGCGAGGCCTGGCTCGTCGGGGGTGCGCTTCGCGATCGACTGCTGGGACGGCCGACAAGCGACTTCGATGTCGCGGTCGCGAGCGATCCGGAGCCGATCGCTCGGGCCCTCGCGCGCGCCGCCGGAGGGCACCCGTTCGCTCTCTCCGAGGCGTTCGGAGTGTGGAGGGTGGTTTCGCGCAGGCATGGGTGGCAGGTCGACCTGCTGCCCCTCGCGGGCGATTCGGTCGAGTCTGATCTCCGCCGCCGCGACTTGACGATCAACGCAATCGCCGAGCGAATCGGCTCCGGAGAGCTGGTCGACCCGTTGGGGGGCTCGAGGACCTGCGGGCTCGTCGGCTGCGGATGGTCGCGCCGGACGCATTCGAGCAGGATCCCCTGCGGGCCTTGCGGCTCTCGCGGCTCGCGTGCCAGCTCGATTTCGAAGTCGAGCCCGCCACGAAGGCCGCCGCGGCGAGGAGCACTGCGGGGCTCGAGCGAGTCGCGCCCGAGCGCGTGTTCGCGGAGCTGAAGCGGATTGTCAGCGCTGAGCGCGCACTCGACGGGCTCGAATTGATGGACGCGACCGGGGCCACCTCCGTGGTGCTGCCTGAACTGGTCGAGCTGCGCGGCGTCGAACAGAGCAAGTACCACCACCTCGACGTGTACGAGCACACGCGCGTGGTGCTGGCGGAGGTGATCGCGCTCGAGCGCGATCCCGGGCCGGCATTCGAGTCCCAAGCCGGGCCGTCGCGGACTTCCTCGCGGAGCCGCTGTCCGACGAGCTGACGCGGGGCCAGGCACTGCGCTTCGGTGCGCTATTTCATGATGTCGCCAAGCCGCGTACGAGGGCCGTGACGCCAGAGGGGCGGATCACGTTCATGGGCCACGACGAAGCCGGCGCCGCCGTCGCAGAGAAGGTGCTCGCACGGCTCCGCGCGAGCGACCGGCTGTCCCGGCACGTGGGCGCGCTGGCTCGCCACCACCTACGCCTCGGTTTCCTCGTTCACCAGGCGCCGCTCAGCCGGAGGGCGATCTACGGCTACCTGCGGGCCTGCGATCCCGTGCAGGTAGACGTCACCGTGCTGAGCGTCGCCGACCGCCTCGCGACGCGGGGCAAGGGATCCGAACAGCGATCGCCAAGCACCTCGAGCTCGCGCGGCAGCTGCTTGCCGAGGCCTTCGCCTGGCAGGCGGATCCACCCCGCCCGCCGGTCCGCGGCGATGAGCTGGCCTCCGCACTTGGGCTCCAGCCCGGCCCCGAGCTGGGACGCCTGCTCCAGCAGCTCGAGGAGGCGCGCTTCGCGGGGGAGATTTCGACGCGCGAGCAGGCCGTCGAGCGGGCTCGCGAGCTGCTCGCCAGATAGGCTGCCGCGCGGTGGCCGACCCAGACTGCATCTTCTGCAAGATCATCGCCGGCGAGCTGCCCGCGATGATCATCGACGAGGACGAGCGGACGGTCGCGATCATGGACATCAACCCGGCCACGCGGGGCCACGCACTCGTGATCCCGCGCGCGCACTCCCGCAACCTGCTCGAGATCGGCGCCGAGGATCTCGAGGCCGTCGCGCTCGCCGCCCAACGCCTGGCGAAGACGATGAATGACCGCCTCCAGCCCGCCGGGGTGAACCTCATAAACAGCTGCGGCCCGGCTGCGTGGCAGACCGTGTTCCACTTCCACATGCACGTGATCCCGCGCTACGAGGGAGACCCGCTGCGCCTGCCGTGGACGCCACGGCCCGGCGACCCCGATGAGATCGCGGCGGTGGCCGAAGCGCTCCGATAAGCGGCGTCCAGGAAAGCCACCTTCAGGTGTCCCTGATTGATACTTTTCTGCCTCGCCGACGGGGATCTGTGCGCCCGCCGGTGCCCGTGAACCCGCCTGGGTGCGGGGACTATGAAACGCGCGCAGTGAGGTGGTTATGCCAACAGGTACGGTCAAGTGGTTCAGCGACGACAAGGGCTTCGGGTTCATCACACCCGACGATGGTGGTCGCGATCTGTTCGTTCACTTCACGGGCGTCGCCGGCGACGGTTACCGGTCGCTGGCCGAGGGCGCCAAGGTCTCCTATGAGGAAGAGGAGGGGCCGAAGGGTCCCAAGGCGGTGAACGTCACGAAGCTGTAGGCCCGGCGATCTGTCCCGTTTGCAGCGCGAATCGCAACTAACGCCGGTCAATCGTGTTGAATCACGAGCATGAGGCGTTCTTTGGTGGCAACGATCGCCGCGGCCCTGCTCGTAGCTGCGGCCGCGACAGCCTGGGCGGCCACTTCCAGCAACCCCCCGATCGGTAGCCAGCTCGGTAGGGTCGTGGTGCTCGGTGGCACGAGCACGCCCGTCAAGGCGCCGGTGTGCCCGACCGGCGTCGCTCCGCAGAACTGCACGATCGTCATGACCCGGGCCACGGCGCTCGAGACGATCACAAACCGCGCGGGCTTCCCCACCAGCGTCAAGCAGGCGGGTGTGATCGTCGCCTTCCAGGTTGGGGTCGCGCAGCTGTCAACCAATCCGACGACCAACAAGTCGTTCATCAACACGTTGAACTCGAAATACGGTGGCCCAACGGAGGCGCAGTTGACGGTGCTCAAGCCGGGGCGCAGCAGCCGCTGGACCGTCGTCGCCCAAAGCCCCGCCTTCAACCTGCAGCCGTACCTCGGATATGTCGTCCAGTTTCCGCTGAAGACGCCGATCCCGGTCACACAGGGCGAGGCACTGGCTCTGAGTGTCCCGACCTGGGCGCCGATCCTCTCCTACAACCTGTCGCCCAGCTTTTACGCCTACCGGCAGAGCCGCGAGTTCAACTGCACCACGCCGGGCGGGCAGCAGAATGCGCAGCTGACCATAGGTGCGAGCACCAAGTACCTGTGCAACTACCCCGGCACGCGCGCCGAGTACGCCGGCGTCGAGTTGACGACGCCGCCCGTACCGAAGACTAAGTAGCCAGCCCGCGGCGGTAACTACGGCGTAAGCCCGGTGCCACCGGAGCCCGCGCCGCCCGTACCACCGCCCGTACCACCGCCGGTTCCACCGGTTCTACCGGTGCCACCGGTCGCGCCGCCTGCACCCGCACCTCCGGTTGTCCCGGCTGTGCCCCCCGTATTACCGGTGGCGCCCGTTCCGCCGGTCGCCGCGGTTCCGCCGCTTGCGCCCGACGCGGACGTGCCGCCCGACGAGCTCGTGGTAGTGGTGGAGGTCGAGGTGGTGCTGGTGTTGGTGCCGCTCGAGGACGGGGTCGAGAGATTCGCGCTACCGGCGGGAACGGTCAGGTCGGGCGCGCCCGATGTGTCGGTGGTCCCTGAACCGCTGCCGCCGCAGGCAGCCACGCCTGTCGCGAGCGAGCCACCGGCGAGGAGTGCAGCGAGGATCGAGACTGGTCTACGCATATCCACCGCCCGCGCCTACGAGCCCAGGGGTTCCATCCGCCTGCCGCAGTGCGGACAGTCGTTGAGGTCCTTCTGTGCGAGCTGGTCACACCAGTTGCAGAAACGGAGGTTCTCCACCGACCACGGCAGCTCCGAAGGGGTCGGCGCGAGTGGCAGAAGCTCGGCAACAACCTCGAGCTCCTCGCCCGTATCCCGGTCGTGGTAGACGTGATCCAACTCGGCCTCGATGATCAGTTCCCTACCAGTCGAGGCCGACCGCATCCGATACTTCTGACGGGTGCGCATCCGGCGCCATCGTACCGGCTGGCGTACCACGGCGTGCTGCGGCGACGCCTCGAGCTTGGATAGAGTGCGCGCCCGACGATGGTCAGAGCCACTCCCCGCATGCTCGCGGCGCTGGTCCTAGGGGCGCTCCTGGTGGTGTTGGTGGCCGGCTGCACGCTCAAGCACCCGGTGACGAATTTGCCCCGGGGTAAACAGCTGTTCGTCCAGAAATGTGGTGCCTGCCACACGCTCAGCCACGCGGGTACGACGGGGACGACCGGGCCCAACCTCGACGACGTGTTCCGCCAGGATCGCGCCGACGGCGTGAAGAGCACCTCGATCCAGGGTCTCGTCGACTACTGGATCCAGTACCCGAACACCCAGGGCGTGATGCCGGCGCGGCTGTACAAGGGACAGGACGCCCAGGACGTCGCCGCGTACGTGGGTCTCGTGGCCTCGATCCCGGGTCAGGACACCGGCAACCTCGCCCAGGGAATCGTGGTCGCCGGGACCTCGCCTGCGGCGGGCAAGCAGGTATTCGCCAACAACGGTTGCGCGAGCTGCCACACGCTCGCCGCGGCGAACGCGACCGGGACCGTCGGCCCGAACCTCGATACGCGGCTGAAGAGCGACTGTGCGCTTCCCGCATCTCAGAAGGTCCGCGGCAAGGCGCTCCCCGGCTGCATCCGCAAGGCGATCGTCGCCCCGTACTCGTTCATCCCCTCCGGGTACGCCTCGGGCGTGATGCCGAACGACTTCGGGACCAAGCTGAAGCCGAACGAGATCACCGCGCTCGTGAACTTCCTCGCGACCGCGTCGAAATAGCACCCCCCGGCGGCAAGACCGCCCCCCTGCTCGTCCGAACGATGTCCGTCCTTCCCCACCCCTCGGGACAAATGGGACAGAGTTCGGCGATGCGGCGCTGAGACGCCGCTCAGACCGCCTAGGTAAGCGCCTCGATGATCAGCACGATCACGACGATCGCCGCGACCAGCGCCACGAAGTAGACGAGCGCTCGGAACGCCTCGGCCTCGGAGCGGAGGGGGTTCGGCAGGCGGCTCAGATGACGTACACCGTCGTGTAGACGATGACCCACATGAAGTCGACGAAGTGCCAGTAGATGCCGGGCACTTCCATCCCCTGGTGGTTCTCCGGGGAGTAATGCCCCCGGAACGATCGGATCGTGACGATCAGAAGCGCGCCCAAGCCGATGATCACGTGGGCGCCGTGGAGCCCCGTAAGCGAGTAGAAGATGGTTCCCTGGGCGCTGTCGTGCGGCGCGAAACCCAGGTGGACGTACTCGTTGACCTGCACGAACAGGAACGTCAGACCGAGGAGGAAGGTGGCCACCATTCCCGCCTTGAGCCCGAACCGGTTGCCGTTCTTGATCGAGTGAAGCGCCCAGTGGATCGTGAGCGACGACGACAGGAGGATCGCCGTGTTCACGCCCGCGACCGCCTCAGGGAGCGTGGTGCCGTGCGCCGGCCAGGGGTCGTGCGTGACGACGCGGATGAAGAAGTACGCGGTGAAGAACGCGCCGAAGATCATCACCTCGGAGATGATGAAAAGCAGCATCCCCAGCGTCGGGGCCTCGACGCGCGAGGACTTGTGTGCAGGGGGCGGGCCGTGGTGCTCGGCGTGGGCGATTGAGGCGGCTTCCATACGGGCTCCTAGGCGCTGGCGCCCGCTGCGTCGCCTTGGACCACGTGCTCGACGGGCTTGCCGGTGGCGTTCCTGACGCGCTCGACCAGGTCCGCGCGCAGCCAGCCGGACTTCGTTTCCGGGTACGTGGAGATCACGATGTCGTCGACCCGGAAGTACTGGAGCGCGTTCATGATCGCCGTGTACGGGTCGGGGTCGCCGATCATCCCGGCGGCGAACAGCCCGGCGGCGCGAAGCCGGTCGAGCACGAGCTTCAAGCGGGTGCGCGCCCGGCGCGCGGCCTGGCCGTCACCTCCCTCCTGCGGCACCACGACGAGGAACAGGTGTCCTCGCTCCCCCTCGGGGTCGGACTCGGCCCTGGCCTTGAGCGCGCTCAGCAGCTCATCGCCGCTCGCAGTGCGGTTCGCGACCGCCAGCGTGACGCGGAATGGCAAGCCCTCGGTATCGATGTCAGAGGTGATGTGCTCTACCGGCAGTCCTGACGCCTCCCTGACGCGATCGATCAGGTCGCGGCGCAGCCAGCCTGAGCGGGTCTCGGGGAGCGTCGAGACGATGATCTCGTCCGGCCGGTATTCCTGGACCGCATCCATGGCCGCGGTATAGGGGTCGGGATCGCCGACCTCGCCGATCGCATCGATGCCCTCGGCATGGAGGAACGACAGCGCGAGATCGACCCGCGCCTGGGCGGCGTCGTGTACCGCGTCGTCGTAGATCACGAGGCCGGCTCGAGGCCTGTTCTGAGGCACGCACAGGACGAAGCGCGCGTCACCCTTCGCGGCGCGCTCGCGAACCGCATCGATCAGCGTTTTGCCGCCGAGGGTCTCGTTGGCGACGACAAGAATCGTCGTCATTCGTGCCTCTGCTGAGTCGGAGGTGTCGTGAACCCGCCCGCGGCCACCTGCGGCTTGGCCTCAGCCGGCGGCTTGAAGATGCCGTGCACCGCGCCCGGCACACCGTACTCGTACGGCCCGCCGACGACCGTCGGGACGGCGTCGAAGTTGAAGACCGGTGGGGGCGAGGAGACCTGCCACTCGAGCGTCAGCGCCCGCCAGGGGTTCGCCACCGCCTTCGGGCCATGGCGCCAGCTGGCGACCATGTTGTAGAGGAAGATCAGCGCGCTCAGGCCGAGGATGAACGCCGAGATCGAGATGAACAGGTTCCAGGCTGCGAACTTCGAGGCGTATTCCGCCACGCGCCGCGGCATGCCCTGGATCCCGATCAGGTGCATCGGGCCGAAGGTGAGGTTGAAGAAGATGAACGTCAACCAGAAGTGCCACTTGCCCAGGCGGTCGTCGAACATCCGCCCGGTCATCTTGGGGAACCAGTAGTAGACGCCAGCGAAGATCGTGAACAGCGAGCCGCCGAACAGCACATAGTGAATGTGGGCGACGATGAAGTACGTCTGTGACACGTGGATGTCGAACGGGATCATCGCGAGCATCACGCCGCTGATCCCTCCGAGCGTGAACATCGTGAGGAATCCGAGCGCGAACAGCATCGGCGTATCGAGGTGAAGCACCCCGCGCCACAGCGTCGCCAACCAGGAGAAGATCTTGATCCCCGTCGGGACGGCAATGATCGCGGTCGTGATCATCATCGGGATCCGGATCCACGGCGACATGCCGGAGACGAACATGTGATGCGCCCATACGGTGAATCCGAGCACGACGATGGCTAACAACGAGAACGCCATCATCCGGTATCCGAAGATCGGTTTTCGCGACTTCACCGCGATGATCTCCGAGATGATCCCGAACCCCGGCAGCATCATGATGTACACGGCCGGATGCGAGTAGAACCAGAAGACGTGCTGGTACATGATCACGTTGCCGTCCTTGCCGGGGCCGACGAACGCGTCGAAGAAATGGAAGTGCAGGGCGGTGTCGAGCAACACAAAGAACTGCGAAGCCGCGATGAACGGGGTCGCGATCACGACCAGCAGGGACGTCGAGAAGTTCGCCCATACGAGCAGCGGCATCCGGAAGAAGCTCATTCCCGGCGCCCGCATCGTGATGATCGTCACCAGGAAGTTGAGCGCGGTGAAGATCGACGAGAACCCCGCGAACTGAACCCCGATCGAGAAAAACAGCTGGCCGAGCGGCATCGTGGTCGACAGCGGCGCGTAGGCGGTCCAGCCTGACGCGAACGAGCCGCCCGGCGCGAGGAAGCTGAACATCATGATGACCCCGCCGAGCGGCAGCAGCCAGAACGAGAGCGCGTTCAGACGGGGGAACGCCATGTCCGGCGCGCCGATCATCAGCGGCAGCACGAAGTTCGCCAGACCGGCGAACACCGGGATCACGAACAGGAAAATCAGCACCGTCGCGTGGACGGAGAAGACGCCGTTGTACTCCTCCGGGGTGAGGAACTGCATGCCCGGCTTGGCGAGCTGGGCGCGGATCAGCATCGCGAGCAGGCCGCCGACGAACAGGAAGAAGAACGAGGTGACCGTGTACTGGATCCCGATCACCTTGTGGTCGGTGTTGACCCGGAAGTAGTCGCGCCAGCTGTGAGCGCCGTGTCCCGAGTGGTCCTCGGGACGCGTCGGCCGCCCGGCCGCCCAGTAAAGCCAGTAGTCGCAGGTCCCGATTCCGAGCAGGAATCCGAGCGGGGCCGAGAACAGGCCGACGATCGTGATCGCGTGCCCGTCGATGACCGGGTGCTGATGTTCCAGCCAGCGGATCAGCGCCGTGATCCCCAGAGCAAACGCCAAGCCGATCACGCTGCAGAGAGCCGCGCGGTACCAGCCGGGCTGCCGGAGGCGCGGGGGCAACGGCACGCGGGTCTTGCTGGGGGCGGCCGGCGTATGCGGAATTGCGGGTGCAGTGGTGGCCATCAGCTGATCTCCGTGGTCATTTTGCTGCGCTCGCGAGGAACGTGACGAGCGACTGGATCTGGGCCCCGGTCAGGGTCTTGGCGAAGTTCGACGGCATGATCCCAGGCTGGTAGCCGGACGGGATGTACTTGTATGGGCTCGTGATCGCGGTGAAGATGCACTGCTGCAGCGTCGCGCCGCGGATCCGCTTGGAGGAAGCCGTGGCGCAGTCGCTTTTCAGCCTCGTGTCGAGGTTGGGGCCGACGGTCCCCGTGGCGCCCGCAGCCGCAAGCGTGTGGCACGCGCCGCACGTGGGAGATGCGGTCTGCGTGAACACCGTCTTACCGGCTGCGCTGGACGTCGATGGTGCGGACGAGCCCGTGCCGGCGGTCGAGGTTGTGGTCGACGAGGCGCTCGGAGCGGAGGCCGCTCCGCCGATGCTGCCGCTGCTGTTTGCGGGCGCCGTGGACGGCGCCCCGGGCTCGCCCTTCTCGGCGGCGCTCGGCGCTGGCGTGCCCAGCGGCGGGGTCGCGTTGGCGGGCTGGGCGCTGACCCAGCTCTGGAACGTCGCCGGCGTCACGACGTGCACCGTCGCGCGCATCAGCGAGTGTCCCGCCCCGCAGAGCTCGGTGCACTCTGCCGGATAGGTGCCGAGCCGGGTAGGGGTGACCCGCAGGGTCGTCGTGATGCCGGGAACGGCATCGAGCTTCTGGGAAAACTCCGGGACGAAAAAGCTGTGGATCACGTCGAGCGAGCGGAGCCTGAAGACGACGGGCTTACCCTTGGGTAGGTACAGGACCGGGGATACCACGTTCTTCCCATCAAGGCCGGGGTAGGCAAACTCAAACCCGAACTGGCGGGTTGTCACATTCACCGTCATCTCCCCCGACTTGCTCTTCTCGTTGGAGTGCAGCACCGTGTAGGCGTAGGCGCAAAGCCCCAAGATCAGACACGCGGGGAGCACCGTCCAGACGACCTCGAGGCGCGTGTTTCCGTGGATCGGCGGTCCGTCCTTCTCCTCGTCGCCAGCGCGCATCCGGAACTTCCAGACGGAGAACAGCACCACGGTCTCCACCAGCACGAAGATCGGCACGGTCGCGATCAGCAGGACCTTGTAGAGCGTGCGGACGTTCCCCGCCTGCTTGGAGGCATTGGCCGGGAACCACGGGATCACCAGCGCGATTGGGATCAGGATGGCGACCCCGATCACCCCCATCACGACCATCTGCAAAACAGGACGCTTACGCAACTCTGTCAGCTCGGCCCAGACGCATCTCGAAGGTCCGCATCCTATGCGTTTCCGGCGACGAACGCGTGAGTGGAGTCAAGCATCTGACCGGGCCTGGGCGCCTGGGTATGATTGCGTCAAAAGTTGCAAACAAGCCGGGGAGATGCCCATGCAAGTGCGAGACGGGATGTCCAGCGTCGTACTCACGATCGGCCCAGGACACACGCTGCGTGAGGCGTCAGCGGCGATGCACCGCCGCAACGTGGGGGCGGCGGTCGTGGTCGACCCGGAGGCACCGGGACCCGGGGTGATCACCGAGCGTGACATCCTGACGTCGCTCGGCATCGGCGAGGATCCCGACAAGGAGGTCGTCGCGGACCACCTGACCTCGAAACTGACGTTCGCCGCTCCCGACTGGTCGCTCGAGCAGGCGGCTGGGGCGATGGTCCGCGGCAGGTTCCGCCATCTGGTCGTGGTCGACTCCGGCGAGCTCGTGGGGATCCTCTCGATGCGAGACATCGTGCGCTGCTGGACCGGGGATGGGGCCAGCTGTGATGTGCCCGCGGGCGCGGCAGCGTCGGGCTAGGGATCCCCCTCAGTGCTGGTGCTCTTCGGGTAGCGCCGCCACGTCGCGGCTCGTCTCAGATACCCAGCGGAACACGCAGATGATCAGCACCACCCCGCCGATCGCCGACCACACCCACAGATCGTCGTCCCGATCACGATCCCCGTGATGGCAGCGGCGGATATGAATGGCAGCAGCGACGGGCCGGGGAGGTGGATCTGCTCGCCCGGGGACGGAACGCGCTCTTCGGGGCCGGCCCCGCTCACGAGTGAACGTAGATCGCCGCGGCCAGGAACGTCAGTCCGAACATGATCAAGCAGATCGCGCCCGCGATCAGGCCGGAGCGGATGTTCTTGCGGGCGAGCTTTCGGTCCATCCGGAGCCGCGGATCCTACAGCTTGACGTCGGCCACCATCGCCCCGAACAACAAGGCGAGGTACACCAGCGAGAACAGGTAAAGCCGGAGTGCCGTGCGGCGATCCGCCCGTCGATAGAGCAGCACCGAACCGCCGATGAACGCCAGGCCGAGCACCATCGAAGCGACCAGGTAGACCCCGCCGAAGGCCCCGGCGCAGAATGGCAGCTGGGAGATCGCGTAAAGCAGCAGCGTGTACAGGACGATCTGGCGCCGAGTCTCGTGCTCGCCGCGTACCACGGGCATCATCGGCACGCCGACGCGCTCGTACTCGTCCTTCATCAGCAGGCTGAGGGCCCAGAAGTGGGGCGGCGTCCAGTAGAACACGATCGCGAACAGGTACACGGCCGTCCACGAAAGCGAGCCGCGGGCCGCGGCCCAGCCGACAAGCGGTGGGATCGCGCCGGCGGCGCCGCCAATCACGATGTTCTGTGGGGTTCGGCGCTTCAGGTACATCGTGTAGACGCCCACGTAGCCGACGAATCCCGCCAGTGCGAGCGATGCTGCCAGCAGGTTGACGGTCAGCGACAGCTCGAGGAACGAGAGCGCCGCGAGTGCCAGCCCGAAGCCAAGCGCCGCGGCCGGGGCGATCCGCCCAGCCGGAACCGGCCGCGACGCGGTCCTCCGCATGCCGGCGTCGATGTCGCGATCCCAGTAGTGGTTGACGGCGCCCGCCCCGCCCGCCGACAAATATCCGCCGAGGCACGTCAGCGCGATCTTCGAAGCCGATGGACTGCCCGCCACCTCCATCGTCGTGATCGTGGTGAACAGCAGCAGCGACTGGACCTTGGGCTTTGTCAGCGTGAGGTAGTCGGCCGCCAACTGGCGGGCGCCGGCGAGCGGACTGGCAGCCGCTGCCCCAACGGTCGAGACCCTCATCGCGGGCACACTACACCCGCGCGAAGCGCTCGGAACCGCCCGTCTTCTGCCGCACTCCCGTCTGGCGTTCGATCTGGCGGCGGATGTCTCGCATCGGTTCGAGCGAGCGCACCCGGGGGATCACGTCGAAGTTGTTGGGCGGCGGTGGAGATGTGGTGAACCACTCGAGCGTGTTGCCCTTCCACGGGTCGGGGCCCGCGACCTGGCCGACGTACAGGCTTCGCCACACGTTGAGGATCGTGACCAGGACGCCGAGGCCGAGGATGAACGATCCGATCGTGGAGATCAGGTTGTACGTCGACCAGCCCAGGTCGGGCTGGTAGGTATAGACCCGGCGGGGCATTCCCGAGAGACCGAGGGCGTGCTGGACGAAGAACGTCAGGTTGAAGCCGATGAAGATCAGCCAGAACGAGAGCTTCCCGACCCGCTCGTTGAGCATCCGGCCGCTCATCTTCGGGAACCAGTAGTAGAGCCCGGCGAAGATGGGGAACACCGCGCCGCCGAAGATCGTGTAGTGGAAGTGGGAGACCACGAAGTAGCTGTCGTTGAGCTGCCAGTCGACCGGGAACACGGCGAGGAAGATGCCCGTGATGCCGCCGATCGTGAACACGGCGATCATCCCCGCGGCGAAGTAGAGCGAGGTCGTAGTGACGATCGATCCTCGCCATAAGGTCGCGATCCAGTTGAAGATCTTGACCCCGGTCGGGATGCCGATCAGGAACGAGGAGAGCATGAAGAAGCCGAGGACCACGATCGGCAGCGGCGAGGCGAACATGTGGTGGGCCCAAACGAGGGTCGAGAGGAATGCGATCACGACGATCGACGCGGCCATCGCCTTGTAGCCGAACATTGGCTTGCGCGAGAAGACCGGGATGACCTCGGAGATGATCCCGAATCCGGGCAGCACCATGATGTAGACCTCTGGGTGGCCGAAGAACCAGAACAGGTGCTGCCAGAGCACCGGCGAGCCGTGCGCGGTGGGGTCGAAGAAGTGCGTGCCGAAGTGGCGGTCGGTGAGCAGCATCGTGACCGCGGCGGCGACGACCGGCAGTGCGATGATCAGCAGGATCGCGTAGATCAGGATCGACCAGACGAACAGCGGCAGCCGGCCCCAGCCCATTCCCGGCGCGCGCATGTTGACGATCGTCGCGTAGAAGTTGATCGCACCGATGAGCGAGGAGATGCCGGTGAGGTGGATCAGGAAGATCCACGCGTCCTGGCCCGCGCTCGGTGAGAACTGGATGCTCGACAGCGGCGGGTAGCTCCACCAGCCGGCCTCCGGCGGGCTGAAGAAGAACGTGCAGTAGAACACGATTCCGCCGAACAGCAGCAGCCAGAACGAGAGCGCGTTGAGCCGCGGGAAGGCCATATCCCGTGCGCCGATCATCAGCGGCACGAAGTAGTTGCCGAAACCGGCCATGATCGGCACGACGAACAGGAAGATCATCGTCGTCCCGTGCATCGTCATCAGCTCGTTGTATTTCTCGCCGGTCAGCAGGGTGTTGCCCGGCACGCCCAGCTGGAGCCGCATCAGGAGCGCCTCCACCCCGCCCAGGATGAAGAACACGAACGTCAGGACCAGATACATGATCCCGATCTTCTTGTGGTCGGTCGTGGTGATCCAATCGACCCATTTCTTGGTGGTCCGTGGCTTCTCGACCTCGTCGGTGACGATCTTGGGACGGGGCGGAGGGGTGGTGGTCGTGCTGACAAAAGGCCTCCTAGAGCTGTCCCTGCGAGGTCAGGTAGTTGACGGAGCTGGCCCACCTGGTCGTTGGCCTGGTTGATCCCCGCTGTTCCTGGGTCAGCCAGGCCTGATATTGGGCCGGCGAGACGACGTGGACGAGCGCGGTCATCGCCGCGTGGTTGCGTCCGCAGAGTTGCGCGCATTGACCGTGGTAGGCGCCCGGCTGGGCCTTGAACCAGGTGTATGTCGTGTACCCGGGGACGGCGTCGACCTTGCCGCCGAGCGACGGAACCCACCACGAATGGATCACGTCGCTGGACTGGATCACGAGCACGACGGTGGCGCCCGCCGGGCCGTACCATCTCCTGGTACGAGTACGGCAGCTTGCTCGGTGAAGTAGTTGGCGTTGCAGCCGGCGCCGTAGGTGTAGCGCCAGATGTACTGGCGTCCCTGCACGCAGATCGTGACCCGCTTGCCGTTCGGGCGGCGTCGGTTCGGTGGTCGAGGCGGACAGGACCAGCCGCCGGTTCGAGTTCGGCGGGTTGACGATGATCGGCGAGCTTGATGAACGTGACCACGGTCAGCACCACGAGGATCAGCGCCGCGCGCGATCGTCCAGCCGACCTCCAGGCGCGTGTTGCCGTGGATCTGGGCCGCCACGGCGCCCTTCTTGGCGCGGAAGCTGACAGCGAGTAGACGAGCGCGCCCTCCACGATCACGAACACGACGCCCGCGATGTACGAGGACGATCATGTACAGCGAGTCGATCTGGTTGGCGTTCGGCGAGCCGCCGACTTCGGGGTGATGAAGTTGGCGAGCGCGTCCGGCGCAGATGATCGAGCCGAGACGGGCCAGCTCCGACAACGCGGTACGAGCGCAGCGGCTGGCGTGTGGCCCTGGGTCGCAAAGCGGCGGCATTCTATCCAGCCGTAGCCGGAAGCGGCGGTGGGCACCGCGAGCCGTGGCCGCGCCGCCCATATACTGGCCGCGCTTGCGCGCTTCGAGGGGGATCAGAGCGACCGCCTGGGCCCTCGTCGCGGCCGGCGTCGCGCGCCCGTCGCTGCGGCGGCGGATCAAGCTTCCGCCGGCCGCGGTGCTCGGCAGCGCGGCCCTTGCGCCGGTCGCCCTGTGCGTTGCGATGCCGCGCAATCGCGGCCGTGACGTGGCGGTCTGCGCCCTCAATATGTGGGCGTACATCGCCGCGTATGAGATGCCCCACGACAATCCCGAGGCGCTGGCGGCCCGGGTCGAGTCGATTACCCGATCGCGATCGACCGCGTCCTCGGACTCGGGCTCGCCGCCGACGCTCCGCCTCCAGCGCGCGTTCGCCAAGCCGGGCACGTCAATCGCTTCGAACGCGTGCTCGTCTGGTGCCACTGGGTGTGGTTCATGGTCCCGCACGGCAGCCTCGCCTATGTGCTGATCGCGCGCCCCGAGCGGTTCCCGTCGGCGGCGGCGCGCATGTACGGGTATTCGACGTGGGCGCGCTGTTCTACTGGGCGATCCCGACCGCGCCGCCGTGGTGGGCCGCGCCCACGGCAGATTCGAGGACGGCAGCCCGATCCGGATGCGGCGGATGATGAACGAGTACGGGGAGCAGTTCTGGGGTAGCCGCTGGGCTGGTCTTTACGATGTGCTGGGAGGAAACCCGCTTGCTGCTATGCCATCGCTTCACTTCGCTACGTCACTGATGGGCGCCCACCTGCTGTCGGAGGTCGGCCCGGTCGCCGGTGCCTTCGGCTGGACATACGCGTCGACGCTGGGGCTGGCGCTCGTGTACCTGGGCGAGCATTACGCGGTCGATCTGATCGCGGGGGCGGCTTTGACCGAGACCGTCCGGGCGGCGCGCCCCGCGCCTCGCTCCGCTCGCCGGTCGGGTCTCCTCGGTGTTGCAAGCGCTGGAGGCCCGGGCGAGCGTCGGGTAACGGTTGTGGCCGGGGATCACGCGCAGCGAGCAGGGCCCCCCAGCCGGATTGCCCCTGATCGGGCCCCCGGCACGCGACGGGGCGGAGACGGGCCGGTTGGCGCCGGTAACCGAGGAGATGCCGCGGGTGGTGTTCACCCGCCGGCGGATCCTGGCCTCGGTGATCTTCGTCGTCTCGATCGTTGTTTTCCTGTACTTCGTGCTGCCGAAGGTCCTCGGCCTGCGCCATACCTGGAACCGGATCCAGCACGGCAATGGGTGGTGGCTGGCGCTCGGAGCCGCGCTCGAGGTGTGCTCGTTCTGCGGGCTACATCGCCGCTGTTTCGGGGCGTGTTCGCCGCGCGGCAACGAGCTCGCGGATCGACTGGCGGGCCAGCTACGAGATCACGATGGCCGGGCTGGCGGCGACACGGCTGTTCGCCTCAGCGGGGGCGGGCGGGATCGCACTGACCGCCTGGGCGCTCCGGCGGGCTGGGTTCGAGCCGCGGGTCGGCGCCTGCCGGCTGATCGCCTTCACCGTGCTCCTGTACGGGGTTACATGGCGACGCTGGTGATCGACGGCCTCGGGCTGTACCTGGGCATCATCCCCGGGAAGGCACCCGTTTGCGATCACTGTGGTGCCCGCGATCTTCGGCGCCGTGGTGATCGCGATCTTCCTCGGGGTCTCGCTGCTTCCCGGGGACTTCGACCGGCTGGTTAAGCGGTGGACGGGTGGCGGCGGCCGGATCTCGCGGGTGGCCGCCAAGATCGCCGCCGCCCCGGCGACGGCGGCGACAGGGGTTCGGACCGCGATCGACCTGGTGCGCTCCAAGGACCCGTGGCTGCTCGGGGCGGTCGCCTGGTGGGGATTCGACATCGCCGTGCTGTGGGCGTGCTTCCACGCGTTCGGCGCATCGCCGCCGAAGGGCGTGATCGTGATGTCGTACTTCGTTGGGATGCTCGGCAACACGCTGCCGCTGCCGGGCGGCATCGGGGGAGTCGACGGCGGCATGATCGGCGCATTCAGCGCCTTCGGCGTAAACGTTCAGGTCGCAGTCGTCGCCGTGCTCGCGTACCGTGTGTTCGCGTTCTGGCTGCCGACGCTGCCGGGCGGCATCGCCTATTTGCAGCTGCGGCGGACGGTCCAGCGCTGGCGCGCGGCGAGGGCGCCAAGCTATACTTAGTGAAGTAATGGAGGATCGAATCGAGAACGTCATCATCATCGGAGGTGGGCCCGCGGGCTACACCGCTGCGCTGTACACGGCGCGCGCCAACCTCGAGCCACTCGTGGTCGAAGGATTTGCGTGGGGTGGCCTGCTCCAGCAGACGACCGACGTCGAGAACTACTCCGGCTTTCCGGACGGAATCATGGGCCCGGAGCTGATGCAGCGCTTCCGCGACCAAGCGGAGCGGTTCGGCGCGCGGCTCGAAACCGACGATGCGACCAAGGTGGAATTGTCCGCGGACGGCGGCCCGCACAAGGTGTGGACCGGCGACCAGCTTCACCTTGCGCGCACTGTGGTCCTCGCGATGGGAGCCCAGCACCGGAAGCTCGATGTTCCCGGCGAGGTGGAGTTGGGCGGCCGGGGTGTCAGTTACTGCGCCACATGTGATGCCGCCTTCTTCCGGGAGAAGCCGACGATCATCGTCGGCGGTGGTGACTCCGCCATGGAGGAGGCGATGTTCCTGTCGAAGTTCGCCTCGAAGGTCGTGATCGTCAACCGCCGGCACGAGTTCCGCGCCTCGAAGATCATGCTCGAGCGCGCGCGGGCGATCCCCAACATCGAATGGCTGACCCCATACGTCGTCAAGGAGTTCGCTCGTCGGGACGACGGCGCGCTCGGGATCGCGCGGCTGCGCAACGCAGAGGATTCATCGGAGCTCGAGCTCGAGATCTCCGGCGCGTTCATAGCAATCGGGCATGAACCGCAGTCGCAGCTGGTGCAGGGCCAGGTGGATACTGATGCCGGGGGGTACGTCGTCACCAAGGGCCGCTCGACGCAGACCAACCTGCCGGGTGTGTTCGCCGCTGGCGACCTCGTCGACCACGCCTACCGCCAGGCGATCACCGCCGCCGGTACGGGCTGCCAGGCCGCGCTCGACGCCGAGTGGTACCTGCGCGATGCCGCCCCCTTGGCCGCCGAGGAGCCCTCGGCCGCAGTCGGCGCGTAAAAGCGCGCGGCGCCGCGCGGGCCGCTAGTACGGGCAGGCGTTCGAGGGGCCCCAGTTGTGCGATGGCGCGCGGCGTCCCATCGCTAGGCCGAAGTCCTGGGTCCAGGTTCCAGGACGGCTTGCGAAGCCGCTGACTCGGCCCCTGTTCACGCCCGTGCCGACGTTCGTGTAAATCGGATCGAGGATGTTCTGGCAGTGGCCCTGGCTCGCCATCCACGCGGCCACGACCCGTCTGGGCGTGGCGAAGCCCGTTGCGATGTTCTCGCCGACGGTCGACCAGCGGAAGCCAACGGCGCTAACGCGTGCGCCGCGGATTCCCATGGTCGAACTGATCGGAAGCGACCATCGCGTTCGTCCACGTCTGGGCCGAGCGATCGAGCCGGCCTGACGCGCGCAATGCGGGAAGCCCGTGTGCCGCGCGCTCCTTGTTGACCAGGCACACGACTGCGGCTCGCAGGGCGGCGTTGCTGCCACGGTAGGCGGGCGTATCAGCGTTGGCGCAGCGTTGCGCGTCGGAGCCGTGGCGGCGGGCGTGGTTGTGACGTGGCGCTTGCTGGCGCCGCGAGCTGGCGCCGGCCGGGATCGCCGCCGCCAGGACCCGGGCGCGAGCACGCCGAACATCACCATCGCAAGGGCTGCGGTGGCGCGTGCGCGCGCGACAAATTGCGCAATGGGGCTGTTTGCGCGTCGAGCACGATCGGTTGATCGGACTCGGTCCCGTGCCGGCGTGAGCGCTTGGCGCTCAGCTACGACATCCGTCTGGGTTACCGGAGCGCGGCATCCTACATAGACTCATCGGGTGATGGGAGCACAGCGCGTCTTCGTTCGCAAATTGCGTAGTTTTTTGGCGCCGCGGCGGCAGGAAACCTACCCGGCGCGCCGACGAAAGGGCCGCTAGGAGACCAGCTTGGTCCAGACGGCCTTGGTCTCGAGATACGCCTCGAGCCCCTCGCGGCCGTGCTCCCGCCCGATGCCCGACGCCTTGTAGCCGCCGAACGGCACGCCGGCGTCGACCTCGCCCCAGCAGTTGATGTACACCGAACCGGCCTTGAGCAGCGCGGCGAGGCGGTGAGCGTTGGACGACGTCGCGGGTCCACACGCCCGCGGCGAGCCCGTAGTCGCTGTCGTTGGCGCGCGCCGCGACCTCTTCGAGCGACTCGTAGGGAAGCGCGACGAGCACCGGCCCGAAGATCTCCTCGCGCGCGATCTTGAGATCGTCGTCGGTGGCGGTGAACAGCGTCGGCTCGACGAAGTAGCCGCCGTCGCCGGTCGCACTCCCGCCCGCGACGAGCTCCGCGCCCTGTTCCCGTCCCGGACTCGATGTAGGAGAGCACGCGCTCGCGCTGCTCGGCCGAGACGACCGGCCGAGTTGAGTCGACGGATCGAGCCCCGGTCCCAGTTGCGTGCTTGGCCGCGCGCTCGGAGAGCGCGCCGACGACCTCGTCGAACTGGTCGCGGTGGACGAACAGCCGGCTGCCGGCGTTGCACGCCTGGCCGGTGTTGAAGTAGATCGCCTGGAAGGAGCCCTTGATCGCCGGCGTCGATGTCCGCGTCGGGCAGGATGATGTTGGGAGATTTGCCGCCGAGCTCGAGGGTCACCCGCTTGAGCGCCCGGCCGGCCTTGGCGCCGATCTCTCTACCGACCTCGGTCGAGCCGGTGAACGCGACCTTGTCGATGCCGGCGTGGTCGACGAGCGCGGCGCCGCTCTCGCCGTCGCCGGTTACGACGTTGATCACGCCGGCCGGGATACCGACGTCGAGGGCGAGCTCGCCGAGGCGAAGCGCCGTCAGCGGCGTTTGCTCGGCGGGTTTCAGCACCGTCGCGCAGCCGGCGGCGAGCGCCGGCGCGAGCTTCCAGGCGGCCATCAGCAGCGGGAAGTTCCAGGGGATGATCTGGCCGCAGACGCCGACGGGCTCCTTGCGCGTGTAACAGAGCATTCCGGGCTGGTGGACGGGCACAACATCGCCGGTGATCCGCTCCGGCCAGCCCGCGAAATGGCGGAAGTAGGCCGCGGCCGAGGCGACGTCCACGAGCTTGGCGAGCTTGACGGGCTTGCCGTTGTCGAGGGCTTCGAGCTCTGCGAGCTCGTCGGCATGCTGCTCGATCGCGTCCGCGAGCCGGTTGATCAGGCGAGCGCGCTCGGCGCCCGTGGTCTGCGACCACTGGTCGAACGCTTGGCGGGCCGCCTTGACGGCGCGGTCGACGTCCTCCGCACCCGCTTGCGCGACCGTCGTGATCGGCCTCCCCGTCGCCGGATCGATGGTCTCGAACGTACGCCCGTCGGCGGCGGCGTGACGCTCCCCTGCGATCAGGAGCTGCTGCTCGCCGGCCGCGAAATCGCGGGCAGCGTCAGACAGTTGCTCGGGGAGCGCGGTCGCCGTCATGGTGCCAGAACGATCTTCATCGCCTCGTGCCGATCGTAAAGCGCGTACGCATCCGGCGCGTCATCGAGCGGCAGATGGTGAGTGACGAGCGGCGAGGGGTCTAGTGTCTCCGAGGCGAGCATCCCGAGCACGCGGTCGACGTGCCCGATCACGTTGGCGTGGCCGCTTCTGATCGTGAGCGCCTTGATCCACACGAGGCCCATGTGCACCTGGCACGGCTCGGCGTAGACGCCGATCGCCGAGACCGTGCCCGCCTTGCGCGCGAGCCGGATCGCCAGGTCGAGCGCGTCCGGATGCCCGACGGCGTCGATCGCCGCGTCCACGCCGCGTCCCTCGGTGAGCCGCTTGACTTCGTCGCGCGGGCTCTGCTCGGTCAGATGGACGGGGACCGCGCCGAAGCTCTCGGCGAGCTCGAGCCGTTGGGCCACGGTGTCGACGGCCACGACCGGCCCCGCTCCGGCGCGCACGCGCGACCTGCACCGCGCATAGGCCGACGGGCCGAGGCCGAGCACGGCGACCGAGTCGCCGGGCCTCACGTCCGCCTGCGATACCGCGTGGTAGCCGGTTCCCATCACGTCGCCTGCGAACAGAGCGACGTCGTCCGAGACGCCCGTCGGGGACCTTGCGCAGCGTCAGGTTGGCGCGTGGGACGAGCGCCTGTTCGGCCTGCGTGCCCTGGAGCGAGCCGAGCACCTTGCCGTGACCGAAGACCCGCATCTCGTCGCACTTATGAAAGGCGCCGCGCAGACAGAAGAAGCACGTGCCGCAGGCGCTTTGGAAGCACCCGAGCACGCGATCACCCTTCGCCACCCGACGTGACGTCGTCACCTGCTTCGAGGACTCTGCCCACGAACTCGTGTCCGATCGTAAAGCCCGGCTCGATCTTGGACGCGGCCGTGGTAGATGTGTAGGTCGGAGCCGCAGATCCCGCTCGCCTCAATCTCGACGATCGCGTCGTCGCGGGCCTGAAGCTCCGGGCTCGGGGCGGTCCTCGACCCGAACCTCACCGGGGGCTTGAAACGTGACGGCTCTCATGGCGCAGGTCCGCATCATGCCGGGTTTCGTGGGCTACCGTGCCCGCTGGTGCGGATCAGGAGTAGCCGAAGAACCCCTCGCCGGTCTGCGCGCCGAGCCGGCCTGACCAGACCTGCTGGCGCAGCAGCGGCGCTGCGCGGTAGCGCTCCTCGCGGCGCTCGTCGTACAGCGCGTCGACCACGACCAGAACGTGGTCCAGGCCGATCTGGTCGGCCCAGCCGAGGACTCCGCGCGGGTAGTTGAGGCCGTGGAGCATGCCCGCGTCGATGTCTTGGGCGCTGCCGATGCCTTCGGCGACCGCGAACGACGCCTCGTTGATCACCTGGCAGACGATCCGGCCGAGCACGAGCCCCGGCGCGTCTCCGACCCAGGCGGTGTGCTTGCCCAGCGAGCGCGAAGAAGCGCTCGGCCGCGCGATCGCGGAGTCCGCGCGTGTCGGGTCCCCGGGTCAGCTCCACGAGTCCTGCTCTCCCCGAACGGCGGCATCGCATGAAATCCGACCGCGCCGCCGCCCGGGTCGAGCGCCGCCAGCGAGCCCGCCGCACAGCAGATCGCCTGCGGGCCGCCCTGAAGCGGAGCCACCGGTTCCTCGCCGAGCGTGCAGTCGACCACCAAAAACGGGACCTCGCTCCGATTCGCCCGGCACGCTCGAGCACGTCCCATCCCGCCTCGATCGCGGCCCGAGCGAGCTGCACGGCCAGCGCGCCGCCGCCCGCGATCACCACGAGCCCGTCGCCCCCTCCCGGATGCGGGCGGGTCCGGATCGGGGGCACGGTAGGTGTCGTGCGCGTAGTCGTAGTAGCCGCGGCCCGACTTGCGACCGTGACGCCCGGCGGCGACGTAGCGCGCGGTGATCGGCGACGGCCGCCAGCGCGGCTCGCCGAAGCTCTGCTCGTAGAACGAGCGCGAGACGTCGAAGCCGGTGTCGACCCCACCAGGTCCATCAGCTCGAACGGGCCCATCCGGAAGCCGCCGCCGAGCCGGCAGATGCGGTCGATCTCCTCGAGCGGCGCGATCTCTTCCTGGAGCAGCTTGAGCGCCTCGAGCCCGAACGGCCTGTTGCAACGATTGACCAGAAAGCCGGGGCCGTCAGTCGCGTCGATCACGTGCTTGCCCATCGCCTCACCGGCGGCGCGGGCGACGCGCAAGCGCCGCCTCGGCGGACTCCTCGCCGGCGACCACCTCGAGCAATCGCATCACCGGCGGCGGGTTGAAGAAGTGCATCCCGACCACTCGTTCAGGCCGCTTGAGCCCAGCTGCGACTGCGGTGACGAGCAACGACGAGGTGTTGGTCGCGAGCACGCAATCGGTCGGACACGACGCCGTCGGCGAGCTTGCCGAACAGCGAGCGCTTGAGCTCGAGCGACTCGGGCGCCGCCTCGATCACGAGCTCGCAGGGGGCGAGGTCTTCGAGCCTTTCGGCACGGCTCGAGGGCGCTCGCGCGGCGCGCTCGGCCTGCTCGGTGCTCAGCCTGCCGCGCTCGACGCCGCGTTCGAGCTGGGCTTCGGATCCGCTTCGATGCCGCTGCTCGAGCGCCTCCGGCATCGGGTCGTGGAGCAGCGTCGTGCGCCCGGCCTGGCAGGCGAGCTGGGCGATGCCGGCGCCCATCGTGCCGGCGCCCGCTACACCGATGGTCGTGGGCGGCTCGGTCACGTGGAGGGCGTTGATGCCCGTTACGGCCCGGCCGATGATCAGCTGCTGGATCTGCGAGGTCCCCTCATACAGCGTCGTGACACGGACATCGCGGAAATAACGCTCGACCGGGTGATCGTCGACGTAGCCCGAGCCTCCGTGCACCTGGATCGCGGTGTTCGCGCACCGGACCGCCGCCTCCGTGGCGTACAGCTTGGCGATCGAGGTCTCGGTCGTGTTCGGCTTGCCGGTGTCCTTCAGATAGCCGGCGCGCCACACGAGCATCCGCGCCGCGTCGGTTTCCACCACCATGTTGGCGAGCATCGCCTGGACGAGCTGGAAGCTCGCGATCGGCTTGCCGAACTGCTCGCGCTCCTTGGAGTATCGGACCGAGGCATCGACGCACCCCTGGCAGATACCCACGCACCCCGCGGCCACGCTGTAGCGCCCCGAGTCGAGCGAGCTCATGGCGACCTTGAAGCCCTCGCCCACCTCACCAAGGATCGCGTCATCCGGCGCCTGGACGTCATCGAGCGAGATCGCCGCCGTATCCGATCCCCGCAGGCCCATCTTGTGATGGATCGGCTGTGGCTGGAAGCCCGGCTGGTCGGTCTCGACCAGGAAGCAGGCCAGCCCGCGGTGGCCCTTCTCGGGATCGGTCTGGGCGAACACCAGCGCGAGCTTGGCGTGGTTGCGCCAGCGAGATGAACATCTTCGCGCCGTTGATCACCCAGCCGCCGTTCTCCTCGTCGCGCCCGTGTGCGCTGGTTGGCCGCGTCCGAGCCGGTGTCCGGCTCGGTCAGCGCAAAGCATCCGAGCCATTCGCCGGAGCACAGCTTCGGCAGGTAGCGCTGCTTCTGCTCCTCGGTGCCCCAACGCAGAATCGCGGAGCACACCAGCGAGGTCTGCACGGAGATCACCGTCCGCATCGCGGAGCAGCCCGCGACCGATCTCCTCCACCACCAGCCCGTAAGTCAAGTAGTCGAGCCCGGCGCCGCCGTACTCGCGTGGGACGATCGCGCCCGAGGTACCCCTGCTGCGCGATCTTCTGCGACCAGCTCCAGGTCGAAGTGCTCGTTGCGGTCGTTCTCGCGCGCGCGTTCGACGATCTCGTTGTCGGTGAAGTCCCGCGCCGTCTCGCGAATCAGTCTCTGCTCGTCGCTCAGTTCAAAGTCCATATCCGGGCACGGTATACGCTCCCGTATGTAGCCGCGATGGCGCCCGAGACCAGGTACGCGCGCAGCGGCGACATCCACATCGCCTACCAGGTGGTCGGCGACGGGCCCGTCGACCTGCTCTGGGTGCCGACGCTGGATCTCGCAGATCGAGCACGTCTGGGATCAGCCCTGGTGGCGCGCATGTTCCGGCGGCTCGCGTCGTTCGCCCGGCTGATCATGTTCGACCGCCGGGGCTGCGGGATGTCCGACCGGATCGCGGGCGCGCCGACGCTCGAGGAGCAGATGGACGACGTCGTGGCGGTGATGGACGCCGCCGGCTCGGAGCGGGCCGCGCTGTTCGCGCATGCTCGAGGGCGGCGCGATGGCGCGCCTGTTCGCCGCCACCCATCCCGAGCGGACGACCGGCGCTCGTCCTGTACGAGGCGACCCCGCGGATGACCTATGCCCCCGACTACGACTGGCCGCTGACGCGCGAGGAGCGCGAGGCAGGCTCGGACGATCCGGGCCAACTGGGGAACGGGAGCGCGGATGCATGCGCGCTCGACCGCTTGTCGGCCGAGGACGACCGCGCGCTCGCACTGGTCGGCCAAGCTCGAGCGGCTCGCCGCGAGCCCGGGGACCGCGGCGAAGCTGTTCCGGATGCACTCCGACACGGACGTCCGGCGCGGTCCTGCCGTGATCCAGGCGCCGACGCTCGTGCTTCACCGTCCCGGCGACAAGTTCATCGACATCCGCCACTCGCGCTACATCGCCGAGCACATCCCCGGGGCGCAGCTCGTCGAGCTGCCGGGCGAGCGACACGCTCCGCTTCGGCCGCGACAACGAGCCGCTGCTCGACGAGATCGAGGAGTTCCTCACCGGCGCCCGCCACGCGCCCGACCCCGAGCGGATCCTGGCTACGGTGATGTTCTCCGACATCGTCGACTCGACGCGCCGGGCGGCCGAGATGGGGGATCGCCGGTGGCGCGGAGTGCTCGAGTCGATCGACGGCTCGATCGACCGGGCGCTCGAGCGCTTCCGCGGCCGCGCGGTCAAGAAGATGGGCGACGGCTTCCTCGCCACGTTCGACGGGCCCGCGCGGGCATCCGCTGCGCGGCGGCGATCCGCGACGCGGCTCGGGAGGAGTTCGGGCTCGAGGTCCGCAGCGGGCTGCACACCGGCGAGATCGAGCTGATCGGCGACGACGTCGGCGGGATCGCGGTGCACATCGGCGCACGCGTCGCTCGCCCTCGCCGAGCCCGGGGAGGTGCTGGTGTCGGGCACGGTCAAGGACCTAGTGGTGGGATCGGGCATCGAGTTCGCCGACCGCGGCGAGCACGAGCTCAAGGGAGTCCCGGGCGCGTGGCGGCTGTGGGCGGTGGCGCGCCTAGCGCGGCCTGGCCGCAGCGTGCCGTGCGCCAGAACGACCCGGACACCCGGCGGGAGCGCCGGGGGCCGGACGACCGACGTACTCTCTCTGCTGCCGACCTCGCCTAGGAGGCGGGCGCGGCCGGCAACGACGTCACGGCCGCTGCCGGGCTCACCGTGATCGTCAGCGGAGCCGAGGCCGCGCCGACGTTGTGCGAGTCACTCGGGATCCGGGCGCGGAACTCCTTGGAGCCCGCGGTGCCGAATGTGCCAGCTGAACTGGAAGGTCGAGTCGCGACTTGACGAAGCGAATCTCGACCACGTGCCAGTTGTTGTCCTTACCCAGGCGCTCGAGGTAGATCACGTGACCCGCCTTGTCCGGCGTGACCGTGCCGGCGAACGTGACACGTGCCGCCGACCGTCGAGGTCGTCGAGCTCGCCGGTCAGCGTGACGATGTCACGGACGCCCTCGAACAGCACCGCGCTGTGACGCTTCGGGGGCAGGCTCGTGCGCACCTGGTAGACGGTGTTCTCGTCGGGATCGTCGGTGAAGCTGTAGCTTCCGTCCGAGCCGCCGGTGGTCGTGCCCGACCAGCGCGAACGTGGCCGCCGTGGGCCGTACGGCCCCACAGGATGCACCGTCGTGCTCGGCTCGCGCGTGTGTCGCCCGGGCTGATCGAGCACGCCGGAGATCGTCACCGAGCTGCCCGTAGCTGACGATCGGCTGCGAGCTGTTGATCGTGAAATCCGGGACCTGGGCCTGCTGGATGGTGATCGTGATCGAGTCAGACACGCCCTTGGTGTTGCGGGCATCACCGGGGAAGCACGACGCGGACGTCGCGCTCGCCGGGGAACGCCGGAGTACGCGATCGAATAGCTCGAGCCGGCGCCCGAGTAGCCGCCGTCGCAGCGTGCTCCAGCTCGCCGGCGCCGTTCTGCTGCTGGAGCAGCACGCGCTCGAACGGGTGGCTCGGGTTGACGGTGCCGGTGAACACGACCGCTGATTGGTGTCGGCGTTCGATCGTGCTCGCGTTGATGGTCACGAGCGCGGCTGACTCGCTCATGGATCGTGCGGCTGTGTGTGCTCCGCTCGGGCCGCGGACAAACCAACTGCGGTTGGTGTACACGAGCCCTCCGCGCGGGTGAACTCGTAGTAGCCCGAGCGTCGGTCGTGGTCGTGCCGATCAGCGTGTAACCCGGACGGCCGCCAAGACGTGGTGGTAGAGCCCGATCGTCTGGCCGCCGACGCCGGTGCCCCCAGCTGGCCGTAGATCAGACGCCCTCGCCGGCCTGGATCGGGTTCGGAATTGCGGCTGATTGTGAGCCCGTGGTTGTGACGCGGGTCGGCGCTGCGACCAGGCCGTGGCAGCGCCTGGAATGTACACTCGACCGCCAGTGCAGCCAACAGCGACGCGGGCACGGCAAAGCGTAGGCGCATGAAGCCTCCTTTCACTGCATATGGTGAGCCCCGCCGGTGCTCCCGACCCGGCCGGGCGGTGGCGGATTGACGCCTCTTAGAACACTGCGCTCGCGCACGAAAAGTTGCGCTCACGGTGAAGACGTCGGCGTTTAGACTCACTCGGATGGACCCGTTCGCGGTCTGTGATGCGTCGGGATGGTCGTCGCGCTCGTGCTCTGGGTCGGTGATCTGCTGGGCAGCTACTACCCCGGGCTCCGGACTCGAGCAGATCGGGCTGCGAGCTCCCGCGAGATCGCCGAAACGCGCGAGGCGCTCGACGCCGAGGACCTTGCAGCAGATGCTCGCGGCGCGCAACGCCCGCCGCGCGCGCCCGAGGGCGAGCGCGAGGTCACGCTCGACGATATCGAGCTGCAGGTCGATGCGCGACATCAACGAGCAGCGCCGCAGCGCGAGCGTTATCTCGCCGAACGCCGCGCGCGAGCAGCTCGACGACCGCGAGCCTCGACGCAGCTGCTCGAGCCGACCAACGCCCGCCGCGCGGGCCAGGGGCCTCCCGGAGCGCACCCGCGAGGAAGTCGAGCCGCGAGTTCGGCGACAAGCTCGGCGGCTCCGACGGGTAGCGCCGCTGGCGCGCTGCCTGATCATCGGCTGCGGCTGCCGCGGCGCTGCGCTCGCCGGAGCTGCGTGGCGGGCGGGCACGTCGGTCCGCGGCACGACGCGCGACCCGGCGCGCGCGCCGAGCGATCGAGGCCGCCGGGCGCCGAGGCCGTGCGTCGGCGACCCCGACCGGGTCGCCACGCTCGCGCCGGCGCTCGAGCACGTGAGCGTGGCGTGCATCCTGCTCGGCTCGCGCCGCGGGCGTCGCAGAGCAGCTGGCGGAGCTCCACGGCCACGGCTCGACATGCTGCTGACGCGGATGCTCGACACCACCGTGCGCGGGATCGTCTACGAGGCGGCGGCACGGTCGAGCCGGAGCTGCTTGAGCGGGCGCCGACCGGGTCCGCGCCGTCTGCCAGGCTCGAGGATCCCGTACGCGCTGCTCGACGCCGATCCGGCCGACGCCGCCGGCCTGGTCGCCGCGGCCGCGATGCCGTGGACCGTGTGCTCGATGGCGGATCGCCGCCGCGATAGACTGGCTTACCCGAAATAAGTAAATCCGGATCGAGTTTCAGGAGACAGCGAGTGGCCGACTACGCGAATGACGTCCTGGTCGAGCCCGAGTGGCTCGAGCAGCACCTGGACGACGACTCGATCCGGATCGTCGAGGTCGACGAGAACCCCGCGCTCTACCGCGAGGCGCATATCCCGGGCGCGATCGGGTTCGACTGGCGCACCGACCTCCAGGACCAGGTCAGGCGCGACTTCCTCGGACCCGGAGGATTTCGGCGAGCTGTTTGGAAGCCGCGGAATCTCGAACGATCACCAGGTGATCCTCTACGGCGATCGCAACAACTGGTTTGCCGCCTACACGTACTGGTACCTGAAGTACTACGGGCACGACAACGTCAAGCTGCTGAACGGCCCGCGAGAGCGCTGGATCACCGACGGCCGGCCCGACGACGACCGACGTTCCGAACCACCCCGCGCGACGTTCGACGGCCAAGCCCGGGCGACGAGTCGATCCGCGCCAAGCGCGACGAGGTGCTCAGCCGCGCTCGACGGACTCCAGCAGCTGGTCGACGTGCGCTCCCCGCAGGAGTTCTCCGGCGAGCTGATCTCGACCGGGCTACGAGCAGGAGGGCGCGCAGCGCGCCGGCCACATCCCGGGCGCCAAGTCGGTCCCGTGGGCACAGGCGGTCAAGGAGGACGGCACGTTCAAGTCGGCCGACGAGCTCCGCGAGCTCTACGGCGGCAAGGGCGTGCTGAGCGGCGAGCCGATCATCGCCTACTGCCGGATCGGCGAGCGCTCGGCCCACACCTGGTTCGTGCTCCACGAGCTGCTCGGCGAGCAGGACGTCAAGAACTACGACGGCTCGTGGACCGAGTGGGGCAACCTCGTCGGCGTACCGATCGAGCGGTCTGACCGGCACCGTGAGACGCGCCGCCTCGAGGCGGTCCAGCAGGTCGGACAGGATCCGAGCGGTAGCCCCCCAAATCAGGTGATCGCCGACGACATAGGTGTCGGTCCGCACAGGGACGCCGCGCCGGACCAGGCGGCGCCGCCCATAGCCCGCGATCAGCGCGGCGACCGGTATCTCCAGCACCTCAGCGACCTCGCCGGCGCTCGGGACCCAGTTGCGGGTGGGCCGATCAGGCCGACGAATGGATACACCGCGTAGCCGGTCGCGATCGTCGGCGTCGGTTGAAGCGCGCCGACGATTTCGACCGCCTTGCGGGGCAGGCCGATCTCCTCCTCCGCCTCCCGCAGCGCGGTGAGCTGCAGGTCTGCTCGTCATCGTCGCGGCGGCCGCCGGGGAACGAGATCTCGCCGGGGTGACGGCGAGGTCCTCGCGGCGCTTCGTGAACACGACGTGGAGATCGTCGCCCGCTAGGTAAGTCGGCACGAGCACCGCGGCGTCGGTGCGACCGTGTACATCGACGTTGACCGCCTCGTCGGGCGAGAGCAATACCCGCCGGAGGTTGTCTCGGAGCCCTTCGGTGGACAGCGCCATCTGCGGACTATATTCGCGTGTGATCGACGCTCTGATCGTGGGCGGTTGACGCTTCCCGGGCGATGGCGACCGAGCGGTCGAGGAGCTGCTGGCCGACGGCGTCAGCGTCGAGCCGTAGTCGCGACGCTCTGGGTGATGGTTGCCCCGCCCTCGAGCGTTCGGTGTACCGGGCACTTGGCGGCGATCGCGTTCAGGCGCTCGACCTGCTCCTCGCTGAGGTCCTCGGGCAGCCACAGCGTGATCTTGAACTCCGTCGGGAACCGCGCTCGGCTTGCGTGTACTCGCACTCGACCTCGATCTGACCGATGTCCCAGCCCTTCTTGCTTGGCGTACATCTCGATCGTGATCGCCGTGCACGATGCGAGGCTCGCTGCGAGCAGCTCCTGAGGGCTCGGGCCCTTGTCATCGCCGCCGTCCTTGATCGGCTCGTCGACCACGACCTGGTGGTGCGTATGTCGATCCGATGCGTGAATGTGCCGGTGCGGGGGCGGTTGCCTTCATCGGTTGGTCCTTCTGGTTGCAGGTGCCGGTCGTAGCGCATCGTAGCGCTCGCCGATGGCGCTACTCGCGAGCGGGTTGAACAGCAGCCCGGTCGGGACCTTGGGGAAGAAATAGGTCGATTTCGGAGGCATGCTCTCGCCGGCGGCGGCGACCGCCTGGACGCGCTCCACCGGGGTCGGCGCCATGAAGAACGCGGCGTCGTACTCGGCCGTTTCGACCAGCTCGAGCGCGTGGTCGGCGTCCCGGGCGTAGCCGAGGCCGGCGAGATGGTCGATGTCCTCGTCGGTCATCCCGAGCGCCCCCTTGAGGATCAGCGCCTCGAGCACGGCGGTGTCCAGCGCCGGTAGGGCTCCGCGTGGTCCCGCGAGCGCCGCGTCGGCGATCTCCTGATCTGAGCAGCCTGAGCATGAATGGGCGGCGGAAGTGCGAGTCGATGTACCCGAACTCGACGTCATCGCCGGGCTCGGGACGAGCTCGTCCTTTGCGGCCAGCTCCTCGATCTCGAAGTCACGCTTGATCGCGCGGCGAGCGCTTCCTGCTTTCGCTGTCCAGCCCGCGCACGAGCCGGTGGGTCGGGAACACGGTCAGCCCCGGATCCTGAAGGGCGACCAGGCACATCAGGACGTATCGCTGAGGGCCCTCGCCGCCGACCTCCTCCGCGTACACGCGCGCGGTCTCGTAGCGGTGATGGCCGTCGGCGATCAGGAGCTCGGTCTGCGCGAGGCTCGCTCGAACGGTCGCGATCGCGTCGGCGTCGGCGACCCGCCACATGCGGTTGACCGTGCCGTCGTCGTCTGTTGCCTCGGCCCACGGTTCCTCGCGTGGTCGCCGGTTCGAGTGCGCTCCAGGCTGCGTTCGAGGGGTCGTCGAACAGCGAGAAGATCGGAGACAGGTTGGCCTTGGTGGCGCGCGTCAGCCGAAGGCGGTCCTCCTTGGGCCCCGGATGGGTGCGCTCGTGGGGCCGGATCCGCCCGGGCCGTACTCCTCCACGCGCACGCGCGCGAGGAAGCCCCGGCGCGTCCTGGCGCGGCCGTCCGGTCCGGTGTAGTCCTGGGCGAGCGCCCACAGCGCCGGCTGCTCGTCCCGGACGATGACGCCCTGCGCGCGCCACTGCTTCGAGCTGGCGCGCCGCCGCCTCGTACGGATCGTCCCCCCGCGGAAGATCGATTCTGCACCACGTTGTAGGGCGAGCGCTCCTCGAGCTGCGCGCGCTGCCGGTCGTCGATCACGTCGTAGGGCGGCGCGACCACGTGCTGGAGGCCGCCGGTTCGTCGAGGTTGTAGTGCAGCGCTTGGAGGGGCTCGACTTGGGCCATCGCGGCGGCGGAGGCTACTCGACGCGGGCCGGCGTCCGCCTGCGGGTTCTGTACGCAGGTGCGAGCTCGGCGTCGAGCTGCGGCCGCTGCGCCTGGACCCACACGACCGCTGCCGACGACGATCAGCCCTCCGGCGATCTGCGACCGGGGAGAGCGACTGATTTTGGATCGCCCACGCGAGCAGCGCCCCGAGCACCGGCTCGAGCGTCGCGACGACCGCCGCGCGCGAGGCGGGCAGGTGCCGCACGGCGGCGACCATGCAACCGAACGGAACGAGCGTCCCCCCGATCACGGTGTAAGCCGCGTAACCGAGGTTGCGTGCGCTCGCCAAGGATGTGAAACGGGAAGCTCCACGGCTGCTGGGTGATCAGCCAGAACACCGTCGCGAGCCCGAAGCCCCACGTCAGCGTCGTCGCGGGCTTGTACTTGTGACCGGACTGCTCGGAGGCGAAGACGTAGATGGCGAACGTCACCGCCGCGCCGAATGCCTCCGCCACGCCGACCCCGTCGAGGCCCCCCGGGTCGATACGCGCGCACGACGAAGAAGCACCCGACCGCGGCGAGGCCCGCGGCGCTCCAAAGGCCGCGTGGCAAGGCCCGGCCATGGACCAGCTTCAGCCACACGAGCAGCAGCAACGGACCGAGGTACTGGATCGTGACCGCGACGCCGATCTGGAGACGCGCGATCGCGGCGTAATAGAGGGCGCTCACCCCGGCGAGCCCGACGATCCCCACGATCGAAAGTTGACCGAGGTCCCGGCGATCGATCTTGAGCAGCCGCGGACGAGCGATCGCGAGCGCCGCGAGGAGCACAGCGAACGTGCACACGGCGCGGAGCTCCGCCAGGCGCGCGGGCGGCATGTGGTCGTTCAGCAGGAAGTGTGCGATCGACCCGTTCAGCGCCCAGAGCGTGGCGGCCGTCGCGGCGAGCGCGTAGCCGAGCCGGGGGGAGCGGGTGTGGACCGGCATTCGGGTGGAGTGTCGCAGTGGGTTGGCGTCCGGGCCAGATGCGAAGGGCAACGGCTTCAGGCCGCGATCGACCGCGTTCAGCAGTACTGGGGTCTAGACTCGGCCCCACGCCTCGGGGCGTAGCGAAGCCTGGTTATCGCACCCGCCTTGGGCGCGGGAGATCCCCGGTTCAAATCCGGGCGCCCCGATCTCGCCGGATCGAAACCCGCTCAGTAAACGAAGCTCACGCCGGCCAGCCGTGCTACCCCGCCGGGAGCGTCTGGTAGCTCACCTGGTACAGGTTCGGGGCGTGCATCTCCGAGATCCGGAACGTGCCGTTGCGGTTGACCCGCTGCACGTAGGCGATGTGACCGGCCGAGCCCGCACCGAGGACGTTGGGCTGGAAGACCATCAGCGCTCCCCGTTGCGGCTTGCGCCCGGTCGAGAGTCCGACGAGCTGGGCCTCGGCGGTCCAGTAGCGAGCATCCATGTTCGGCATCGTCTCGTTGGTCGACCCCTGGCCGAGCTCTGTCGAGACGAACCCCGTGATGATCGACTGGACGACGTCAGGCCGCTTGGTCGCGGCCCACTGGGTGCACTCGCCGTTCTGGAACACGCTCAGGATCGTCGAGCTGTTGACGGCCCAGAACAACGACGCGCTCGGCTCCCACTGAAGCGCGTAGGCCTGCGCACCGCTTGGGGCCGCCGCCGCGGCGAGCGCCGCGAGAGATCCGAGTAGCGAGAGACGTCGCGCCAGCTTGCGCAGCCCCCGAGTGGATGTGAGCTTCCATGCCACGCGTTAGGGGTCGGTCCTGCATGTCCGGTTGCAAGGTCAGTGGTCCCTGAGTGGACGGGTGTCCGGGGCGATCCACCCACAGATCGTCAAGTCTGTGCAGGTTTGAGGAGGTTTGGATCGGCGAACTCGACTTCGCCCCTCGGCGGGCTACAGTCCCGCCAAAGCCCCCGTAGCTCAGCTGGATAGAGCGACGGCCTTCTAAGCCGTGGGTCGCAGGTTCGAGTCCTGCCGGGGGCGCTGCAATTCTACCGACGGCTGCGTGTGCGCTTGCTTGGCCGCACGGCGCCCGCGTCGAGGCGCCGCTGGATCGCGCGACGTGCGCGCTCGATGGGCTCTTGGGTGCGGGCCACTATGTACTGCGCGTTGGCGAGCAGGAGAGCGGCCTCGAACTCGAACACGAGCTGTGCCGCGTCTTCAGAGGGATCGATGAGCCCCTCGCGTTGCGCATCCTCGACAGCCGCCTCGAGTTGTCCCAACCAATCGTTGAGAAACACGACGAGGCGATCTCGGACCGGGCCAGGCTGCATGTCGACCTCCGCCAGCGCGGAGGCGAAGAAGCAGCCGCCGGGGAACGTTTCGGCCTCGAGGTATCGCAGATAGGCGTCGAGCAAAAGCCGCAGGCGGTCGATGCCGCTGCCGGCGTCGGATGCGGGTTCGATCACCTCCTCTCGAAGACGGCGTTTGCCGCCTCGATCGTCTCGAGCTGCAACTCCTCCTTGGACCGAAAGTGTGCGAACAGGCCGCTCTTGCTCATTCCTACTGCATCCGCCAGCCGGCTCAACGACAGCCCGTCGATGCCCTCCAGGGTGGCGAGGCGAGCGGCTTCGGTGAGGATCGCGTCATGACTGCGCTCGCCGTCACTGCGTCGGCTTCGCGAGCCGTGCCCTCCGAGGTGATCGGTCGCGTCCATGAGAGGAGAATTAGCACGACCGGTCGTCCTCAATGCCTCGGTGCACGCGAGGCGCGGCCGTCCCGGCCGCGCCTCGCGACGCCCCATGCTGCAACCGGCTCAGGATCGGGACGCACGAACACCGTGTCGGCAACCTCGAGCACATCATCCGCCGGGATGCCTGCTCGGGCCGCGTGCTCGCGGATCTTCTCCGGGCTCGAGGCCTGGTAGATGCAAACCGTCCCCAGGCGGCCGTCGGCCTCGACGACCACATACGAACGGATCCAACGGATGTCGGCCGACATCTCGTCGTCGCCAACAGCTGCGGAGCGCGCCGCCGCGGCGTTGAGCTCCTCGGGTGAACCCCATCCGTTGCGTCGGCGAATGACGTACAGCCCGAGTTCGGGTGTATGGCTCATGACCGGTCTCCTTTCTGTAGTTGGCACGATCGGTCGTGTTAGAGAGTACGACCGATCGTGCTAACTGTCAAGCGAATTCCTAACGGCTCTCGGACCGCGCGCCACAAACGCGCCCCGCCTAGCCGAGCTGATCTGCTCGTACCAGTCGCGCGGGCGGCCCTCCGGAATGAGATCGAAGAGATTCCAGAGGGGCTCGAGCGAGCCGACGTGGCGCGGGTCCTGCCCGGCCTCGGAGGGTGCGTAGAACAGCTCGGAGCTCCAGAAATGGCGAATCACGCCGTGCCGACGATGGAAGACCGTCAGGATCGGTCGCTGCTCGCCGGTCGGCGTCTCCGCGAAGTAATCGCGGTTGTACGTGTTACGAGCCGAGGACAGAAGGCGCAGATGTCGCCAACCGCGCTCGGCCGCGAATGTCAGCACGCGCGGGATCGGGGCCTTGGCCACAACCGCGAGGTTGATGTGCTGACCCGCGTGTTCGGCGGCGTTGTCGAGCTGGTCGAGGAACGCGACGCACGTGGGACAGGGGCCCTCGTGCAGCGGTAGCCGCGCCGTCTCTCCGACTGTGGGACCCGGGCTGTCGTCGGACGGGTCGCGCGGGAACATGAAGCTGTAGATGACTAGCGAGTCCTTCCCGGGCGCGAACAGCTCGGAGAGCCGTACCTCGGTGACGGCTCCGTCGGGCCCCCCGCCATCAAAGCTGTAGTCCTCTGGAACTACGCCACCCGGCGGCAGCTGGCGCCTGGCCTCGGCGACGTCTTCGGTCGCACGGCGCAGCTCGACCTCGCGTTCGAGTAGAGCGTTGCGCGCTGCCCGGTACTCGGGCGACTCGCCCGGAAGCTCGATTCCCATGACCGTCCTCTCCCTCTCGCTCACCATTGTCGCTATTCCAGTCCGAGCTTTGACCCTCGAATCGGCGAAGATTCATCGACCGATGCCGAACCTTCACGATTTCGACGCGCTCGCCAACACAGACGGCGCTCGAGATGCGCTCGCCCGGCTGCGCGCGGCGACCGGCACGGTCGACGGACCGATGGAGCGGCACTGCCTGCGCTGCCGGCACATCGCGGCGGAGATCGCCGAGGAGCGCGGTTGGACGATCGACGACGAGGTGCTGACTGTCGCGGCGATCCTCCATGACATCGGCCTCTATCCGACGGCATCGAGAGGCGGCGTCTACACGGCTGACGGCGCTGCTCTCGCCCGCGAGATCGGAGCAGCGCACGGGTGGGAGTCCCAGCGGATCGACCGCTGCGCGGACGCCATCGACCGCCACCACGACGTCGATCCCAGACGACGCGGGGCCCGGAAGTCGAGGCGCTCGCCCTCGCCGACCGCGTCGAGTTGAGCATGGGAGCGCTCACCGCCGGCATCGGTCGTCCGTGGCTGCGGACCCTGTACCACGAGGTCCCTCGCAAGGGCTTGATCGGAGAGCTGGCCCGCGAGGTCGGGCGCGCCCTGCGCGAGCGACCGCTGACGATGCCGCGCATCTTTCTGCGACCCGGGTAGGCGGGTCGCCCGCCTTGGCGCTGGTAGATTCAGTGGCCTCCACGGTGGGCGTAGCTCAGCTGGTAGAGCTCCGGGTTGTGGTCCCGGCGGTCGGGGGTTCGAGTCCCCTCGCTCACCCCTCAGGATTCCGCGCCAAGGGCCTTCACGCGACGCCGCGCGCGAGGCAGAGCGCCTGCAGGCGCTCCATCGCCCCGCCCGGGTCCCGCGGGAGCGAGTCGAGGGCGTCGGCGGCGCCGGACGTCGTGAATCGTCGCGCCGCGCGCCTCGAGTGCGAACCGGCCGAGCCACCGCACACATGCGCGGTCGTAGCGTTCGGGGTCGCCGTCCCGCAACACGAGGCAGATCCGCAGCGCGTCGTCTAGCCCCACACGGGGCAGCTCGCGGGCGGCGGCGAGCACGAGCAGCTGGTTGCCGGTTCCGAGCGCGCGCCGGAAGCGCGCGTAGGGGCTGCCGTCGCTCGTCACGAACACATGTTCGCCTCGGCCGCGGACGGATTTGAACGACCAGGCTCGTGGGACTGCGCAGCGCGTTCCCCCGCAAGGCTCAACCGCGGGCCGCGTCCGCGAGCAGCTCCACGCCCCGCTCGATCGCCGGCTCGGACATGTAGGCGTGGCCGAGGACGACGCCCGGCGGGCAATCACCCGTGTAGCTGTGCAGCGACAGCCCCTCGATCCCGACCCCGAGCCGAGCAGCGGCGGTGATCAGCCCAGGCTCGTCTACCCCATCAGGGAGCGAGACCGCGACGTGCAGCCCGTCCCCGGACCCCGACGGCTTCCAGTCGGGCAGCCGGCGCGCGAGCGCGCTCCGCAACGCGTCCCGGCGCTGGCCGTAGCGCAATCGCATCCGCCGCAGGTGTCGCTCGAGCTCGCCACGGGCGATGAAATCGGCCAGCGCGAGCTGGCCCGCGATCTCCGAACCGGCGTCCTCGATCGCCTTCGCCGTGACGAGCGCCCATGACAGCCAGGAGGGCAAGAGCATCCACCCCAGACGCATGCCGGGCGTGAGCCGCTTGCTCGCCGAGCCTACGTAGAGCACGCGGTCGGGCGCCAGCCCCTGCAGGGCGCCGACGCGCTCGCGGCAGAGCTCGGCGTCGTAGTCGTCCTCGACGATCAGCCTGTCGCCCCGCTCGGCCCACTCCATCAACGCCGCCCGCCGCCGGGCGCTGAGCACCGTCCCGCCCGGAAACTGATGCGAGGGGGTCACGACCACGGCATCCGCGCCGCTCGCGTGCAACGACTCCACGTCGATTCCCTCCCCGTCCACGGGGATGGGTGTCACGTCCATACCCGCCTCCTCGACGATCAGCCGTTGGGCGTGCCACCCGGGCTCCTCGAGCGCGACCTGTTCGAGCCCGCTCGCGCTCAGCCAGCGACAGATCAGCGAGAACCCCTGGCGAAAGCCCGTGCAGATCAGCATGTGCTCGGGGTGGCGACCGCGCCGCGGACACGGGCGAGGTAATCGGCGAGCGCCTCGCGGAGCTCCGGGGCGCCCCGCGGGTCGCCGTAGCCGACCGCGTCCCAGGCGGTTTCCCGCCACGCGCTGCGTAGCGAGCGCAACCATTTCTCCGCGGTAACCCGGCCAGGTCAGGGAGACCCGGTGTGAAGTCGTAGGCAAACTTCTGGATCAGCGACGGTGCGGGCGGTCGGGACGGCTGCGCGCGCACGCTACGGGCGACCCGAACCGGTGCGCCCTGGCTCGCCTCGAGATACCCCTCAGCGCCGAGCTTGATATTGGAGGCGCGTGTCAACACTGTCGAGGCGATTGAAGCAACTGTGTGCCAGAAGCCCTTGCGTCCCTTCGCATTGTGAAGTCTTTTTCAACAGGTTCGGTCTCGTCTTCCTCCACCCAGTTCTCTTGTTCATACTGTTGTCTCTTTGTCTTTATGCAGAATCGCCATACCAAGTAAGTGAGATGTGGCGATCACGACCACTCCTCCAATGACACCCCCAGCAATCGCTCCCACATTTGGTCCTGCCTCTGAATTTGATATTGGGGTTAATGTTGCAGTCGACGCAGCTGAAGCTACGCACGCTACTTTCTGGCATGCGGTGCAAGTTGGTGGAACAAATACACACGTCTTGCCCTGCTCCTC
>CAVPKT010000044.1:0-32999 GCA_963705775.1 uncultured Solirubrobacterales bacterium | reverse complement strand
TAGCAACCGCTCGACGCCTGCGCCGGTGACGCGGTAACTGCGCTCCCCGACGCGCTCGACCCGGTAGGCGCGATCCGCGGCGGGTTTGAAAACTCGGTGCTCGGCCAGCTCTTCGGGCGCCGTGGCCGGCACGGCCGGCTCCGACGGTCCCCCGCCGATCGGCACGCGCTCCGCCAGCACCGCGGCGAGCTCGTCAAGCCCGGACCCGGTCGCGGACGAGGTCACGACCACCGGAACATCAGATCCCAGCCGCTCCGACCACCCTTCTCGCGCCGCGTCGGCTACTCGGGGCTCGACGAGGTCCGCCTTCGACAGCGCCAGCACGCGCGGCAACGACGCCAAGCGCGGGTCGTGCAGCCGCAACTCCTGCTCGACCGTGTCGTGGTTGACCACCGGATCCGAGCCATCGAGCGGCGTGAGGTCGAGCACGTGGACCAGGAGACGGGTGCGCTCGATGTGGGCGAGAAACTCGTGACCCAGCCCGGCGCCGCCGCTGGCCCCCTCGATCAGGCCCGGGATGTCGGCGATCACGAGCTGGCGATCGCTGAGCTCGAGGGTGCCCAGCACGGGCTCGAGGGTCGTGAACGGGTAGTCCGCCACCTTGGGGTGCGCACGGGTGAGCCGGGCGAGCAGCGACGACTTCCCGGCGTTCGGAAGCCCCACCAGGCCCACGTCCGCGAGCAGCTTGAGCTGCAGCGTGACCCACGTCTCCTCCCCGGGGAGACCACGCTCGGCGAAGCGCGGAGTCTGGTGCGTGGGTCCCGCGAAGCGCTTGTTGCCGCGACCCCCCGATCCTCCGCGGGCCAGTCGCGCACGCTGACCCGGACCCACGAGGTCGTAGCGCGTGCCGTCGCGCTCGGTCAGCACCTCCGTCCCTGGCGGCACGCGCAGCTCCAGCGTGCCGCCGTCGGCGCCGTGACGCAGTGCGCCCTCGCCATGGCCACCGCGCCTGGCCTTGAAGTGGGAGCTGCGGCGGTACTGCTCGAGGTCGCGCAGCGAGTCGTCGCAGATCAGCACGACGTCGCCACCGCGGCCGCCGTCGCCGCCGTCCGGGCCGCCCTTGGGCACGTGCGCCTCGCGGCGAAAGCTCAGGCAGCCGTCACCGCCGGCGCCCGCGCGAACGAAGATTCGTGCTCGATCCTGCATGCTATGAACCTAAGCATGGCTGACCCGGTGTTCCTGATAACGGGCGCCTCGAGCGGATCGGCGCCGCAACCGCCAGGCAGGCCGCCGAGGCGGGCTACCGCCTCGTGCTTGCGGCGCGCTCCCGCGAGCGCCTCATCGGGCTGGCGAGCGAGCTCGGCGGGGAGCAGCGTGCGCTTGCGTTCCAGTGCGACGTGACGGAATGGGAGCAGCAGCAGGCGATGGTCGAGGAGGCACTCGAGCGCTTGGGCGCCTCGACGTCGCGTTCGCCAATGCAGGGGCTTCGGCGCCAGGCGCGGCTTCCTCGAGGAGTCTCCCGAGCACTGGCGCTCGATGGTGCTGACGAACGTCTACGGGGCCGCGCTGACGGTTTCGCGCCACGCTCCCGGGACTCAAGGAGTCAAGGGGCCATCTGCTGCTGACGGGCTCCGTCGCGGGCGGGCGGGCGCCTTCCCGGGTCGCTGTACTCGTCGACCAAATGGGCAGTGACCGGAATGGGCGAGTCGGTCCGGTCAGGAGCTGAACGACACCGGGGTCCGAGTTCACGGTGATCGAACCGGGGATGGTCGATACGCCGCTCTTCGAGAGTGGGGCCGCCCCCGGCGCCCTGACGGCCGACGATGTCGCTCGTGCGGTCATGTTCGCCATCTCTCAGCCTCCGCACGTCGACGTCAACGAGATCCTGGTCCGTCCGACCGCGCAGCACAACTGACGCTTGCACCGCTGTGTGGCCGGGACATGGCTACCCCCGGTACGTCAACTAGAAGAGGACGGAGGTTGCTTTCAGATGACGTTGGTCCAGGACTTCAAGAAGTTCCTGATGCAAGGAAACCTGGTTGCGCTCGCTACGGCAGTCGTGATCGGGACGGTGTTCGCCGCGCTGGTGAAAGCGCTGATCGCCGACATCATCACGCCGATCATCGCGCTGATCTTCGGCAAGCCCAACTTCTCGGATCTGTCGTTCACGATCAATTCGAGCCATTTCCTGTACGGCGACTTCATCAACGCGATCCTCACGTTCGTGACGACCGCCGCGGCAGTGTTCTTCCTGGTGATAAAGCCGTATGAAGCCTTCGAGGCGCGGCGTGCGACCGAGGACCCCGACATCAAGGAATGCCCGGAGTGCACGAGCGACATCCCGGCCAAGGCGCGCCGCTGCCCGCAGTGCACCGCCCAGCTGGCGGCCAGCGTGTAAGCCGCCGGGTCGCGGGGGACCGCGACCCCGGCAGCGGCCTACGACTCGTCCTGATTGACCGAGATCACGCGCCCGCGGCGGCCGCGCTTGAACTCAACCGTTCCGGCCGCGCGGGCGTAGATCGTGTCGTCCTTGCCGATTCCCACGCCGTCGCCGGGCTTGAAGCGCGTGCCGCGCTGACGGACGATGATCTCCCCGCCGGTCACGGTCTGACCGGCGAACACCTTGACGCCCAGCCGCTTCGCGTTCGAGTCCCGTCCGTTGCGGGAGGAACCGAGACCTTTCTTATGAGCCATCTGTAGCGGCCTCCTCTGCGTCGGCGGCCTTCGCCCGGGACCGGCTCCGGGCCGCCGCCTGCTTGATCGAGCTGACCTCGAGCCGGGTCAGCTCCTGCCGGTGTCCGGTCCGCCGCTTGTAGCCGCGCTTGGGTTTGAACTTCACGATCCGCAGCTTGGGGCCGCGCTCGTGCGCGAGCACCTTGGCCTCGACCTTGACCTTCGCGAGCCCGGCGCGGTCGTCGAGGACCGTCGAGCCGTCGACGAACAGCAGCGGCTCGAGCGTCACCTTCGCACCTTCTTCCACGGGCAGGCGCTCGACCAACAGCGACTGACCCTGCTCGACGCGGTATTGCTTTCCACCGGTTTTCACAATTGCGTAGGACATGCTCACTCCGAGGGTGCAGTCTGAGCCGGTTTGGCCCCGGCACCCGAACGGCGCCGCCCGCCTCTGCGGCCACGACGCCGAGGCTTCGATTCTAGGCCATCGTCAGTCGCACCATCCGCGGCGGCGTCACCGCTTGGCACATCCACCAGCGTCGCCACCGCCTCGGTCCGCCCCGCCTGTTCGATCCGCACCAGGTGCTTCTCGCCCACGTACGGCGTTCCCCCTCTGACCGAGATGATGTAACCGTCGACCTTGGCAACGGCATCGCCCGGGTTGTACATGTGAGGCTCGACGATCTCGACGTGGACCTCCTCGCCCTCACGGAACGGGAGCGCTCGCTCGAGGACCTCATCCCGCGTGCCCTCCTCGAGGACCGCGAAATGCTCGAGCGGCAGCCCCTCGGAGCCTTCGAAAAAGAACAGCTTGCCGGTCTGCTCCTCGACGGTCCGCAACGCCCTCGCGTCGTCCTTGACGAGCTCCGCGGACACGCGCGGGTTCATCTGGATCAGGATCGCCTCCGCCTTGCTGGGCGCAGCGACCTCGCGCATCCTGCGCTCGAAGTCGATCGCAATCGTCTCCTCCGACTTGATCACACCCTCGCCGTGGCAGGTCGGGCACGGGCGGGTCATGATCTCCCTGACCCCCTCTGTGACGTTCTGGCGTGTCATCTCCACCAGCCCGAGCGGGGAGATCTCGACCACGAACGTCTTCGTCCGGTCTTCGTCGAGCGCCTTGCGCAACGTCTTCAGCACGGCGTCTCTGTTGCGCGCCCGTGCCATATCGATGAAGTCGATCACGATGATCCCGCCGATGTCGCGCAGTCGCAGCTGCCGCACGACCTCGTCGGCGGCCTCGAGGTTGGTCTTGGTGATCGTGTCCTCGAGCCGGGCGCCCTTGCCACGGCCGATGAACGAGCCGGAGTTGACGTCGATCACGGTCAGGGCCTCCGCGTAGTCGATCATCAGATAGCCACCGCTCGGTAGGTCGACGCGGCGTTCGAGCGTCGAGTCGAGCACGTTGTTGACCCCGAACGCCTCGAACAGCGGCTGCTTCTCCTTCCACAACTCGACGTGCTCGACCAGCTCGGGCGCGGTGCGCGAGAAGAACGAGAGCAGCCGGTGGTGCTGTTTGGGGTCATCGACTATCGCCCGCTCGAACGCGGACGAGAAGATGTCGCGCACCACCCGCACCGACAGGTCTGCCTCCTGGAACACGAGCGCCGGCGCCGAGCTCTCCTTCACTCGGCGCTCGAGCACCTCCCCGAGCTTGAACAGATACTGCAATTCGCGCTCGAGGTCCGCGCGCTTTGCGCCTTGGGCGGCCGTGCGGATGATCGCGCCGGCGCCCTTCAGCTCGAGTTTGGCGGCCTCCTTGCGCAACCGCTCTCGCTCTTTGTCGTCGAGGCGGCGCGAGACGCCGACGCCTTCCCCGTACGGGGCGTACACCATGTATCGCCCGGCGATCGTGAGATCCATCGAGAGCCGCGCGCCCTTGCTCTTGAGCGGGTCCTTGACCACCTGGACCACGATCTCCTGCCCCGCCTTGAGCATGTCCGTGATCTGCCTCCCCTCGCGCGCGGAGCCACGACCCCGGCGGGGCGCCTCCACTCCGGGGAGGACGATCTCGTCCACGTGCAGGAAGCCGTTCTTCTCCAGTCCGATGTCGACGAACGCGGCCTCAAGCCCGGCGAGTACGTTGTCGACCCGCCCCTTGTAGATGTTGCCGACGATCGATCGGTTGCCGCGGCGCTCCAGGTAGAGCTCCGCGACCTTGTACCCCTCGCTTGGCTTGGTGGTCTTACGGCGACGGCCACCCGACGAGCGCGCGACCGTTCCAGTTGCCTCCAGCAGCGCGACCCGGGTTTCGCCCCGGTCGACGCTGACCAGTACTTGCTTCTTCAATTGTCATTCAGTCCTTTGTAAAGAGTTGCGGCCCGCGACTGCTGCGCGTGCCTGTACTTAATTAATTAGCGCCTTGCCCTTTGCAGCAGACGTTCTGCGCGCCTGGATGTAGATCGACTGCAATAGGCCAACGGCGATGAACGTGACGAGCACGGACGATCCGCCATAGCTCATCAGCGGTAACGGGACGCCGGTGACGGGCATGATGCCGATCGTCATACCAGCGTTTACGAACACCTGGAACATGATCATCGCGATGATCCCGCCCGCGATCACAGTTCCGTACAGGTTCTTTGACATCGTGAGAATGCGTAAGCCTCGCCAGATCAGGAGCGCGTACAACGACAGCACCAGAGCCGCCCCCGCGAAACCGTACAACTCGCCGACGGCGGAAAAGATGAAGTCCGTCGTCGGCGTGGGCAGGAAGTTGAGCCTGGTTTGCGTGGCGTTGAGCCCCCGGCCCGTCTTCTGCCCCGAGCCGATCGCGATCTCCGACTCCTTGAGCTGGTAGCACGTCTGATCGGTCCTGGTCGAGCAAGTACGCGACGAATGCAGAAACGCCGTCAGGCGCTGCATCTGGTAGTTCTTGACGACATGGACGCCGACCGCCGGGGCGCCCGCGAGCACGATCGCTGCCGCGGCCACGAACATCGTGACCAGCGCCAGCAGTTGCTTCCAGGATGTCCCGACGACGAACAGGGTCACGAACCCGATCGCGACGAACACCATCGCGGTCCCGAGGTCGGGCTGTGGGATCACGATGAGCGCCGGGATCAGCGACAGCAGCATGACCCTGGCTGTCGTCCTCCACTCATACAACCTGCGAGAGCGGTCGACGACGAACGCCGACAGCGCCAGGATCAGCAGGATCTTCCCGAACTCGGACGGCTGGATCTGCAGGAACGGCAGCGGAATCCAGCGGCGCGCGCCCTGGCTCGGCGGCATCGCGAACACGAGGATATTCAGCCCGATCAGGATCGCGTAGAGGCCGTACTTGTACTCGCGCAGGCGGGAGTAGTCGATCCGCGCTAGGACGATCGCGACCGCGATGCCGAGCGCCGCATAAAGGCCCTGCCGCTCCGCGTAATGGGTCCCCGCAGCGGCCTTGAGGGTGATCAACGAGCACGCGACGAGCCCGAGCGCCCCGAGCGCGAGCACTGGATCCGCGAGCGTCAGGTACCGCGTCCGGGCGGATACGCCCTGTTCGTCCGAGGCCTGGATCGGCATCACGTTCATCGGCGCGGGGACCTCATAGCGTCTTCGAGCCTCCCGCTTTGTACTGGCCGGCATTGCCGAAGAACCACTGCGAGAGGATCTGGCGTGCCACGGGCGCGGCGGCCACGTCGCCGAAACCACCCTTCTCGACGTGCACCGCGACGAGGATTGGCTTGACGGGATCGGGCACGAAGCAGACATACCAGGCGTAGTCCTGCTGGCCCGAGTACTGCGCGGTGCCGGTCTTGCCGTACACCGGCTTCGGGAAGTTGCCCATCACGTCGTACGAGGTACCGCCCGGGGACTGCGCGGCCTCATGAAGGCCCTGACGAATCGCGTCCAGATTCGCCGCGTCGATGTTCAGATGGCGAACCGGCGGAGGCGCGATCCGCTGCAGCACCCGCCCGGCCGACTCGATCGCCCCGCCCACGTGGGGCTGCACGACCGTCCCGCCGTTGGCGATTGCCGAGTAGGCGACGGCGAGCTGCATCGGCGTCGCCTGGACATCGCCCTGCCCGACCGCGAGGTTGACGTTGTCTCCCTCCGACCATGGCCGGTTCGTACCGTCGGCCAGACCGCAGCCACCCGGCGGCACGTGTCGCCTGCGATCGCACGCTGCCTCATCGGCGTTGCGTCGCGCTCGCCACGTCGGCGTCGGAAGCGTCCCCGGTAGCTCCCCGCCGAGATCGACTCCGGTCGAGCGTCCGATCCCGAATTGCCGCGCCCATTGCTGCAGCGCTCCGCCGTCGGAGGCCGTCGAGTTGAGCCGCGCGCCGAGGTTGTAGAAGAACACGTCATCCGAAACGTGGATCGCCTCGACGATGTTCAACACGCCGTAGGCGGCGCCGCCGGCATTCCGCCGGCAGAGGCCGCCGCCCTCGCAGAACTGGCCCGTGTCATCGTAGGTCTCGCCGATGCTCCACGCCCCACTCTGGAGCGCGGCAGTCGCGGTGATGGCTTGAACGTCGACCCAGTCGGCCCTGCGCTCCCGATCGCCCGGTTGATCAGGGGATAGCCGCTCGCCGAGTTGTTGAGCTGCTGGTAAGCCGCGGTGGACAGCGGTCGCGTGAAGATGTTCGGGTCGAACGTCGGAAGCGAGCCCATCGCGTAGATCTGGCCATTGGTGGGGTTCATCGCCACGAACGAGCCCGCGCTGTCGAGGGCGGATTCGATGAGATCGAGGTCGCAAGCGCCTGCTGTCCCGACTTTTGGAGGTTCGTGTCGAGCGACAGGCGCAGGTCGGCCCCCGACTTGGATGACGTCCCTGGCAGGTAGCCGGCGAAGTCCCCCATCGCGTTCACCCGGAAGTTCTGCGTGCCGTCGACCCCCTGCAGGTAACGGTTGTAGTACCACTCGAGCCCAGACTGGCCGACGACGTCGTTCTGGGCAACGCCCTTGAAGCGCGGGTCCCTCAGCTCGCAGTTGTTGGCGTTCGGCCGCAGGTGCTCCGACTGCGCGACGCAGCTGATTGGACCCACCGTACCGAACAGCTGCGCGGCCAGCTGGTGCAGTGGGTACTGCCGCACATACACCTGCCTGACCACGACACCCGTGAACTGATCCTGGCGCTCGAGGATGTAGTACTGCTGGTCGCGCGACGCGTTCTTCTTGACCGTGACGTCGGCGTACGGCGTCGTGACGAGCTGCTGCGCGACGGCGCATGGGATCGGCGCCAGTCGCAGCGTCCCGTACCACACCCCGATCCTGGCGCCGATCTTGCAGCGCTTGGCATGCATGGGGATCCCGAGCACGGATGCCAGGCGGCGGTAGACGGCCATGTCGGCGGCCGGCTGAGGATCGATGTTCGCCTGTGTCAGCTTCGCCGGCAGGGAGCTCGGCTGGATCTGGACGTCGAGCTCCTGAGTGTTCGACACGAGCACGTTGCCGGCCGAGTCAAGGATCTCGCCTCTGGGGGCGGGCGTCGACAGCGAGCGCACCTGGTTGGACTGCGCCTGCGCCACGTACGAGTGGCCGTTCAGCACCTGGAGAAACCAGAGGCGGAAGAAGATAATCGCGAACACCGCGAGCGCGAAGCCCCCGAGCACCGTCACGCGCAGCGCGAGCTGCGGCGTCAGCGGCGGGCGCCTGTCCTCCGGAGTCTGGATCATCTACTCGAGCGGGGAGCGGCCCGAACCGCTGGGACGGACGCTGGAGCGGGCTGAGGCCGCCGGTCGTGTACGCCCGCCGGCGGCGCCGGCGCGGGTCGTTGGGGAGGGCCGGCCTGATGATCCGCTGCACGAGGTGGTAGACGGGCAGGGCGATCAGCGTGTTGACCAGGATTGTGATGAAGATCTGCTGCAGGAGCAGCGCGCTGACGGGCGCATCGACCCCGAGCAGGAACTGGATCAGGGCCATTCCGAAGCCGGCGACCGCGGTCGCACCCGCGCCCATCCCCGAGCGGGACCAGCCCGTGGGACGGATCGAGCAGCTCGCGCACGCGGCCCGACCAGTAACCGATCGCGATGTAGAGCAGCGACGTGACGCCGAGTGTCTGGAACAGCGTCAGATCGATCAGCAGCCCCGCGGCGAAGCCGAATGCCGCGCCAGGCATCGACCCGGCGAGCAGCCCAACCGACATCGCCACAAGCGGACCGAGGTCGGCGCTCACGCCGAAGATCGAGATCTGCGAGATGGCCGGCCTCCTGGATCACAACCGTCGCGAACCCGAGTACGGCCAACCGGACAGCGAGCCTTGTCCGATCGGTCATGGCAGCTGCGCCCTGGCGGTCGCCCGCGTTCGGCTTGGCCAGGTCTGGACCGCGTCGAGGTGCCGAAGGTCCGCGTCGGAGCGAGACCACGACCTCGTGGTTGTTGTAGAGGTTGTTGCTGCCGGCCGTTCGAGACCTGCCCGATCGGGATCCCCGCGGGGTACAGCGACTGCAATGGCCCGTTCTTGAACCCGAGCGTCACGACCTGCTGCCCGACGGCGGGACCGGGTTGGTTGACAGACACCTGGAGGCCCTGCAGGATGAGCTGGTTGGGGTTGCCCACGTCGGGCACGAGCACGCCCTGATCCCCGCTCTGGTCCTGGACCTGAGCCGCCGCCGCGAATGTGTGATCCGTGATCAGCGTGACGAACGAGTAGTCGCTCCCGACCTCCGCAACCTTGCCGACCAGTGCGCCTCCAGACCACGGGGTAGTCCTTGCGGACACCGTCGCCGGAGCCCTTTCGACCTCGATCTGCGAGTACCACAGCGACGCGTCGTGCTCGATCACGCTGGCGGTGACCCGCTGGTAGGCGGCGAGAGTGTTGCTCTGGTCGAGCCCGACCTGCCTGGCCAGCTGACGGTTCTGTAGCTCGGCCGTCTGGGCCTGAGCGAGCTCGGCTCGCAGGGTGTTGACCTGCCGTTGCAGCTGGTCAGCCCGTGACTTCGAGTGGAACGTGTCCGAGAACCAGCCGGCCACGTCGCGCACGGGCGAGAGCACCTTGCTCGCGCCCTGCTGGATCGGCGAGAGCACCGTGTCGATCCCGCGCTGGATCGAGTGCAGCGGACTCGACCGCGGCGAGCCGAAGTATGCGGTCAGCAGAATCAGGGAAACGCCGACCAGGAGCGCGAGGACCGCGCGCCTACGTCGAACTTGCTTGTCGTGCACGGGAAGCGTGTCTCCAAGTTCTTGCTCCGCTGGGGCTCAGGGCTCGGGGCGGGCGGTGCCGATCCCAAACGATCCCAAACCTAGTACCGGCGGCGTCGATTACGTGAATTCTTGCTGGAACGGTGGATGGCCTCAAACTCCTCCAACGACCTCCCGGAGCCAACCGCGACGCATGTCAGCGGCGACTCCGCCAGGTGCGCGGGCATCTGCGTCTCGTGACGCAGACGCTCCTCGATTCCCTGGAGCAGCGAACCGCCTCCAGCCAACATGATGCCACGGTCCATGATGTCCGACGCGAGCTCGGGCGGCGTGCGGTCCAGCGTCTCCTTGACCGCGTCGGTTATCTGCGAGACCGGCTCCTCGAGGGCGCCGCGAACCTCCTCGCTCGTGAGCACGACCGTCTTGGGCAGCCCGGACACCATGTCACGGCCGCGGATCTCGGCCTGAACCTCCTCTGCCATCGGGAACGCAGAGCCGATCTCGAGCTTGACCTCCTCGGCGGTCTGCTGGCCGATGAGCAGCTTGTACTCGCGCTTGACGTAGTTGATGATCGCTTCGTCGAGCTCATCCCCGCCGACCCGGATCGACTGAGACACCACGATCCCGCCCAGCGAAATCACCGCCACTTCGCTCGTGCCGCCGCCGATGTCGACGACCATCGACCCGGTCGGCTCGCCGACGGGCAGACCAGCGCCGATTGCGGCGGCCATCGGCTCCTCGATCAGGTACGCCTGGCGCGCTCCGGCCGAAAGGCACGCCTCCTCGACCGCGCGCTTCTCAACCCCGGTCACACCACTGGGAACGCAGACCACGACTCGCGGGTGGGCCCAGCGGTTCTGGTGCACCTTCTGGATGAAGTGGCGGAGCATCTCCTCGGTCACCTCGAAGTCGGCGATCACCCCGTCCTTCAGCGGCCTGATGGCCTGGATCGTGCCTGGCGTCCGCCCCAGCATCCGCTTGGCTTCGATCCCCACAGCGTGCACCTCGCCGGTCCGAGAGTCGACCGCCACCACGCTCGGCTCCGAGAGCACGATCCCGCGCCCACGCACGTACACGAGCGTGTTCGCGGTCCCGAGATCGACCGCCATGTCACGGCCGCCAAAGCCCGTTAGGTAGGTGAAAAAGCCCATGCGTATTCGGGGAGGGAGACGATGCGCGGACGGGACCTACGTCTTTTGGGGGCCTCGACCAGGCTGCCGGTTCCGTCCGGAGCGCGAGTGTAGCCGAAGGGAGATTTGCAGGCAGAACGGGGATTAGCGCTGCAAGAGCGCCGGTTCCAGGTCGAGCAGCGCCGCGACCGGGAGCCCCACAATGTTCAGGTAGTCCCCGTCGATTCGAGTGACCAAGGCGGCGCCTTTTCCCTGGATCGCGTAGCCGCCCGCGCGTTCCTGCCATTCGCCGGTATTGACGTACCACTCGATCACGGCGGCGTCGAGCGCCCGAAACTCGACCCCGGTGACTGCTTGCGCGGTCCGTTCACGGCCCCCGTCGATAACGCAGACGCCACTGATCACGTTGTGGCGGCGGCCCGAGAGGGCCTCTAGGGTCGCGCGGGCCGCGCCCGGGTCCGCCGGTTTTCCGTAGACCCGGCCTTCGAGCGCAACCACCGTATCGACACCCAGGACGAGGGCCTCGGGCTCGGGCGCGGCCACCGCCACGGCCTTGCGTCGCGCGTTCTCGAGCGCGAGGGCCTCGGGATCCCCTTCCTCGAGTTCGTCGACCTCGGCTGGGCGGACCTCGAACGGGATTCCGAGCTGCTCGAGGATCGCCCGGCGCTGCGGGGATTTCGAGGCCAGGATGAGGGACGAGCTCACCGGCTCACACGGCGGGCATGGCAGGAAGAACGACGATATGCGTCGCTTTTCCGACCACCCTCCGAGAGTGGCGAGTCGTCACCCCAATTCCGGGAAGAAGAGACCGACTTCCCGCGATGCCGACTCAGGGGAGTCCGAGCCATGCACCATGTTCTGGCCGACGGCGATCGCGTAGTCCCCTCTGATCGAGCCGGTACTTGCCTCGAGCGGGTTCGTGGCACCGATCACTTGGCGGGCCGCGGCGACCGCTTGTTCGCCCTCGAGCACCATCGCGACAAGAGGTCCCGAGGTGATGAAGGTCACGAGCTCCTCATAGAACGGCTTTCCCTCGTGCTCCGCGTAGTGACGCGAGGCCAGCTCGCGAGACATCGTCATCAGCTGCATCGCCACGAGCCGCAGGCCCTTGCGCTCGAAGCGGGCGATGATCTCGCCGGTCAGATTCCGGGCGAAGGCGTCTGGCTTGACGAGGATCAGGGATCGCTCCATGGCCGCGGCATCCTAGGGATCGGCGCGCCACGGCGTCGCGCGGGGCGGCCGGACCCAGCGCCCCGGAGTCGCCCGGGGCGAAACGCTCAGGTGAGCTTCGTACGCCCGGCCGCGGGCTTGTCGGCGGCGGCCTCGCGCCGCTCGGCTACGGCAGCCGCCTCGCGGCGGTCCGCCACCGCCGCTCCGTCCCGCCGATCCGCGACGGCCGCCGGCTCCCGCCGGTCTGCGGGGACGGGCGTGGGCTCGCGACGCTCCGCGACCACCGAGCGTTCCGTCGCCGCGGTCTCCCGCCGACGACGGCTGCGCCGCGGCGTCGCCGCCGCGGTTCCGACCTCAGACTCACAGAACGGGCAGATCTTCCAGTCCGGATCGAGCGGTCGCCCACAGGTCCGGCACGGATCCTTGAGCTTGCGCATGCAGCTCGGGCAGCGCAGGAAGTCCTTCTCGACCTCAGCGTCGCAGTGCGGGCACACGTGGTAACCGGCCTGCGCCAGTCGCGCCTCGGCGGCCTGGATCTCGAGCTCCCGCTCCCGGACGTCGTCGAGGTATTCGGGCGGGCGCACGATCATGTAGACGATCGTTCCCACGAACGGAAACAGCGATGCGGCGGTCGCGCAACCGACCAGCATCGGATCGGCGATCCTCCGCCGCGCGTCCGCGTAGGTCCAGTAAACGAGCGCGAGCCACACAACCACGAGGAACAAAAGGACGAGGTTGGCGGCGAGATTGAGCCCGCTGCTCTTGATGCCGAAGACGGCTGGAAGGAACATAAAAAGGCGAGTTTAGTGGTCGAAAGCGTCTGGTCGCGTCAGACATTCGTCACGCGACCGTGATTGCCTGCTGGTGATTCCCTAGAGAAATACCCTTCCAAACAGGTACCCGATCCCGAAGAACACGAGGATCACGACCGCGACGATCAGCGCGACAAGGCCGATCATCGTCAGGAAGGTTGGCTGTTGATCGGGCTCGTTCACAGACTGGACGCGCGATCGCGCCGGGAAGTTACGAGCAAGTCGGATACGAGGTAGATCGATCCGGTTGCGAGCACCAGGCCGTTGACACCGCCCAGCTCTCTCGCGCGCGCGAGCGCTGCGCGAGGGTCACGGACGATCTCGGACTCGGGCCGATCCGGCCCGCCGAGCTGATTCGCAAGCGATTGAAGCGTGGGCGGAGGCAACGCGCGCGGATTATGAGAGCTCGTGCAAATCAGTGCGTCGCACGCGGGCAGCAGTGAGGAGAGCATCCCGGCCGCGTCCTTGTCGTCGAGGATTGAAATCACCGCCACCAGCGGTGCCCGCCCTGATGCGAACGGCTCGGCGAGGGACTCGACGAGGGCCGCCATCCCGTCGGGGTTGTGGGCGCCGTCGAGCAACGTGAGCGGTTCGCTACCGACGATCTGCAGCCGACCCGGGATCATCGTGTGTGCGGCGGCGTCCGCGACCGCATCTTCGTCGAGCGCTCCGAGATATGCCTCCGCCGCGGCGCGCGCCAAAGCGAAGTTTCGCCGCTGGAAGGATCCCAGCGCGGCCACCGAGATCCCGGGGTCTGCTGAGGCGTGTACGAGGCGAGCACCGCGCTCCGCGGCGACGGCCGAGGCGACGGCGAGCGCGTCGGGATGGAGCCCGCTGCCCAGGACCAATGTGCCACCAGGCCGGACCACGTCCAGCTTCTCCGCGGCGATGTGGGCGATCGTCGGTCCCAGCCAGCGCGTGTGCTCGAGCCCAACGCTCGTCAGCACCTGAACCCTCGAGGGGATCACGTTGGTGGCGTCATAGCGTCCGCCAAGCCCGGCCTCGATCACTGCTGCCTCGACCCCTTGGCGGGCCAGCTCCGAGTACGCGGCGGCGGTCAGCGCCTCGAACTGGGTCACGCGATCGCCGTCCGCCAGCGAGTGGTTGACGAGCTCCGCGGCTCGCGCCGCGCGCTGCACGGCGGCTCCGAACGCGGCCGGCTGGAGGTCGTTCTCGGCGACCCGGATCCGCTCGGTGAATGAGATCAGGTGCGGCGAGGTGTAAGCGCCGGTCTTCAACCCGTGACGGGCGAGGATTGCGGCGATCATCCGAGTGGTCGACGACTTGCCGTTCGTGCCGACCACATGGATCGAGGCGAACGACCGCTCCGGATGGTCGAGCGCCGTCATCAGCCTGCGCATCCGATCGAGACCGAAGCGCATGCCGAACAGCTCGAGCGATAGGAGGTAGCGCTCGGCGTCCTCCAAGTTCCATGCGGTGCTCATCTCAACGCCTCGAGCTCCGTCTTCAGCCCCGCGAGCTTGTCCCGCTCGGCTCGCACGACGTGACCGGGCGCCTTGTTGACGAACCCGTCGTTGGCGAGCTTGGACTCGGCGCGCTCGATCTCCCCTTCGAGCCTTTCCCGCTCGCGGCGCGCGTGCGTTCGGCTGCCGCTGGATCGACATCGGAGCTGGGGAGGATCTCGATCGCCCCGCCCGGGACGGGGATCGAATCGACCGCCGCCGGGCCGTCGTCGGACAGACTGAGCTTGCCGAGTGCGGCGATGTGCTCGGCCGTCTCTTCGTAGCCCTGGGCCGCGAGGCGGGCCGGGACCGGCACCCCGACCTTGACCCCGGCCTGATCGCGCCACCCGCGTAGTGCCTGCACGGCCTCGACGACTCGACCCAGTGTCTCCTCGGCAGCTTCGTCCAGCTCATTACCCGGACCCGCCTGGCGGGCGGCCAGAAGACCCTCGCCGCCAGGGATGTGCGAGTAGATCTCCTCGGTCACGAACGGGATCATCGGGTGGGCGAGGAGCAGCGTCTCGGTCAGCACGTGAAGGAGCACTCCGGCGAGCTCGGGCTCGCGCGCACGCAGGCGAGGCTTGACGAGCTCGAGGTACCAGTCGCACAGCTCGCCGAAGATGAAGTCGTACAGGCGCAGCGACGCGTGACTGAGATCGAACTCTTCGATCCGCTCCGAGATTTCGCGCCGCGCGCGCTCCAGGCGCGAGAGGATCCAGCGGTCCTCGACCGTTCGCGGGGTGATCGCCGCGCGCGCCTCCGGACCTACGCCCAGCAGCACCAGCCGCGACGCGTTCCACAGCTTGTTCGTCAACTGTTGGCCCTGAGAAATCTTCTCCTCCGAGAAGCGCACGTCCTGGCCGGAGGACATCGCCATGAGGCCCCACCTGACCGCGTCGGCCCCGTAGGCGGGGAAATCGCCCCCCTGAGTGAAGACGGGCGGCCGCGGGCCGCCTTCGATCAGATTCATGGGATCGATCCCCGTACCGAGTGACTTCGACATCCGCTGCCCATCCGGAGCCTGGATGATCGAGTGGATGCAGACATCGGTGAACGGCAGCCGGCCGGTGAACTCGACGCCCATCATGATCATCCGCGCGACCCACAGGAAGATGATGTCCCTCCCCGTCGACAGCGAATCGGTCGGGTAGAACGCGCGCAGCTCGGGCGTCTGCTCGGGCCAGCCGAGCGTGACGAAAGGCCAGAGCGCACTCGAGAACCACGTGTCGAGCACGTCGGGATCGCGTTCCCAGCCCTCGCCACGGGGGGGCTCGACGCCGACGTACGTCTCGCGCCCGCGGTAGTAGACGGGGAGACGGTGACCCCACCAGAGCTGGCGCGAAAGCGTCCAGGGGCGGATGTTCTCCATCCAGTCGAGGTACACCTTCGCCCAGCGAGCGGGATGGAAGCGAACGCGTCCGGAGCGGACCGCCTCGATCGCTGGCTCCGCGAGCTCGTCCATGCGCATGAACCACTGCAGCGAGACGAGCGGCTCGATGCGCTCGCCCGAGCGCTGCGAGAACGGAACCGTATGGGTGTACTCCTCGGTGCGGGCGATCAGCCCCTGCTCCCGGAGCTCGCGGACGACGGCCTCAGCCGCTTCGGGAACCGTCATATCCCGGAATCGCTCCGGGGCCTCATCGGTGATCCGGCCGTCCTCGCCGATCACCGTGATCTGATCGAGGGCGTGCCGGCGCCCGATCTCGAAATCGTTCGGGTCGTGCCCGGGAGTGATCTTCAAAGCCCCGGTGCCGAAGTCAGGCTTCACGTACTCGTCGGCGATGATCTTCAGGCGCCGCCCCACGAGCGGCAGGACGGCGGTTTCCCCGATCAAGCGCTGGTAGCGATCATCGTCCGGATGGACCGCGATCGCGGTGTCCGCGAGCATCGTCTCGGGACGGACCGTGGCCACGGTGATCGCACCCGACCCCGATGCCAACGGGTAGTCGACGTAGTAGAGGGTGTCGGTCACCTCTCGGTCCTCGACCTCCAGGTCCGAGATCGCCGAGCGCAGGCCCGGGTCCCAGTTGACCATGTACCGGTCGCGGTAGATGTAGCCCTTCTCGTACAGGGCCACGAACACGCCCTGCACCGCTCGGGCGTACCGCTGGTCGAGCGTGAATCGCTCGTCCTCGTAGTCGCAGGAGGCGCCCAGCCGCTTGAGCTGCTCGATGATCGTTCCGCCGTACCGCTCCCGCCAGCTCCATACCCGGGCCACGAACTCCTCCCGCCCAAGCTCCTGACGCGTGCGTCCCTCGGCGGCCAGAGCCTTCTCGACCTGGGTCTGAGTCGCGATCCCCGCGTGGTCTGTTCCGAGAATCCACTTCGTCCTCAGCCCGCGAGCGCGGGCGTGACGGATCAGAGCGTCCTGGATCGTGTTGTTGAGCGCATGCCCCATGTGCAGCGCGCCGGTGACGTTGGGCGGTGGGATCGCGATCGAGTAGTTCTCGTCCGCGGTGCCGTCCGGCTCGGGGTGAAACAGTCCACTCTCGAGCCACCGTTGGACAATCCGAGGCTCGACCTCGGAGGGGTCATAGCGCGTCCGTGACTCGAGCTCTGACATGGTGGGCGGAGTCTAGGGCCGCCCGCTGAGCGTGCTGCTAAGCCGCTTCCTCTTCCGGCGCCGCCGTCACCAGCGTCGGCGAGGACCCCTTGGCGATCGTGTCCTTGGTGACGACGCACTTGCGAACATCGCGGCGCGAGGGCAGTTCGAACTGAACCTCGAGCAGGACCTCCTCGATGATCGAGCGCAGCCCTCGGGCACCGGTCTCGCGCTCCAGGGCCTTGTCCGCGATCGAGGTCAGAGCTTCGTCGGCGAACACCAGCTCGATCCCGTCGAACTGGAAGAACCGCTGGAACTGCTTGACGAGCGCGTTGCGCGGCTCGGTGAGGATCTGCATGAGCTCGTCGCGCGAGAGCTGGTGGATGGCGGACATGACGGGCAGTCGACCAATGAACTCGGGAATCAAGCCGTACTGGATCAGGTCCTCTGGGAGGCAGTGCTCGAACACCTCGCCGGTATCGCGTTGGTCCTTGGTTTGGATCACGCTGCCGAACCCGATCCCCTGGTGCCCGATCCTGCGCTCGATCACCTTGTCGAGCTGGGCGAACGCGCCGCCGCAGATGAACAGCACGTTGGTCGTGTCGATCGACAGGAACTCCTGGTGCGGGTGCTTGCGTCCGCCCTGCGGCGGGACCGAAGCGGTCGTTCCCTCGAGGATCTTCAGCAGCGCCTGCTGCACGCCTTCCCCGCTGACATCACGGGTTATGGATGGATTGTCCGCTTTCCTCGCGATCTTGTCGACCTCGTCGATATAGATGATTCCGGTCTCTGCCTTCTTGACGTCGTAGTCGGCGGCCTGGATGAGCTTGAGGAGGATGTTCTCGACGTCTTCGCCCACGTACCCGGCCTCGGTCAGCGCCGTCGCGTCGGCGATTGCGAACGGGACGTTCAGGATCCGCGCGAGCGTCTGAGCGAGCAGCGTCTTGCCGCACCCCGTCGGTCCGAGCAGGAGGATGTTCGACTTCTGCAGCTCGATGTCGTTCTCATCGGACTGCATCATCTGGACGCGCTTGTAGTGGTTGTAGACCGCTACCGAGAGCGTCCGCTTGGCCTGCTCCTGGCCGACGACGTACTCGTTCAGAACGTCGTAGATCTCTCGCGGCTTGGGGAGGTTCTCGATGTCGAAGCTCGGCGGAGCGGTGAGCTCCTCATCGATGATCTCGTTGCAGAGATCGATGCACTCGTCGCAGATGTAGACGCCCGGACCCGCTATCAGCTTCTTTACCTGCCTTTGCGATTTTCCGCAGAAGCTGCAAAGAAGCTGTTCGTTGGAGTCCGTAGGACGTGCCATTCGTTTGCCCTCCCAGAGTGCGACGTGGACGTCGACCTCGAGCTAAGAGTAGTGCACTCAGTGCTCCGAGATCACACGATCGATGATGCCGTACTCCTTTGCCTCCTCAGAGCTCATGAAGTAGTCGCGTTCGGTGTCCTGCCGGACCTTGTCCAGATCCTGCCCGGTGTGCTTGGCGATGATCTCGTCGAGCCGGCGACGGACGTCGATGATTTCCTTGGCATGGATCTCGATATCGGACGCTTGGCCCTGGAAGCTTGAGGACACCTGGTGGATCAGGATCTTGGCGTTCGGCAAAGCCATCCGCTTTCCGTGTGCGCCGCCCGCCAGCAGAAGTGCGCCCATCGACATCGCGATGCCGACGCAGATCGTCTGCACGTCGGGCTTGATGAACTGCATCGTGTCGTAGATCGCGAGCCCCGCGTAGACCGAGCCACCCGGTGAGTTGATGTAGACCGAGATGTCCTTGTCGGGGTCCTCGGACTCGAGGTGCAGCAACTGGGCGACGATCAGGTTCGCGATCTGATCGTCCACCGGCGTGCCGAGGAAGATGATCCGCTCGTTCAGCAAGCGGCTGTAGATGTCGAACGCGCGCTCTCCGCGCGAGGTCTGCTCGACGACCATCGGTACCAGTGGGCTCATCGTTCTCGCTTCTTTCGCTTCCTCGGCCAGAATCCTGCCGGGGCGGATCGGCCCTCGGCCCGAGACGCCGAATTTAGCAGCGGACCGAACCCGGCCCGCCGGCCTGCTCGCGATCGCTCAGCTTCCGGGGGTCCAGAGCTGCCCGGAGCCTGCTCCTCGGACTTCTCCGGGTCCACAGCTTGTCGCGTGCCTGGCCTGCTCGACGGTGATCGGCGGGCCTCCGAGACGAGCAGATCGAGCGCCTTGCGCGAGGCGACCTCCTCTCGCAGCGGACCCAGGCGGCCCCGACTGCGCAGTTGGTCCAACACCTTCTGCGGGCTTGCGTCCGTCGCGTTCGGCGATCGGACGGATCGCCTCGATCAGCTCTTCGTCGCTCGGCTCGATCGCCTTCGGCCTCGACCACCGCCGCCAGCACCGCTTCTCGTTTAGGATCGCTTCGGCCTCGGGCTCGGCCTCGTGCGCCATCGACTCCTCGTCCTTGCCGGTGATCTGGAGGTAGGCGTCCTTCGAGATCCCCTGCCGGGCGAGCGCTTCGAGCGTCTGGTCGAGCAGCTCGTGCGCGCGCGCGTGAACCAGCTTGCTCGGGACCTCGATCTCCGCTTCGCCCACGGCCGCGTCGAGCACCGCCTGCTCGAACTCTCGCTCCACGGCCGCCTCGTCCGCTTCGCGCAGACGGGTGACGATGTCTTCGCGCAACTCGTCGAGCGTGTCGAATCCGGCCGCCTGGGTGGCGAACTCATCGTCGAGCTCGGGCAGCCGCTTCGCCTTCACCTCGTTCACGGTCACTTCGAAACTGCGCGCGCTTGCCGCCGAGTTCCTCGCCGGGGTAATCGTCGGGGAACGTGACGTCGACGGCCCGCTTATCGCCGGCTAGGCACCCGTCAGCTGCTCGTCGAATCCGGGCAGCAGCCGGCCGGTGCCGAGCTCGAGCAGCTGGTCGCGCCCCTCCGATCCGGGGAACGGCTCGCCCTCGATCGTCCCCGAGGTAGTCGATCACCACCTGATCGCCGCTCTCGGCAGGACGCTCGACCGTCTCCAGCGTCGCGAGCCGCTCCCGCAGCCGCTCGAGCTCCTCGTCGATCCGCTCGTCGTCCGCTTGGGCCTCGCGGCGACCGACCTCGAGGCCCTTGTACTGGCCGAGCTTCGCCGTGCGGCCGAACGCCGATCTCGATCGAGAATGCCAGCGGCTGGCCCTCGTCGGGGAGCTGCCGGGCACGTCGAGCTCGGGCTACGCCGACCGGGCACGATCCCGGCCTCGTCGATCGCGTCCGTGTACCAGCGCGACAACGAGCTGCGCAGCGCCTCGTCGAGCACAGCCTCCCGCCCGAGGCGACGGATCACGACCGGCGGCGGGACCTTGCCCTTGCGGAAGCCCGGAATCCGCATCTGGCGGCCGAGCTGGCGGGCGGCCTGCTGGACCTCGCGCTCGACCTCCTCGGCCGGCACCTCGGCCTGCACACGGACCCGCGACTCGGGCAGCTCGGTCACGCTCGTCTTCAGCGGCATCGTCGGGCAGACGATAGCTTCACTGCTTTGCGCCGCATCGCTTCCCGCATTGCCGGACGCCTCGTGACGGGCCCGGTTGCGTTTCTGATCGCCGGCCTTATCGACCTGAGCGCGTTCGCGGTGCTCGCAGCGATACGCCGGTCACGCGGCTGTAGATCCACTGGCCACTGACGAACGGGTTGTACCAGTGGGGGTCGGAGGCCGGGACGTGCCACGCCAGCCGCACCGCGCCACTCGACCGCAAGCGGACCGGCACGTCGAAGTAGCCGCGTGGGTTGGTGATCGCAACCTGCTTGACGGTCCGGAATTGGCTGGTCCCGCGCCGGCTCCACTGGATCGATACGTACTGCGTTCCGTAGCCGTCCGCAGTGGCGGAATGGGCGGCGCGCGCGTTCCCCCACACCTCGATCGCCCGGCCCCGCTGGGTTGAGGTGACGGGCAACCACACCGGAAGCTGGTAGCCGTAGAAGCTCGGCTTGGCTTTGGCGGCTTGGGTGATCAGGCCGCTGGGGAACCAATTGGCGTCCTGCAGCTGGAACTGGTCGAAGCTCGCGATCCGAGGGTTCTTGTAAGAGAGGAATTCGGCCCAGTTGAGGTACTTGGCCTCGGTCTGCCCGCTCGCGTACCCGCTCAGGTAGCCGTACTCGGTGTTGTAGATCTTCATCCGCGCGCGCGATCCGTACATCCTCTGGAGGCGATCGATCGTGCTCATCAGCTGCGGAATCTCGGCGAACTCGACGTCGTTCGGGTTCGGGTAGGCGGCCCTCGTGGGCGGATTGCCGTACGGATAGGGATGGATTCCGACGCCGGTGATCTTGAACAGGGCCGCATTTTCGGCGCGAAACTGACGGTGCCCGGACGGCGACGCCGGACAGCCCGCCTGGTCCGCGGCGGTGCCACGCAAGTCGCGAAACGAGGAGTCCACGCAGTACAGGGTGCGCAGGAAGGTGAGCGGCGCCGAGGTGCCCCTCTGGCCGACGTGCGCCGAGCCATTCTGAGAGAGGCCCGAGGAGATGATCGTGTCCCCCCGTGCCCAGTCTGCTGGAGTGCGCTCCAGCCGGCGTCGAGCAGGCCGCGGTAGATCTTCGCGGAGACCGGAACCGACGAGTTGTAGTACTGGGGTGTCAGTGCTGGGCCCCAATTGGCCTCGTTCCAGAGCTCCCAGAAGGACGCACGCGGCAGCGCCGACGCCGCGCCCGACGGGACGTACGAGCCGCTGTAACGCGTCGCGACCGCCTTGACGAACTGGCCGTACTGGGAGGGATCCGGAAAGAAGTCGCTGTCGTAACAGACCTGCACCTTGCCCCCGATCGTGCTGCACGCCGGAGCGCCCGTGGCGGTCGCCCACAGTGGGCCGCCGCCGGTCGGCATCAGCTCGACGGCGATCCCATCGGCCACGGCTTCGGTCACGAGCGTGTCGTACGGCGCCCAGTTGGACGCCGGATAGGCCGCCGGATCGGCGGGGTCGAACTGGGGAGCAGTGCGGGACGACGGATCCGGAGCGATCGAGTTCCACACCACCGGCACGCGGAGGACGTCGACGCCGATGCTGCGCATGAACGCCAGTTGCTGAAACGGATTCTGGGCCTGGATGTTCGGCGACTCAAACATCGCCAGCTGCGTCGTGGAGGCGGCCGCGGGGCGCCGCGACGCCAAGCGCACATGCGCATACGGCGAGCCCGGCGAGGGTTGCGGAGGCCGGCGTTCGACCCTTCTTGATCTTCAGGAAGCTCATTCTCGGTAGCTCTCGGGGTGACGGAAACCCCAATCGGCGCCGGAGTTGCGCGAGCGCGCGACCGGCGCCATCGCGGACCGGCGCAACTAGCGCCGCCTGAGACGGGTTGTCCCTACGATGTCGCGCTTGCCGTTCACAGTACGAACGCTTCGAATGTTGCTCGCTGCGGCCGCCGTTTGCGCCGCTACCTGGCTGCTGCCGGCGCGCGCCCTCGCGTCGGCCACGATGCAGTCGAGCATGATGGACGACCAGCAGCTCGTCTACGACTCGCCCGGGCGCGCGATCGCGAAGCTCAAGGAGATGAAGTCCTTGGGGGTCGACGTCGTCAAGGTGTCGCTCGTGTGGTACGTCGTGGCGCCCACTCCGGCGGCACACCAGGCGCCGAACGGGTTCAACGCCGCCGATCCCAACTCTTACCCGCCGGGGGCGTTCACCCGCTACGACAGAGTCGTCACCGAGGCGCAGCAGTTGGGCCTCAAGGTCTACTTCATGCTGACGCCGCCGGCGCCGACGTGGGCAATCCCGCGGGGGAACTTCAACACCCAGAGCAAGCGGCTGGGCTTCGCCCCCTCTCAAATCAGTTTCGTCTGTTCGCCGAGGCGGTCGGGCGGCGCTACAGCGGCGGCTTCGAAGGGCTACCGCGGGTCGACTTCTGGGGACTCTGGAACGAGCCGAACTTCCCCGCGTGGCTCAGCCCTCTGCACCGGCACATACCGGGCGTAGGCGAAGAGCTGCTCGAGCCCTCGCTCTACCGGGGGCTCGTGAATGCGGCGTGGAACGGTCTTGGGGCGAGCGGCCACACGACGGCGAACGGGGACACGATCTTGCTCGGTGAGACGTCCAACTCCGGGGTCGAGTCGCCGGGGACTTTTGTCCGAGACCTGTACTGCGTCGGCCCCCATCTCGGGCCGTTGACGGGCCAAGCGGCCCAGCAAGCCGGGTGCCCCACCTCCGGTTCCCGAGCGAGCTTCGTCGCCGCGAATCCCGGGCTGTTCGGCGCGACCGGCTGGGCCCACCACCCCTATTCGTTCAACGTCGCCCCGAACCACCCGTACCCGATCGGCACCTGGTTCACCCTCTACAACCTCGGCTCGCTCGAGCGCCTGCTGAACGGCGTCCTGTCCACCTACGGGCAGTCGCGCAGCCGTGGCGTACCGATCTACTTGACCGAGTTCGGCTACGAGTCCAACCCGCCGAACCCGTTCGTGAAGAACTCGACGGGGCAACAGGCGGCGTGGCTCAACGAGGGCGAGTATCTGGCCTGGAAAGACCCTTTCGTGCCGCTGATCACGCAGTTCGAGTTGATCGACAGCCGTCCGCGGACGACTGAGCCACGCGGCAGCCGCCAGTACTGGGGGACGTTCCAGACTGGCCTCGAATTCGTCGGGGGCGCCCCGAAGCCTGCGCTACAGGCGTTCCGGCTGCCGATCTGGCTGCCGGTCAGGCGGCACGGCAGCGCGGTCACGGTCTGGGGCCAGCTTCGCCCCGCCAACCACGCGACCATCCAGGCCGGGCTGGTGGAGTACGAGCCGCGAGGCACGAACACCTGGAAGGCAACAAGCGGGGACACGGTATTCACCAACAACAGCGCGGGCTTCTTTCTCGCGCGCGTCCCGATCCCGTCGCCGGGGAGCGTGCGCCTCGCCTGGGTCGACCCGACCACGAACCAGGTCTACTACAGCCGCACGGTGAGCGTCAGCTGAGCCGAGAGGCGGAGCGGCGCACACAGCGCGTGCTCCCTCTACGATGCCGCCCGATGTTCGCTAGGTGGCGGCTCCTGGCAGGGGCGGCGATAACGTGCGCCCTCGCTCTCGCGATCCCTGGTCGCGCGCTGGCGTCGGGCACGATGGACTCGAGCCTGATGGACGATCAGGAACTGATCTATTCGCCTCCGGCCCAGGTTCAGCAGGCGATGCGCGAGATCGCAGCGGTCGGCGTGAACCGGATCAAGGTCTCGATCGTCTGGTCGCTGATCGCCCCCGATCCGAGCTCGACGCAGCGTCCGAACTTCGACCCGACCGATCCGAACGCCTACCCCGCCGGTGCGTGGAAGCGCTGGGACACGATCGTCAGGCTCGCCCAGCAGCTTGGAATCAGCGTCTTCTTTCAGATCGACCCGCCCGCGCCCGTATGGGCGATCCCCGCAAACGAGCTCAACGACAACAAGCAATTCGGCCGGTCTCCCAATCCTGCCGACTTCGGGCAGTTCGTCGAGGCGGTCGGCAAGCGGTACAGCGGCTCGTTCGTCCCCTCCGCCGGCAGCTCATCCGGTCCGCCGACGATCACCATCCCGGGACTGCCGCCGATCCAGCTTGGGCCGGGATCGCCTCCGCCCGCTCCACAGCCGCCCCTCCCCCGCGTCAGCTACTGGAGCATCTGGAACGAGCCCAACATCCCGGGCTGGCTCAACCCCTGGTACCAGAACCTGCCCGGCGGAGGGCGTGAGTTAACGGAGCCGCCGCTCTACCGCGGCCTCGTGAACGCGGCCTGGGCTGGGCTTCAGACGACCGGGCACACGACCGCCACTGACACGATCCTGGTCGGCGAGACGGCCAACTCCGGGGTGGGCACGGTCTCGGACTTCATCCACGGTCTGTATTGCGTGGGTCCAACGCGCAAAATGCTCAGAGGCAAAGCGGCAAAGCGATACGGCTGCCCCACGACCGGATCACGGGCGAGCTTCGTGGCGGCGAACCCGGGCTTGTTTTATGCGACCGGGTTCGCGCATCACCCGTACTCGTTCAACGAACCACCGAACGTCCAGTACCCGCTCCACTCCTGGTACACGCTCCACAACCTCGGGGCGTTTGAACGTCTCGTGAACGGAATCTTGGGGTCGTACGGGATGGCGCGGAGCGGGGGCGTGCCGTTGTACCTAACGGAATTTGGGTACGAGTCGAATCCGCCCAACCCGTTCGCCAAGAACTCGACCGCGCAGCAGGCGGCGTGGTTGAACGAGGGCGAGTACATGGCCTTTGCGTATCCATATGTGCGCACCCTGACCCAGTTCGAGCTGGTCGACAGCGCTCCGAACACGAGCTACACGAAGGGCAGCTACGCATACTGGACGACGTCCTTCCAGACTGGGCTGGAGTTCGTGACCGGGCAGCCCAAGCCGTCGTTCGGCGCCTTCCGGATCCCGATCTGGCTACCCACCCCCCGGCACGGCCGCCGGGTGACGATCTGGGGCCAGCTCCGTCCGGCCGACCATTCCCAGCTTCAGTATGCGGTGATCGAGTTTGAGCGCGCCGGTTCGCGGAGCTTCCGGCAGCTTAAGGAAGTACAGACGACGAACTCGGAGGGGTTCCTCGTGGTGCACGTCCCGCTTCCCACTGCGGGCCTGGTCCGGATCGCCTGGCTCGACCCCGGCACCGGCGCCGTGGACTACAGCCGAAGCGTTTGGATTAAGCTGAGGCCGCTCAGGCCGTGGCTGCTGCTTCCGCATCTCCGGTCGGCTGAGCCTCGGAGATCAGGTTGCGCAGCTCGCGCAGCGCCACCGGCAGCGTGGTCATGTCATAGGTTCTCGAGGCCCTGATGTCATCGAGGATCGAGAGCGTTCGCTCCACGGCGGTCTCGTTTCGCTGTCTCCACTCCGCAATTGCCGTGTCAGCATCGGTCTCCGGCCCCTGTGTCTCGAGCACCTGCTGCGTGAGCTCACGATGGAGACTGAAGAGATCGTCTCGCATGGCGGCTCGTGACAGCGCCTGCCAGCGGTTCGCGCGCGGCAGCTCGATGATCCGGTCGCGAAGCCACGTGAGCACGATCTGCCCGCCGAGCGCGAAGTAGGTCGTCATCACCGCCTCGGGATCGCGCCCGGTCGCATTCGCGACCTCAATCACATCGAACACGGACAGCATCTGGGGCATCGCGGCGACCCTCCGGGCCAGCTCGCGCGACACACCTGCCTCCGTGAGCTCACTGACCCGGTGCTCGAATGCCTCCCGGTTGCTCTCGTCGAGAACGCCGGGCAACGCTTCGCTGAGCAGCTTGACGCCGGGCGCGTAGCGGCGGGCGGTTGCCTCGATGTCGATGCCACGGGGGTTTGACCGCACCAACCAACGGGTCGCGCGCTCGACCAGTCGCCTGCCTTCGATGAGCATCTCGAGTTGCTTTTGCGCCTCGACCTTGTTGTCGAGGGACTCGACCTGCTCCCGGAACGAGCGCATCCCGAACACCTCGCGGGCGACCGCGTAGCCGCGCGCGAGGATCGCCGGCGGTGCGCCCGTCTCCTCGCCGAGGCGGAAGGCGAAGGTGGTGCCGGCCCGGTCGACCAGCTGATTGGCGACCACCGTCGCGATGATCTCCCGGCGCAGTCGATGCTCCTGCATAAGCTCGGAATAGCGCTCGGGCAGCGGCGAGGGGAAATACCGCTCGAGATCGTGGCCGAGATAGCGGTCCTCGGGGAGGTCGGATTCGAGCAGCTCGGCGTACAGGTGGATCTTGCAGTACGCCATCACTACCGCCATCTCCGGGGACACGAGACCCCGGTGGTCGACCTTCCGCTCGGAGATCACCTCGTCGGACGGCAAAAACTCGATCGCCCGATTCAGTCCCGCGACCTGCTCGAGATAGTGGATCAGCCGCGCGTGGACGTCGACCATCGGCGCCGCCTGCGCGAGGGCGAGGCTCAGGGCCTGGGTCTGCGTGTAGCTCCCGTAGAGCACGCGCTCGGCAACCGCGTCCGTCATCTCCACGAGCAGCTCGTTGCGCTGGTCCATCGTCATCTCGCCCTCGGCGACGAGCCCCCCGAGCAGGATCTTGATGTTGACCTCGTGGTCCGAGCAGTTGACGCCCGCGACGTTGTCGATGGCGTCGGTGTTGATGCGCCCGCCCTTTCCCTCCGGGCCCCCGCTGAGCGCGTACTCGATCCGCCCGCGCTGCGTCAGTCCAAGGTTCCCGCCCTCCCCAACGACGGCGCAGCGGAGCTCATTCCCGTTCACGCGCAGGGCGTCGTTGGTCTTGTCGCCTGCGTCGGCATGCGTCTCGTCCGAGGCCTTGACGTACGTGCCGATGCCGCCGTTCCACAGCAGATCGACCGGGGAGCGCAGAATGGCCGAGATCAGTTCGTTCGGCGCGAGCTCGTCAGCGTCGATCCTCAGCGCCTGCTTGACCTGCTCGGAGATCGAAATCGACTTGGCGGTCCGTTCGTAGATCCCGCCGCCTTCTGAGATCAGCTTCGAGTCGTAGTCACTCCAGGCGGAGCGGGGCAGCTCGAAGAGGCGCTTGCGCTCCTCGTAGCTTCGCTCCGGGTCAGGGTCGGGGTCGAGGAACACGTGCATGTGGTTGAACGCGCCGAGCAGCTTCGTGTGTGGGGAGAGCAGCATTCCGTTGCCGAACACGTCGCCGGACATGTCGCCGATTCCGACCACGGTGAAGCCGGATGTCTGGATGTCCCGCCCTAGCTCGCGGAAGTGGCGCTTGACCGATTCCCACGCGCCCCGGGCCGTGATCCCCATCGCCTTGTGGTCATAGCCCTGCGATCCACCAGAGGCGAAGGCGTCGCCGAGCCAGAATCCGTAATCGGTGGACACGCCGTTGGCGATATCCGAGAACGTCGCAGTCCCTTTATCGGCGGCGACCACGAGATACGGGTCGTCTTCGTCGTGGCGCACCACCTGCGGCGGCGGCACGACGTCCGCTCCGACGATGTTGTCGGTGAGGTCGAGCAGACCGCTCAGGAATGTCTTGTAACAGGCGATTCCCTCGTCCAGCAGCGCCTCCCGTCCGCCCTCCGAGGGCGGACGCTTGACGACGAAGCCACCCTTCGAGCCCACGGGCACGATCAGGGCGTTCTTGACCATCTGTGCCTTCATCAGGCCCAAGATCTCGGTGCGGAAGTCCTCCGGGCGATCCGACCACCGCAGGCCTCCTCGCGCCACCCGGCCGCCGCGCAGGTGCACGCCCTCGACCCGCGGGGAGTACACGAAGATCTCGAACCTCGGGCGGGGAAGCGGCAGCAGCGGAATCCGCTCCGGGTCGAGCTTGAACGCCAGGAACGGGCGGCGGACGCCGGGTTTGGCCAGCCCTGCGGCGGGTCCGGGGGCGTCGGTGCGGAAGTAGTTTGTTCGCAGGATCGCGCGCACGACCGCCAGGAAGCTCCGCAGGATCCGGTCTTCATCGAGGCTCGGGATCGAGTCGATCGCAATCTCCATCGCTCGACCGAGGCTTTCGGCGAGCTCGTCATCCGGGCCCTCGGGGTCGAACCTCGCGACGAACAGCTTCACGAGCAGCCTCGCGATGTCGGGATGGCGAATCAGCGTCCGCTCCATGTACGCGTCCGAGAACGCGATCCCCGCCTGGCGCAGGTACTTCGCGACCGCGCGGACGATCGTGATCTCGCGGCCGGTGAGCCCCGCCTCGAGCACCAGCCCGTTCAGCCCGTCGTCCTCGAGCTCGCCCCGCCACACGCCGATGAACGCCTCCTCGAACAGCTGCCGCGCGCGTTCCAGGTCCTCCGCCTCGGCGCGTAGGCCGAAGTCATAGATCCACACCGCATCGCCGCCTGCGGGAGTGATCTCGTACGGCCGCTCGTCGACCACCCGCGCCCCCATGTGTTCGAACGTCGGCAGTACGTCGGACAGTGCCACGTCACCCACGCTGAACAGCTTGCAGCGCAGGACCCCGGCATCGGGGTCGGCGGGGCGGTACAAGCTGATGATCGGCCCACCGTCTTCGCTCAGCCGCTCGAGCTTCAGGATGTCCTGCACCGCCGCGCTCGCCGGCCAGTCGTCGCGGTAGGCGGGCGGGAAAGCGGCCTCGTAGCGCCTGCACAACGACGCGCTTCTGTCCTCACCGACCTCTTCGGTGATCGCCACGCGCAGGTCGTCGACCCACGCCCTGGTCGCCTCGACCAGCCGGGCCTGGATCTGCTTGACGTCGTAGTCCTCGAGGATCCCGTTCGGGCAGCGGATGATGTAGTGCACCCGGACCAGCAGCGAATCCGACAGCTGGAGGTCCCAGTCGAGTTGGCCGCCGTGGAACTCCTCGCAGAGGATCCTTCCGATTCGCTCCCGGTTCTGGGTGTTGAACCGGTCGCGGGGGACGAGCACCATGCAGGCAACGAATCGGCCAAGCGGATCTCGGCGGACGAACAGCCGCAGGCGCTGGCGCTCCCCAACTCCGAGGATTCCCATCGCAATCCGGAACAGCTCGTCGGTCTCGATCTGGAACAACGAGTCGCGGGGATAGGACTCGAGGATCTCTGTGAGCGCCTTGGCGTCGTGGCTGTCGGGCGGGAACCCTGCGCGCGCGAGCACGTCTTTCACCTTGCCCCGCACCAGCGGGATCTCCTGGGCGCTCTCCTTGTAGGTGAAGTGCGTGAACAGGCCGAGGAATCGTCGCTCGCCGAGCACCTCGCCCTCGGGCGAGAACCTCTTCACCCCGATGTAGTCGAGGTACGACGGGCGGTGGACGGTCGAGCGTGAGTTGGCCTTCGTGATCACCAGCAGGTGCGGGGCGCGGGCAAGCTGCACCGCGGTCGGCCGTAGCGGGGTGAAGTCGCGCCGCGGCGTTCCGCGCAGGATCCCCAGGCCCGTGTCACCGATCGCCTCGAGCCCGGTTTCGCCGTCGCGCTCCGCCAGCCGGTACTCGCGGTACCCGAGGAACGTGAAGTGATCGTCGGCGAGCCAGCGCAGCAGCGCTTCGCCCTCCTCGAGCTCATCCCGCTCGATCGGCGGCGGGCTCGACTCGAGGCCATCGACGATCTCCTCCAGCTGGCCGCGCATCGGACCCCAGTCCTCGACGACTCGGCGAACCTCGTCGAGAACCCGCTCGACGCTCGCCTTCAGTTGCTGCCTTGCGTCGGCGTCGGGCTCACGCGTGACCTCCGCGTGGAGCACCGACTCCGGGATCGCGTCGTCCGCCTGGGCCCCGCGGTCTACCACCTCGGTCACCCGGCCCTCGGCGTCGCGGCGCACGCGCACCACGGGGTGGATCACGAGGTCGATTCCGTAGCCCTGGCGGCCGAGCTCCATCGTGACCGAATCGACCAAGAACGGCATGTCGTCGGAGACGATGTCGACCACGGTGTACGGCGAGCTCCAGCCGTCGCGCTCGGAATCGGGGTTGTAGACGCGGACGTTCACCTCGCCGGGGGGGCGCTCGAGGGCGAGGTTCCAGTGGGCCGTAGCGGCCGCGTACAGATCCTCAGGGCTGCGGTCGGCGAGGTCCTCGGGCGGCACCCAGTGGTAGTACTGCCGGACGAACGCCTCGCAGTCGCTCGCGCGTTCGGCCGGGGCGCGGTCACGGATCCGCGCGCAGACCGTGTCGATCAGCTCTGACTCGAGGCCCTCGGCCTTGACCGCCATTCGGACACCACCTTCTCCTCGCTGACGACCGGAGCCTACCCCGCTTGCACGGGTCCGTGTCGGGGTGGAGATCGTTCGCGGCGCGGACTCGCCGGGCGCGGGATCGATGCAACAATCGCGGCAATGAATGGGGCAGATCGTGGGGATCGGCTGAAGCGCTGGCTGGAAACGCTCCGGGAACGCGCAGGCGATCGTTGACGTTCGCCGGCGTTTGACCGCCGGGGGCCTGCTGATCGCGATCGCCATCACCCTGGTGTTCGTCGCCTCCGGCGGAAGCTCCGCGCAACGCGCCAGCCACCGCGCCCAGTCGAGTGACAATCCAATCGCCGGGATCCCGTTTCCGGATCGGGACCGGGCGGCCAGACTGTCGGCATCGACGGACACCCTGGCCGTCGATCGGGTGCTTCGCTACACCCCGTACGTCAAGGCGGGCACTCGGACGCACAGGGAGATCGCCCTGACGTTCGACGATGGCCCCGGCCCGTACACCGCCAGGGTCCTGCGTGTCCTGGAGCGCACGCACACGCCCGCGACATTTTTCGTAATCGGCGAATGGGCCCACCTTTATCCTGGCCTCGTCCGCGCCGAGGCGCGTGAGGGGTCCGAGGTCGGCGACCACACAGAGACGCATACGTTCATATCGGTGCTGCCTCGGGCCGCGCAGCGAACGCAGATAGTCGAGGCCGCGGCCGCGATCAGCAGCACGGGAGCGCCGTCCCCGGTCCTCTGGCGGCCGCCGTACGGCGCCTTCAATCAGACGACGTTGGCGATCCTGCGTCAGCTCGGGATGCTGGTAGTCCTGTGGACCGTGGACACCAGCGACTACGCTCGGCCCGGCGCCGCCCAGATCGTTCATACGGCACTGACCCGTGCCCGCCCCGGCGCGATCATCCTGATGCACGACGGCGGCGGTGACCGGTCGGAGACCGTTGCCGCGCTTCCGCGGATCATCGCCGCGCTGCGACGCCGCGGATACGCGCTCGTAACCGTGTCTCACCTATTGGCGGACGACCCGCCGCCGCGAGGCCAGCCCGCGCCCCAGCCGCTCGCCGGCGTGGGCTAGCGGGCCTGGCCTTGACCCTGACCTGGGGGTCGGTCGGAAGCCCAGGGGCTCACGCGACTTGCTCGAGCGCGCCGTGGCCGGCGGACTCGAGTGCGCGCGTCCCGGCCTCGATCGCGCTCGCGAACGAGACCTCAGCCAGGCATCCGGGCGCGGCGACTTGATCGCCGCACAGCAGGACGCCGTCCCCGCGGTCGATCGCAGGACGGTCCTGCCAGGTCGCGCCGGGAAGGTCGAGCGCGCCGCTCCGGCCGTCCATCACCTGGCGACGGCGCCACTTCACGCGGTCGCGCCAATCCTCGAACGACACGTCTAGCAGTCGCTCGAGCCGGCCAGCGGCTTCCTCGACGCCCTCGCCTGGCCTGATCGGCATCTGTCCCTGCACGAGCTGCTCGCTGTCCGGAGCAAGCGAAGGATCCTGCGCCGTATAGCGCTCGAGCCAGCCCGCCGCCTCGAGATCCGAGACCACCCACGGATCGCCACGCCGCTCCTCGAGCCCGAGGTCGAGACAGAGCGGTGTGGCCGCTCAACCAGCTCAGCGAATCGTCGCCGAGCAGCTCGCGCGCGTCGCACAGCTCGAGCGCCACGACCACCGGTGGATCCGGCAGCGTCTGCACACGCTCGCCGGTGACGATCCTGACGCCGAGCGAGCGCGCGTGACGTTGGAGCGCGTCGATCAGCATCGTCCAGCCGCCGACGATGAAGCGCGCGGGCGGCCGCGGGCTCAACAGCAGGCGCTGGGTGCGCTCCCAGACGAACGCGGCCGACAGCTCGCCGGGATCGTGGAAGAACGTGTACACCCCGGCCACGGATGAGAGGAAATCGCCGTGCGCTCGTCGCTGTGGTCGGCGACCCAGGAGCGGAACGACTGATCGACGGAGCCATCCGGCCACGGAGGCGCAGGCCGGCGGGATCAGGGTGAGCGGCGGAGTACGGTGGACGGCTCCCTGGTAGTGGAACCGGACCCCTGTCAGAAGCGGCCGGGCGAGCTCCGGCATCAGACACGCGCGTCGTCAGCCAATCCCATAGGACACCACCCTTGTAGATGGCGTGTGGCCCGAGGTTCGCCTTGTAAGGGCCATCGGTGCTGCGGCCCGCCCGCCGAGCGTGTCGTGGGCTTCGAGCAGCCGCACGTTGGCGCCACCTTCGGCGCAGGTGATCGCCGCGGTGAGACCCGCGACCCCTCCGCCTATGACTGTGATCTCGTTCATGGGCAATACCGTACGCCGCCGCTGGACCCCCGTACAGTTCCAGTTAATGGCGCTCTCAAGGGCCAGTTGCCTCCTCGTCGAGCTCGATCGCCGTGGCGAGGCGCCGCTCTACGAGCAGCTTGAACGGACCCTGCGCGACGCAATCAGGGATGGCCGCCTCCCTGCCGGCACGCGTTGCCCCTCGAGCCGCGGGCTTGCGAGCGAACTCGGCATCTCGCGCGGGTCGTCACCTCGGCGTACGCCCAGCTCGGCGCTGAGGGGTATCTCGAGGCGAGCCAGGGCGCACCGGTCCGGGTCGCCCGTCGCGTGCGCGCGCAGCCGTCCCGACCGCCCGCACCGTCGCGATCCCAGAAGTTTGCCTACGATCTTCTCATCGGCTCTCCCTACCGGCCGGGTTCCCGCGATGGTTGCGCTCGCTAC
>CAVPKT010000043.1:0-51751 GCA_963705775.1 uncultured Solirubrobacterales bacterium | reverse complement strand
ACGCAATCCCACTACCACCGCCCCGACGATCCAAGCGATCCCGAGGCCCACGCAAGCCGTCAGAGCAGCTCCCAGCACCCCGTCGATCGTCCGCAGCCCACGCCACCTCAAAGACCGGCGGGCGCGTAACCCGACGCCCTCGAATCCGCTCGCCAGCACCCCACCCGCCAGCAGCGCTCCGAGCAGCCCGAACAGCGGCGCGTACTGCGAATGGGCACCGCGTGGCAGCAGCGAGCGGAGCGAGCCTGGTGCCGATAAAAGCGCCGAGGCCGAAGCCGATCAGGACAGCCCGCCGACGATGAATCCCTGCATATAGCCGTACAGGGCGAGCAGGACCGTGAACGCGACGATCAGCCAGTCGATCCCGGACACCAGCCGAGAGTAGATGAGAGGGCCTTCCGGCCCGGCGCCCCGGTACCGTTACACGCTGAGGTGGCATCAACGGCTATAGGCAGGGGCGCTCACAAGCCAAGGTCGGGCACACGGCGGCGGTGGTTGCTACTACGCGCTCACTGATCGTGATCGCGGGGGCCGCGTTCGCGGCCGGCGTGGTCGAGGCAACGAATCCCGCGCGCGAGGAGCGGGCGATGGTCAAGCGCTTCGTGACCGCCTGGGCGAGAGGCGATTACACGCGCATGTACTCGCTCCTGGACTCCGACTCAAAGCGCAACGTCTCGGAGCCGAGCTTCGTGGCGGCGTACCGCCCACGCCGCCGAGGTCGCGACCATGACGGGCCTGCGTCCGAGCCGCGTCACCGGCCCGAACGGGCAGGAGATCTTGGTCCGCTTTCGCGTGACGACCAGGGTCTTCGGAGTCCTGCGCGAGACCCTCGAGGTGCCGTTCACCGGCTCGGGATCCGACGCGCGTGTGCGCTCTCGCCGGCACGCTGATGTTCCCCGGGTTGCGGCCCGGCGAGCGGCTGAGGCGAGAGGTGTCACTTGCACCCGCGGGAGGCATCTTCGCCCGCGACGGAACGCCGCTCGCCCACAGGGCCCGGACGAACCTCGCCGATCCCCGGCGTGGCCGCCGGAATCGTCGGCGACCTCGGTCCGATCCCCGCCGGCAAGCCGGGCGATGTATGCCGCGCAGGGCTATCCGGCGGGCGCCATGGTCGGCCTGGACGGGCTCGAGCGGATCTTCCAGACCCAGCTCGCGGGATCGCCGGGCGGCGAGCTCCTGGCCGGGACGGCCCGGTGCTCGCGCGTCGTCGCGTCCCTCCCGGGCACGACGTGCACGACGACGATCGACCCACCGATCGAGCAGGCGGCGATCGACGCCATCGGGACTCGCTTCGCCGGGATATGGCCATGGATCCCCGGACCGGGGCGGTGCTCGGAGTCTGCCGGGGTCGGCTTCTCGGCGCTTCAGCCCCCCGGCTCGACGATGAAGATCATCACCTCCACGGCCGCGCTCCAGGCCGGATCGTGAAGCTCGGCCGACACCTTTCCGATCATGACAGCGCCACGATCGACGGCTACACGCTCCAGAACGCCAGCGGCGAGGCGTGCGGCGGGACCCTCCTGAACGCCTTCGCGGTTTCCTGCAATTCGGTGTTCGCGCCGCTGGGCGTCAAGCTGGCGGGGCTCGCGGCTGGTCAGCATCGCCGAGAGCTTCGGCTTAACCAACCGCCGGGGTTCGGGTGCGGCCCACAGCACGATCCCCCCGGCGGCCACGATCGGCGACTCGACTGCCGTCGGCTCCTCGGCCATCGGACAAGGCAGGGTGCAGACCACGCCGCTCGAGATGGCGACGCCGGCGCCGCCATCGCCATGCGTGGACAGCGGCCCGATCCCGACGCTTTTACACAACCAGGCCCCTTCTGCTCGATCCGTACGAACGACCACATCGCGTCCCTAGTCCAGCGGATGATGATTGCGGTCGTCGAGTTCGGTACCGGCATGGCCGCCCAGATCCCGGGTGGTCCAGGTCGCGGGCAAGACCGGCACCGCCGAGCTGACCAATACGGCCCCACCGACCCCGGCTGCGAGCTCTCCGAAGAACACCGACGCCTGGTTCGTCGGCTACGCGCCCGTGGGCGCGCCCCGGATCGTCGTGGCCGCACTGTTCCCGAACCAGGGAGCGGGCGGCGCCACCGCGGCGCCAGCCGTCCAGCAGGTGCTGGAAGCTGCCCTGCGCGCGCATTACTGAGCGCGCGCTAGAGGTCCAGCGAGACGGTCCCCCACACCTTGCCGGTGTTCCCGATCATCTCCAGCGCCAGGGGCCGGTTCGCGTAAACGCTGTCGGCGCCCCCGGAGGGGACCTTGAACAGCAGCAGTCCGCCCTGCGTGGGTCCGAAGCCGGCGGTCGTCTGCGGACTCGGCTCGATCGCGCCCGGCGCGAGCGGCTGCGAGCTCCACGCGTATGAGTTGTGTACGGGAACCGGCTTGTAAACGTGCCCCTGGGTGTCCACGATCTCGAAGTTGTCAGTGGTCAGCTGCGGCTGCTTGGTCTGATTCTTGGCCCACATGAACACGCCGTACCACTCTTGGTTCGGGGCGAGCGTTGCCACGCCCTTCGGTACTCCCTGTAGGTAGCCGGCGTCCTCGGGGGTGTACTGGTTGAGCAGGCGGGAGACCTCGAGCTGGTAGGTCACCGGCCCTGCCTTCAAGTAGGTCCCGTCGTTGTTCGCGTCGGCGAGATTCGAATGGTGGACCCCGCATGCCGCGGTCAGCGCCGAGACCACAACCACACCGGCAATTGTCAGCAGCCGCCGCACGGGCGCGATTCTATTCACCCTATTCACCCGCCTGCGATCGTCGTGTGTTGGCCTCGGCCACGGCCCTCCTCGAGGATCGTCCGCAGCCGGCGCATCGACTTGGCCGCCTGGCGCTTGCTCCAGGCCCGCACCGAGCGCCTCCATCAACCGGTCGGACGGCATCACCGGCTCGGTCTCGACCGTGAACTCGACGACGGTCGTGCCGCCCGGGCCAGGAGACAGCGTGTAGGTGCCGAGCATCCGAATCCGGTTGTACTTGCCCCACCGGCCGTGCTCGATGATCTTGTAGGGAGGCTCGACGTCGGCGAACGTCATGTCTCCCCAGTTGAACCGCGCCATCGGCGCCTTGATCCTGAACCTCGCGCCGGCACCTTTGCCGTGAGAATCTTCACGCGTCAGATGCCAGTCGACCAGGTAGTGGTCCGTGAACTCCGCGTGGTTGGCGATGTTGACCAGGTACTCGAACACCTCCTCGCGGGGGCGCGAAATGGTCGCCGAGACGGTGATCGGGTCCACCCGGCGGATTCTATGTTCCGCGGGTAGCTACGCGGCGCGCTGGTCGATGATCCGGATGGAGTTCCCGAACGCAGGTCCGTGGACGAGGCGCGAGCTCTCCGGCGGCTTGCGTTCGAGCTCACGGCATAGATCGCACAGGATCCGCTTCTTATACACGTGCACATACTCGCCGACGAGCGGGGTCCGGTTGCACCGGCCGCAGCGCTCGCTGCCCGCCGCGAGCTCGTCGACGCCGCGACGGAGCAGGGCGAGCTCGTACTCCGGCATCTCTCTCAATGAGGCATCCATGCGCCGGATGTTCGGTGCCTGACGGTCTTTCCCTGTATTTAGGCCATCTTTGACGCGCAGGTTATGATCGTGTTTGCGAATTAGCCAAATCGCACAGTATGTACCCCTACACCCGTCCAATCGGGCCTCGTTGTTTCCCCGTTCGTCAGAAGGAGATCGCCCCATGAAAGCGTGGATGTCGGGCAACGTCGCGGGGACCGGAACTTTTCGTTGCACCGTCTGCGAGTACCCAGTCTCGCTCGACGCCGTCGATGAGCTCCCGACGTGCCCCAACTGCGGGGGCACCGAGTTCGTCCGCGCTTCGCTGTTCACGACAACCCAGACGGCGGTGGTCGACATCCCATCGGAGATCGATGACCAGGGCTGGCTCGAGGAGCTGCGCGAGGGCCTCGACGAGCCGGGCCAGTACCTCGCCTACCGCAGCCCGACCGGCGACGTCGTCGCGTTCGCGCTGAAGCGCGAGTGGACGAGGATCGGTCGGAGCCTCGCCGCTGATATCCGGTTCGATGACCCGACCGTCTCGCGGCGCCACGCTCTGATCGTCCGCCAACCGGACGGCCTGCGCGTGCTCGACGACCGCAGTCTCAACGGCGTGTTCGTCAATGGCGAGCGCGTCGAGTGGTCGACGCTCGCGAGCGGCGACGAGGTCGTGATCGGGCGCCACCATCTCCACTTCATCGACGTGCCGGTGGTCTCCGGGATGCGTTACCTCGAGACGGACAAGCAGGCCGAGGCGCAGGCGACCGCGGGCTGATACCGAGCGCTTCAAGGCCCGGGCTATAGTCCGCCGTCCGATGGCGGCGACGATCGCGGTTCTGTCGCAGAAAGGCGGCACTGGCAAGACGACGGCCGTGCGCACCGTCACCGACGTCCTGCGGCGCCTGAATCTCGGCGTGCTCGCTGTCGACCTCGACCCGCAGGGCAATCTGTCCGACTATCTCGACGTCGACCCGGACGCCTCGCCGACGATTGGTGACGTGCTCTCTGGCCGTGCCAAGGCTGCGGACGCGGTCCACGATGGGATCATCCCGGCGAACCTCGGACTCGCCGAGGCGGAGCTGATGCTGGGCGGCAAGCTGGGCCGTGAGCTGACGCTCAAGCGGGCGCTTAATGGGGTACGTGACAGCTACGACGTGATTTTGGTCGACTGCCCGCCCGCGCTCGGACTGCTGACGGTCAACGCCCTGGTGGCCGCCGACTACGCGCTTCTCTCGGCGGAGGCGCAGTACTTCGCACTGCAGGGAGTCGAGCAGGCGCTCGAGGTGATCGAGCTGGCCCGCGACAGCCTCAATCCCGACCTCGAGTGGCTGGGCGTGCTCTTGAACATCGCCGACATGCGCACCCGCCACTCGCGCGAGGCATTCGATTCATTGCGCGAGCACTACGGGGAGAAGCTGCTCGACACGACCATCAGAGCCTCGATCGCCTACGCGGAGTCGGCCGAGCGGGCGCTCTCGATCCTCGACTACCGGCCCGACCTGGGCGCCGACTACCTCAACGTGACTGATGAGCTCTTGCGTCGCTTGGGGATGCACGAGCCGCGCCGGCGTCTCGAAGCGCTGGTCCAGAACGGCGCGGGCGCGAGCGCCTGAGCCGAACTCAAAGGCTCCTGACGTCCGCCCCCTGAGACTCGAACGGGACGCGCATCACCTGCGCCCATCCGTCCGCCTGCTTCGTCAGTAGCTCGACCAGTGTCCCGGTCTGCTCGAAGTGCGACCACACGAGCACACTCGGACCCGCGCCGGAGATCGTGGCGCCGAGCGCGCCGAGCTTTGGCGCCCGTTCGAGGAGCTCGGCCGACCGGGGATAGAGCGATGCCCGGGCAGGCTGATGCAGGCGGTCGTGAAGGCCCGCTGAGATCAGCTCCCAGTCGGACGTGCAGAGGCCGAGCATCAGCGTCGCGGTCTGTGCGACGTTGAAGACGGCGTCCTCGCGCGGCACGTTCGCCGCCAGCGCCCCCCGAGCCTCGGTGGTGGCGACCGCTTCATGGGGCACGACGAGCACCGCCTCGAGCCCGAGCGGAGGATCGAAGCGGTGCGCGTTTCCGTTCTCGCACACGACGAACCCTCCCTCGAGCGCTGCCGCGGCGTTGTCCGGATGGCCCTCGAGCTCCGCGGCAATCGCAAGCACGTCGGCGTCGAGCTCGAACATGTGATCCGCAGCGATCAGCCCGGCCACGACTGCCGCTGCGCTGCCCCCGAGCCCGCCGCTCAGCGGGATCTTCGAGGAGATCCGGAATTCGAACGAGTCCGCAGGGTGAAGGCGCTCGAAGGCGCGTACGACGAGATTGGTGCGGTCGCGCGGAACATCGAGCTCTGTGACGACCGCGAACGAGCCCGTCTCGACGACCTCGAGCTCGAGATGGAGGGACAGGGCCCCAGCGAGGACGTCGAACCCCGGGCCCAGGTTGGCGCTCGACGCGGGGACACGGATTCGCCTTTGTCGACCGAGGGGGGTCACCCTTCGAGCACCGCCTCCTCGATCGCCTCGAGCGTCGGGTCGCACCCGACGATCCCCCCCGCCTGCTGGAGCGCGACCTGCGGGTCCTTGAGCCGTGGCCCGTCAATACGCAGACGATGTTGCGCGCGTCGCCGGCGCCGTGATTCAAAAGGCCGGCGACGCTCGCCGCGGAGGCCGGCTCGCAGAAGACTCCTTCGTTTGCCGCAAGCATCCGGTAGGCGTCGAGGATCTGCTCATCGGTGACGGCCTTGACCGCGCCTCCGGAGGCGGTCATCGCGTTCATCGCATCCTCCCAGCGGGCAGGGTTGCCGATCCGGATCGCGCTTGCGACCGTCTCGGGATGCTCGACCGGGGCTCCCTGCACCAGCGGCGCAGCACCGGCAGCCTGAAAGCCGAGCATCCGCGGGCGCCTATCGCATTCGGTGAACCCCTTCCAGTACGCGGTGATGTTGCCGGCATTTCCGACCGGGATGCAGAGTGCATCGAGGTCGGTCTCGAGCTCTTCGGCTATCTCAAACGCGGCCGTCTTCTGACCCTCGATCCGGAACTCGTTAACGGAGTTGACGAGCGCCACCGGATGCCGGTCCGCGAGCTGTCGCACGAGCTTCAGCGCCTCGTCGAAGTTTCCCCTCAGCGCGACGACCCGCGCGCCGTGCATCAGCGCCTGCGCGAGCTTCCCCGTTGCAATCTTCCCTTCCGGCACGATCACCGCGCCTCGGAGGCCGGCGCGGGCGGCATACGCCGCCGCCGACGCCGCCGTGTTGCCGGTCGACGCGCAGACGACGGCTCGTGCCCCCTCGCGTACTGCGGCCGACACCGCGCAGGTCATGCCTCGGTCCTTGAACGAACCGGTCGGGTTCGAGCCTTCGAGCTTGAGCCACACATCGGCGCCAGCCAGCTCGGAGATCGTCGATGCGTGTACTAACGGGGTCGAGCCCTCGCCGAGCGTGACGACCGGGTCATCCGGCGCGAACGGTAAGCGCTCGCGATAGCGCTCGATCAGGCCGGGCATCGTGGCGCAGCATGCCAGAGCAGAGTCCCGACCCTCGGTCAGGCACGCGCGCGCGCCAAGCCGAGCGCTCCTTCCCCGGTGAGAACGAACAGATCGGTGCAGTCTTCGACCAGCTGCTCGCGGGTGACGCGGAGGTTGCCGTCGAGCCACGACAGCAGCGTCTCCGCCAGCCCGCCGACCAGCATCAGTGCGGTGGTGTCGACGAGCGCGCCGGTCTGCGGCGGCAGGCCGTAGAACTCTTGTCCCTGCTCGGCGACGAGCCGGGCGAACAGCCGCACGGTGTCGAAGCGTCGCCGCGTCAGGGGCTCGGATCCAATCGCCTCGACGAACAGGACCCTGGCCTTGCGCGGATCGTCGGTCAACAACGCGACGAACGCGCCGATCGCCGCGCGCGCCTTCGCGCGCGCGTCGTGCTCGGCACTCGCGACCGCGTCGAGCACGTGCGCGGCGGCCTCCTGGACTAGCTCGTCGAACACGGCCAGCAGCAGCTCATCGCGGTCGGCGAAGCTCTCGTAGAAGTAGCGCGGAGTGAGCCGCGCCTGGGCGCAGATCGCCCGCACGGTGGTCGCCTGCCAGCCCTCGGTCCCGAGAAGGTCGAGCGCCGCCTCCATCAGCCGGGTGCGCCGAGACGCGCGCCGCTGGTCGGCGTCGATTCCGCCGTATAGGCGCTCGGGCATGCCCGGCAGTTTGACAGCTGCGGCGAGGATCTGATAACAAGTCTTTCCCGATGGACATCGGCTATTTCCCCCGTGGCAGCTCGATGCTGCGTCGCGTCCAGGAGGAGCGGGTCGTGGGGCTGTTCTTCGGGCAGCGGGCACTGTGCATCGGCGCGCTGGCGCCGCTCAACTACGTCGGCACCAGCGAGCACTCCGGGGGCAAGCTGACGCCGTTCAGGCGCCTTGTCCACACCGGGATCCAGTTCGAGACGATCTTCTTCGGCACCCGCGCCCAGGCCGACCGCGTCCTCCAGCGCGTCGACCGGCTGCATCACACGGTCAACGGCGTCCTTCCCGAAGATGCCGGCGTGCATCCCGCAGGCACCCCCTACTCGGCACTCGATCCGGAGCTGATGCTCTGGACGATCGCGGTGATGATGGACTCCGCGCAGTACTTCTACGAGCTGTTCGTCGCGCGGCTGGCCGATGTTGAGCGGGAGGCGCTGTGGCAGGACTACATCCGCTTCGCCGAGCTCTTCGGGATGCCACGCGAGGCCGCGCCCCAGTCATATCCGGAGTTCCGGGTCTGGTGGGACTTCAAGCTTGCAAGCGACGAGATGTTCCTCACCGACGAGGCCCGCTACATCGGCCGGGCGACCGCGTTCGAGATCCCCCTTCCGCGCTCGCACCAGCTCGGCAAGCGGATGCACGATCTGATCATGCTGGGCTCGTTGCCCGAGCGCGTGCGTGAGCTCTATGGGCTGCGCTTCACGCCCACGCACGCCGCGGCCTTCGCGGCCGCCGCGCGACTCGTCCGCACGGGGCTCGCTGTCACACCGGCGCCTCTGCGGCGCGGGCGCAACACGCGGTCATTCCGGCTCGTCGAGCGGACCGAGCGGTGGCGGCTCGAGAACGGCAGACCGACGCCGCAAGTGCGGTCGGGGCAATATGCTACGCTTCCGTAGCTTTGGCAGCGCCCGCCAAGATCGCCGAACCTGACCACCAGATCGCGATCATCGGCGCCGGCCTCGGCGGCATCGGCGCAGCCATCGCCCTCGATCGAGCCGGCCTTTCCGATTACGTGGTGCTCGAGCGGGCGTCGGACATCGGCGGCACCTGGAGGGACAACACCTACCCGGGGATCGCGGTCGACATCCCCGCCCAGGCGTACCAGTTCTCGTTCGAGCTGAAGCCCGACTGGTCTCGGGTGTTCGCGCGCGGTGAGGAGGTCAAGGCGTATATCGACCAATGCGCGGACCGCTACGACGTGCGCGACCGGATTCGTGTGAACAGCGAAGTGCTGAGCCGCGACTGGGATGAGCAGGCCCACCTGTGGCGGCTCCGCACCCCGGCAGGCGAGACCACGGCGCGGTTCGTGATCAGCGCGGTCGGCGCGTTCGTCAACCCGAAGCCGACCGAGATCGAGGGCGTCGAGCGGTTCGAGGGCACCGTGATTCGTTCCGCCGCATGGGACCACTCGGTGTCACTGGAGGGCAAACGCGCGGCGATCGTCGGCACGGGGGCGAGCGCCGTCCAGATCATCCCGGAGATCGCGCCTAAAGTCGACCGGCTCGACGTCTACCAGCGCACCCCGATCTGGGTCTTCCCGAAGCTCGATTACCCGACCTCGGGCGTCGTCAAGTCGCTCTTTCGCCGGTACCCGCCGGCCCAGGACGCCGTTCGGAGGACGCTCACTCAGGTGCTCGAGGCCGGCCTCGTGACCGGGGTCGTGCATTACGAGTCCGCGGCCCCGATCGTCCACGGTGCCGCCTGGCTGGCGCGCAACCTCTGGTTCCGGCAGGTCCGCGATCCGGACGTTCGCCGGCGCCTGACGCCCGACTACGAGGTCGGCTGCAAGCGGCCGGCGGTGTCGAATGGCTACCTGCGCGCGTTCAACCGCCCTAACGTCGAGCTGATCTCGGAGACGATCGAGCGGGTCACGCCGCGCGGCATTCGCACGACCGACGGCCGCGAGCGCGAGATCGACGTACTAGTGCTCGCGACCGGCTTCCGGCTCGCCACCGACCCGGAGAACTACCGGCTGAATCCGGTCCGTGGACGGGACAACTTTGATCTCGCCTCCTTCTACGCATCCCATCGCGCCCGCTCGTACGAGAGCATCAGCTTGCCCGGACTCCCCAACCACTTCATGATCTTCGGGCCATACGGCTGGACTGGCGGCACCTGGCACCAGCTGGTCGAGACGGCCTCGCACCACATCATCCGCGTGATCGAGGAGACGCGGCGCAGGGCCGCGACGGCAGTCGAGGTCCGCGAGGAGGCCGCCGAGCGGTGGACGAAGTTCGCGACCGAACGCCTCGGGCGGTCGCTGTGGAGCGTCGGCTCGTGCGCGACGGCCAACAGCTACTACTTCGACCACCACGGCGACACGCCGTTCCTTCGGCCCACGAGCTCGCGGCAAGCCTGGCGGGCGGCGAAGACCTTCCCGCTCGAGGACTACGTGTTCGAGACGCTCGGAGACGCCGCGGGCGTCGGCGAGCCGGGACGCGCGATCGCCGCGTAGAGCTTCCTCGGGTCGAGGGTTGACCCCGGCGGTATTGTCCGCGTCGGGCCCAGGCGAGAGGGAGGCACATCTCATGAGGGGTAGGACTTTTCTTACGGCCATTGGGGTGGCGATCGTGCTTCTGTGCGCGACGGCTGCGGCGGCGTCAGCGGCGACCTACAACGTCAACGTCATGACCGACACGGTTTCGAGCGGCACGGGCGCCTGCACGACGGGTGGATCTCCGTGCTCGCTGCGGCAAGCGCTGAATGCGGTCAACGCCGGCTCGGGTGGCGACATCGTCGTCGTGCCCCCGGGGACATACCCCATCAACGCTGGATTCGGTGCGCTCCAGCTCACAAAGAGCGCGGCGATCATCGGCGGAGGCGCGAGCTTGACGGTGCTCGACGGCGGCGGCGCCACCGAGATCATCAACATCACCGGCTCCCCGGTGGCGATCTCAGGGCTAACGCTGAGCCACGGTGCCGCGTCCAACCGTGGAGGCGCAATCCGCAACCACGGAACCCTGACCCTCAGCTCCGACGTTCTAACCCAGAACGCATCCGGTGGGGCCGGCGGGGCGATCGAGAATCAGGGAACGCTGACCGTGCAGGGAAGCACGCTCTCGGGCAACTCAGCAAGCGCGTATGGCGGAGCGATCAACAACGAGGGAGTCATCGGCGCCCAGGCGCTGACGATCAGCGACAGTACGTTCATCGGCAACACGGCGGGGAGCGGCGGCGGTGGCGCGATCTCCGTCAGCATCTCGGGCGGAAATCCTTCGGTGAGCATCGGCGCCAGCCTGTTCTCCGGGAATTCGGCTACCAGTGGAGGGGGCGCCGGCGCAATCGATCTGTCGACGCCGAGCGGGCCCGCCAGCGCCCAGATCTCCGACTCGACGTTCACCGGCAACCAAGCGGCCGGCAACGGCGGAGCGATCAACGACGGCCGCACCGGGACCACGCTCACCAACGACACCCTGGCCGGCAACTCTGCCGGCGCGTCTGGAGGAAATATCGATGACTCCGCAGGGAATCCGGTGCCGGCGCTGCTGAACACAATCGTCGCGGGAGGCACAGCGTCGTCCGGCGGCAACTGCGACACCGCGGTGACCTCAGCCGGCCACAACCTCGAGGACGCGAACACATGTGGCCTCACAGGCACGGGCGACCAGATCAACACGAACCCCCAACTCGGGCCGCTGCAGAGCAATGGTGGCCCAACCCAGACGAGAGCACTGCTCCCCGGCAGCCCGGCGATCGACCGCGGCTCGAACTCCGGCTGTCCAGCCGCCGACCAGCGGGGCGTGACCCGACCGCAGGGCGCGGCCTGCGACATCGGCGCGTACGAGGCCGCGCCGCCGAACGCGAGCATCGGTGCCGCGACGAGCGTCGGTCCAGGCAACGCGACGATCAACGCCACGGTAAGCAACCCGGATGCGGTGCCGGCCACGGTGACGTTCCAGTGGGGTACCACGACCGCCTACGGCTCGAACGTCGTCGAGTCGGACAACGCGTTCGCGGGGCCAGGATCGTTCAGCGCCTCGCTCTCGTCGCTGACCCCGAACACGACGTACCACTACCGGGTCGTCGTGACCAATCCGGACGGGACATTCACCAGCGCCGACCAGACGTTCACGACTCCGCTGCCGCCGAACCAGTTCTCGTTCAAGGGTCGCAGCGTCTCGCGCAACGGCACGATCACCGTCAACCTCGGCGCCCCCTGGCCGGGGGTGTTCAAGGGCAATGGGACGTTCAAGGCCAAGGTCGGCAAGCACAGCAAGACGTTCACCTACGGCGCGGGTCAGATCACCGCGCACGCGCTCGGGACGGTGACGCTCAAGATCAAGCTCTCAAGCAAAGCCCGCAAGGAGCTCAAGAAGATCGGGAAGGCGACGGTCACGGTCGTGGTCACGTTCACGCCGAACGGCGGCAGGCGTTTTCAGAGGACGTTCAAGTTGGTGATCAAGGTCAACCCAAAGGGTCGGTTCAGCTGACCTCGAGCACTACCTTCCCGGTCGCACCGCGAGCGTCGATCAGCTCGAGCGCGTCGGCGGCGCGCTCGAGCGGGAAGCTGGCGCCGACGATTGGCCTGACGAAGCCCTGGTCGATCAACCGGGCGATCGCGTGGCCGTTTTCAACGGTGAGCTCCGGCTTCGACAGCACGTAGGCCCCCCAACCGGCGCCGACGATCTCGACGTTGTTGAGCAGCAGTCGGTTGACCTTCACCTCGGGGATCGACCCGCCCGTGAAGCCGACGACCACGACGCGCCCGCCCTCGGCGAGCGAGCGCAGGCTGTCCGTGAAACGGTCACCGCCGACCGGGTCGATCACGATGTCGACCCCTCCTCCGGAGACCTCCTTGGCTTCGTCCTTCCACGGCCCGTCCGAGCGCAGCACGTGATCGGCGCCGGCCTCGCGCGCGACGCGCTCCTTCTCGTCGCTCGAGACGACCGCGATCGTCTTCGCACCGAGTCCCTTGGCCACCTGGAGCGCGGCGGTGCCGACGCCTCCTGCCGCCCCGTGCACGAGCACCGTCTCCCCCTCCTCTAGGCGCCCGCGCAGTTTCAACGAGAAGTACGCCGTGTGGTAGTTGAGCACCAGCGCGGCGCCCTGAGCGAAGTCGAGCGAGTCGGGAAGCGGGAACGCGAGGTGCGCCGGTGCGACGGCGACCTCGGCGAACCCGCCGAGCATGCAACACGCGGCCACGCGATCGCCCGGCTTGACGCGCGCGCCGTCAGTCGTCTCGCGGACGATCCCCGCCACCTCGCTGCCCGGCACGAACGGGAGCGGAGGCTTGAGCTGGTACTCGCCTCGGGTCTGGAGCACCTCCGGGAAAGAAACTCCGGCTGCTTTGACATCGACGACCACGCCGCTGCCGGGAGTCATCATGTGGCTCGGCTCGGGATCGGGCAGGTCGGCGAGCTTCAGCGCCGTCGCGGGTCCAGTGAGCTCGGTGATCTGGAGGGCCCTCACTGTTCGGGACCCTAACCGAACTCCTCCTCCAGCACCCGGATCGCGCGCGGCGGAGCCCGGAGCACTTCGAGCCGGGCGAGTTCGTCCATCGCCCGGCCGAAACGCGACTCGAGAACCGGGTGCGCGACCATCACCAGCCTGGCCTGATCGCCGAGCCCCTTCTGCACGACCGACTTGACCGACACCTCGTGGCGAGCGAGGACCTCAGCCACGGTCGCGAGCACGCCCGGCTCGTCGGCGACTTCGAGATGCAGGTAGAACGCGGACACGACGTCCGCGACGATCTCGAGTCGCCCAGTGGCGGCGGGGGTCGACGCCGGCGGAATCATCGCCGAGATCACGTCGCCGAGCACAGCGGTCGCCGTCTGCGGCCCTCCCGCTCCCGGTCCAGACATCGTGATCTCGGTGATCGTCGCTGACTCCACCGTGACCGCGTTGAACGGTCCGTTGACCGACGCCAGCGGGTGGCCGGGGTACAGAAACGCTGGGTGGACGCGGACCGAGAGCCCGTCCCCGATCCGCTCGGCGGTACCGATCAGCTTCAGCCCGAGCCCGAGCTCCTGCGCGTATTCGAGGTCGTCGGGCTGGATCTGTTCGACCCCGTCGTACGCGACCTGGTCGATGTGGACCGGCGTGTCGAACGCGAGCCGAGCCAGGATCGCCATCTTGGCGGCCGCGTCGGAACCGTTTACGTCCTCGGTGGGATCGGCCTCGGCGTACCCGAGCCGCTGTGCCTCAGCGAGGGCCTCGGCGAACGTCGCGCCAGTGCGCCCCATCTCGGTGAGGATGAAGTTGGTCGTGCCATTGACGATCCCGTGCACCCGATCGATTCGTGCGCCGGCGAGCGACTCCTGAATGACGCGAATCACGGGCACCACCCCGGCCACGGCCCCCTCGAAGCGGAGCTGCACTCCCTCGCTCCGGGCCACGTCCCAAAGCTCTTCTCCGTGGCGTGAGAGCAGCTGCTTGTTGGCCGTGACCACGTGCTTGTGCTCGCGCATTGCGCGCAGCACCCAGTCGTGCGCGGGATCGATCCCGCCGATCAGCTCGACGATCAGGTCGGACCGTTCGAGCAACTCATCGAACGACCCCCGGCTGCGGGTTACGACACCCGCCAGCGCAGGCCGCAGGCCGGTGATCCGCTCGATCCGCTCCGCGTGCTGGGGCAGCAGCTCGGCGAACGCCGACCCGACGGTGCCATGACCGAGCAGGCCGATCCGGAAAACGCTGTCACTCGACGTCACGTGCGAGAAGGTCGTCGTAGGTCTCGCGGCGCACCACGACGCGTGCGTCGCCGTCGCAGCAGAGGATTACGGGCGGCCGCGGAACCCCGTTGTAGTTGTTCGCGAGCGCATGTCCGTAAGCGCCGGTCACGGGCGTGACGACGATGTCCCCGACTGCGGGATCTGCGAGCAGGACGTCGCGCACGATCAGATCGCCCGACTCGCAGTGCTTGCCGGCCAGACGGCAGGCCTCCGTCGCGGGCGCCAGCGGCCGGTCCGCGATCAGGGCGTCGTAGCGGGAGCCATACAACATCGGCCTCAGGTTGTCGGACATCCCCCCGTCCACCGCCACCCACGTGGACACATTGCGCTTGATCGTCTCCACCGTGTACAGCGTCACCGTCGAATTGGCGACCAGGGCTCTGCCCGGTTCGATCAAGAGCCGCTTGTCGCGTGCGTCGAGCAGCTCGTGCGCGGACGTGACGAGCCCCTCGACCCATTCGTCCGGACTCGGCGCCTGCTCGTCGGCGGTGTAGGCAACACCGAGCCCTCCACCGAGGTTGTAGACGTCGAATGAGCCGAGGCCGGCAATCGCCTGAACCGCGCGCCGGAAGGGCCCGAGCTCGAGCAGCTGGGACCCGATGTGGAAGTGCAGGCCGACGAGCTCGAGGTGCGGCGTCTCCGAGGCGCGGGCGATCGCATCGGGCGCCTGCGCGAGCGAGAACCCGAACTTCGAGTCCGCCTGGCCGGTCGAGATCGCGTGGTGGGTGTCTCCGGCCACGTCGGGCGTCACTCGGATCAGCACCTCTTGCCGCCGGTCGAGCTCGGAGCAGATCCGCTCGAGCCGGGCGAAGTCGTCGAACGAGTCGAGCACGATGTGCCCCACCCCGGCGTCGAGCGCTTCGCGCAGTTCAGCCTCGGACTTTGCGTTGCCGTGCAGGTAGATCCGGCGGGGGTCGAACCCCGCTCTGAGAGCGAGCGCCAGCTCGCCGCCCGACGCGACGTCACACGCCAGGCCCTCCTCCTTCAGCACGCGGTAGACGGCCGTGCACGGAAACGCCTTTGACGCGAACAGGACGTCGTAGTCGCCGTGCCGCGCGGCCAGCGATTCGACGGACGTCCGCGCCCGTTGGCGCAGGTCCTGCTCGGAGACCACGTACGCCGGCGTCCCAAATTCTCGCGCCAGCTCGATGGTGTCGCATCCGCCGATTTCGAGGTGACCGTGCTCGTTGACGCGGCTGCCAAGCGGATACACGTGTATGAGATCGGTCAAGGTCGCGGTCACGGGCTGGCGATCATGGCATGATCGCCGCGTGGTGCACCAGTGCGCAGGATGACGCGAACCGTGACCGCGCCGCGCCCGGCCGACAGTGGCCGGCACGACGGGCTGGCATACGCCCTCTGGAAACCTGCCCAAGCGCCCCGGGCCGGGGTCGTGATCCTGCACGGCGCGGGTTCGTGCAAGGAAAGCCATTACGACTACGCGCGGGCATTGAACGCGGCGGGAATCGCCGCGATCGTGTTCGACCAGCGCGGTCACGGCGACAGCGATGGGCCGATGGACGGGCGCGCGCTCGAGGATGTCCGGACGATCGCGGGGGTCCTCCGCTCGGGCTGCGAGGTTCCCTGGCTGCCACTCGCGCTGCGCGGGTCGAGCATGGGCGGATACCTCGCCCTGCTCGCGGCGCCGACCATCGATGCCCGCGCCGTGGTCGCGATCTGCCCGGCGAGCGCCGAAGGGCTCAGACGGGGTCTGCGTGCCGGGACCCTGAGACTCGACGCCGACATACCCAACCTGGATGCGCTGCTCGGCATCCATGACCTCCACGACACTGTGTCCGCGCTCGAGCAGCCCGTCCTGCTGCTCCACGCCGCGGGCGACGAGCAGGTCCCGGTAGAGCACTCGCGCGAGCTCGCGACGCGACTGCGCTCGCCCGCAAGCAGGCTGATCGTCGTCCCGGGCGGCCACCATCGCTCGATCCAGCACGACGCGGAGCTTCAGGCGGTCACCGTGCGGTTCATCGAGCACGCGATCGCCGACGGCTGAGGCGCGCGGACCGTCAGGCCGGCTCGCGGCCTAGTGGCGGTTCAGCCCGCTGAGCAGATTTCCGGTGCCCGAGAGGAGCGATCCGCCCGCGTTCCCAGCCCCGCTCAGGGTTCCCCCGAGCGCGTTGCCGGCGTTGCGCAGCGTGCTCCCCAGGGAGCCGGAGAGCCTGTTGGCGACGGCGCCGACGAGGTTCTTGACGGTCGATCCGAGTGTCTGGCCGGTCCTCGAGACGGTGTTGCCGAGCGATTCGTGGCTCCCTGGAGTGCAGTGCCAAGCGGATTGCTGGCTGACGAAGCGCCGGTCGGCTTCGCACCGCAGCTGGCGCATGGGGCGTTCGTCGAGGTCGTGGTGCCCGACCTCAAGACGGAGAGGCTCGACTGGCTTTGCGGCGTCGATGAGGAGCTGGACGGGCCGCCGCCCGCCGGACGGCTCGCGCCGCCCGTTGTTGTGGCGGCAGCGCCGGCGCGGGAACCAGGGGCGGCCGGAGTGGCCGCCGCGGCCGCGGCGATCAGCCGCCTGGACGCGGTCGAGCCGGCGGGCGCGGTGGGCTGGGGCAGGCTGACGTTCGCGACGGGGCTCTGAAGACCGATCTGGGGCCAGCCACGGAACGCCACGACGGCGCTCGCGAACACGAACACGATTGCAGCCCCTGCCAAGAGCGACCCAGCCGTGCCGAAACCAGCGATGTATGCCCTGGTCGCGCGCATCTCCTAATCGGTTAATCGGCAGGCCCGGCAGGAGCCTTTAGCGATTTCTTCAACGAATCGGAGGCTTCCCTTATCGCGTCTGCCAATATGGATTCGTTATGGCGTCGCGTAACAACAAGTTCGGGCGTGATCCCGGACTCCAGGCCCGGATGGTGCTCACCCTGTTTTTGCTCGGGCTCGTATACGCAGTCCTGGTGGGCGTTCTGTTCGCCGCAGGCGCGGCGCCGTCACGATCGCGATCGTGGCCGGGGCGCTGTTCCTGATCCAGCTGTTCACTTCGGACAAGATCGCGCTGGCGTCGATGGGCGCCCACGTGGTCGGTCCCGGGGACTCCGAGCAGGCCCGGCGGCTGCACGCGATCATCGAGCGGCTCTGCATCCAGGCCAACATCCCCAAGCCCCGGGTCGCGATCGCCGAAACCTCGATGCCGAACGCGTTCGCGGTCGGCCGCTCGCCGAAGACCGCGACGGTGTGCGCCACGAGCGGGATCCTCGAGCTGTTGAGCGACGGTGAGCTCGAGGCGGTGCTCGGCCACGAGCTCACGCATGTCGCGAACCGGGACGTGATGGTGATGACGCTCGCGAGCTTCTTCGCCTCGATCGCCTCGTTCATCGTCCAGATCGGCTTCTTCTTCGGTGGCGCGTTGGTGGGGATGACAACGAAGACGGGCCCGGGTTCATCGTCGTGATTCTCGTCTCGGCGGTGGTGTACGTCATTCCTCGGCTGCTCCTGCAGGCGCTATCGCGCTACCGGGAGTTCGCCGCCGACCGCGGCTCGGCGATCCTCACCGGCCGGCCGAGCGCGCTGATTTCCGCCCTGCTACAGGATCGAGGGCCAGATGGGCCAGGTCCCGCAACAGGACCTGCGAGCCGCATCGGGCGAGCTGGCCGCCTTCTACATCGTTCCGCCGCGAGCGAAGCAGACGATCGCGATCGCTGTTCTCGACCCACCCGCCGCTCGAGGCCCGGGTCGCGCGCTTGCAGCGGCTCGAGGCCCAGCTTCAGGGCACCCCCGCCTAGCAGACCAGGCGAGCAGCCGCCCGATTGAGCGGCCGAGCAACGCCGCCGAACCCTAAACTTCGCGCCGTGCAACGCGAGCGTTCGATAGCTGTGATCGGGCTCGGGCGGGTCGGTCTGCCGCTCGCGCTGTGCTTCGCCGATCGCGGTCTACGCGTGCTGGGGGTCGACCACGACCGCGCCGTGCTCGATTCGATTCGCGCCGGGAAGATGCCGTTTCAGGAGGCGGGAACGCAGGAGCTGCTCGACCGCGTGGCGACCACTACCCAGCTGGAGCTCGCTGGTCGCGCTGCCGACGCCGCCCAGGCGGACGACATCGTGATCACCCTCGGGACGCCGTCGTTCTCTCACGTCGAGTCAGACCTGCGGCAAGTCCGCGCTGCGCTCGATGACCTGCTGCCGCTGCTGCGGCCCGGTCACGCGCTGATCCTCCGTTCGATGATCGCGCCCGGGACGACTGAGTTCGTCGCGGGGTATCTGGAGAAGCGCCGCGGCCTGCGAGCCGGCGAGGACGTGTTCGTCGCGCACGCCCCCGAGCGCATCGCCGCCGGCCGGTTCCTGCGGGAGATCTCGACGCTGCCCTGCATCATCGGCGGCGTCGGCGAGGCATCGACTGAGCACGCCGCCCACCTGTTCGAGGTGTTCGGTGCGCCGATCGTCAAGACCACCCCGGTGCAGGCGGAGCTCGCCAAGATCTGGACCAACATCCTCCGCTACACGACGTTCGCGCTTCCGAACCTCTTGATGATGGACTGCGAGCGCTACGGCGCGAACGTGTTCGACGTGATCGAGTTGATCAACCACGACTATCCCCGCGGCGGCATCGCCAGCCCGGGACTCACGGCCGGCACCTGCCTGCGCAAGGACTTCGCCTTCTCCGAAGAGCGCTCGCACGCTCCGGGGATGCTGCTCGCGGTCTCGCGGGTCAACGAATCGGTGCCGCTCTTCCTCGTGGAGGGGATCAAGCGCCGGCTCGGCGGCTTGGAATCGCGAAAGGTCGCTGTGCTCGGGTTGACGTTCAAGCGCGACACGGATGACGAGCGCGACTCGCTATCGCCGAAGCTGATCCGTCTGCTCGAGCGGGAGCTTGCCGACGTTGCGATCTGCGACCCCCACGCGCACAGCCCAACGCAGCCCGTGGCCGAGGCGGTGCAGGATGCCGACGTCGTGATCGTCGCCACCAACCACTCCGAGTTCGAGCGCCCAGATACGCTCGACACGATCGCTTCCCGCGCCGCCCCCGAATGCCTGATCGTCGACCCCTGGAACGCGCTCGGGACGGCGCAGGTGTTCGCTTACGCGACCGAGGTGCTGGCGATCCTCGAGGCGACTTGAGTCCCCGCGTGCTCGTGACCGGCGGGGCCGGCAGATCGGCTCCGCGGTCGTAGGCGCCTGCTCAGCGAACCGCTGTTCGAGGTCACCGTCGCCGACCAGCGCCCCGCGCCGCAGTGGATGCGAGCGCGGTGCGAGATCCATTCCGGGGACCTCCGCGAGCTGGACGCCGCGCGCGCCGCGGCGCACCGCTGTACCCACGTGATTCACCTCGCGGCGATCGTCGGCGGGATCGCGAACTTCCACAAGCTCCCATTCACGCTGACCGAGGTCAACAACGCCCTCACCGGCGCGGTTACGCACGCCGCGGTCGATGCGGACGTCGAGCGTTTCGTGTACGTCTCGTCCTCGATGGTGTTCGAGCGCGCCGAACGGTTCCCAACGACCGAGGCTTACCTGATCGACTGCCCCACCCCCCGCTCGGCCTACGGCTTCTCAAAGCTCGCGGGCGAGGTCTGCACGCGCGCTGCGCACGACCAGCACGGGCTCCGTTACACGATCTGCCGTCCGTTCAACGCCTATGGCCCTGGGGAGCTGCCCGATCCCAACGAGCCGGGGATCGCGCACGCGGTGCCCGATCTGATCACCAAGGCGCTCGCCGGACAGCACCCGCTTCGGATCTTCGGCTCTGGTGAGCAGACGCGGACGCTGACGCACGTGGACGACATCGCCGGTGGGATCGTCACGGCGATGAGCTCGCCGGCGGGCGAGAACGAGGACTTCAACATCTCGGCGTCGGAGGAGGTGAGTGTCGCTGAGACCGCACGCCTTATCTGGGAGGCGTGCGGTCACGATCCCGTCGACTTCGCACTCGAGCACCTGCCGAGCTTCGAAGTCGACGTGCGGCGGCGGTGGCCTTCGGTCGAGAAGGCCAAGCGGCTGCTCGGCTGGGAGTCCCAGATTGGGCTCCGTGAGGGGATCGAGCAGACGGTCGCCTGGCTGCGAGAACAGGTGGCCGTCGGATGAGCGCACGGCGGGCCCTGATCACGGGCGTCACCGGACAGGACGGCAGCTATCTGGCCGAGCTCCTGCTCGATAAGGGCTACGACGTACACGGCATGGTCCGCCGCTCCTCGACCGAGCATTTCGAGCGCATCGAGCACATCCGCGAGCGCATCAGCCTGCACCAGGGCGACCTGCTCGATCACCGGTCACTCGTCGACACCTTGCGGGAGGCGCGGCCCGATGAGATCTACAACCTGGCTGCGATGTCGTACGTGGCGGCGTCGTGGGCCCAGCCGACCCTCACGGCCGAGTTCTCCGGCGTCGGCGTCGCGCGCTTGCTCGAAGCGATGCGCGAGGTCTGTCCGGAGGCCCTCTTCTACCAGGCCTCCTCGAGCGAGATGTTCGGCAAGGTCCGCGAGTCGCCGCAGAACGAGCAGACACCGTTCTACCCCCGCTCCCCTATGGCGTTGCCAAGGTCTACGGTCACTTCATCACCGTCAACTACCGCGAGTCGTACGGGCTACATGCAACCAGCGGATTGCTTTTCAACCACGAAGGACCACGCCGCGGGCTCGAGTTCGTCACCCGCAAGATCACCTGGCACGCCGCCGCGCTCAAGCTCGGACTCGCGTCCGATCTCCGGCTCGGGAATCTCGACGCGGAGCGCGACTGGGGCTACGCCGGCGACTACGTGAACGCGATGTGGCTGATGCTCCAGCAGGGCGAGCCGAGCGACTATGTGATCGCGACCGGGGTGTCGCACTCCGTGCGCGACTGCCTCGAGATCGCGTTCGACCACGCCGGGGTCGCGATCGACCACCACGTTGTGATCGACGAGTCGCTCAAGCGCCCCGCCGAGGTCGAGCACCTGGTCGGCGACGCCAGCAAGGCGAAGCGGGTCCTCGGTTGGGAGCCGACGGTCAGTTTCGAGCAGTTGATCCGGATGATGGTCGACGCGGACCTGAAGCTGCTGCAGGGCAAGTAAGGACGACGGACCTCAGCGATCTTCCACGTCCGCACCATCCCTCCGCCGACCCGCCTGGTGAATAATCCCCGCGTGCTACCGACCGTGGTAATCCTCTGTGGAGGCGCCGGAACCCGTCTGCGCGAGCACACGCAATCGATCCCCAAGCCGCTGGTCGAGATCGGCGGACGCCCAATTTTGTGGCACGTCATCAATATCTACTTGGCCCAGGGGTTCCGCGATTTCCTGTTGCTGACGGGCTTCAAGGCTGAGCTGATCGAGCAGTTCGCTCAGGCCGAGCACTGGCCCCACGGCGCGATCGTGCGCTGCCTCGAGACGGGCGCCGAGACCCCCACCGGCGAGCGGCTGCGGCGCGCGGCTGCGGAGCTCGGGGACGAGACGGTGTGCGTTACTTATGCCGACGGCCTCGCCGACATCGACCTGCAGGCACTCGTTGCCCACCATCACCAGCATGACGGGCAGGCGACGATGACCGTCGTCCGTCCGGAGCTTCAGTTCGGCGTCGCCGAGCTGAACGGCGACGGCACCATCAGAGGCTTTGTCGAGAAGCCACGCTCAGAGCACTGGATCAACGGCGGGTTCTTCTGCTTCGAGCCCTCCGCGTTCAGAGAGATCGAGGCCGGCTCGGTGCTCGAGCGGGAGCCACTCGCGCGGCTCGCCGCCGCGGGCGCGCTGCGGGCGTTCCGCCATGAGGGCTTCTGGGAGTGCATGGACACCTACAAGGACGCGGTACTGCTCAACGAGCTCTGGGCGTCGGGGCGGGCGCCATGGAAGCTGTGGAACTGAGCGGCCACGCGGTCCTCGTGACCGGCGGGCACGGCCTGCTCGGCTCGTGGCTGGTCAAGGGGTTGTTGGACGCCCAGGCGCGAGTGTGCGTCGTGCGCCGCGACCACCCCGCCCGCTCGGCGCTCGTCGAGATGGAGCTGGAGCGGCACGTCGACGTGGTCGACGGCGACATCTGCGCCGAGGGCCTGGTTGCGCGTGCTCTCGCCGAGTACGAGATCGACAGCGTCTTTCACCTCGCCGCACAGACGATCGTGCCAACCGCCAACCGCTCGCCGATTTCTACGTTCGAGACCAACATCCGCGGCACGTGGACGGTGCTCGAGGCCTGCCGGTCCTATGGGGTCGATCGCGTGGTCGTCGCCTCGTCCGATAAGGCGTACGGCCCGCACGCGACGCTGCCCTACGAGGAGGACTTCTCGCTGCAGCCCCGCTACCCCTACGACGTCTCGAAGGCCGCAACCGACCTGATCGCGCGCTGCTACTGGAGCACCTGGCAGCTGCCGGTGGCAGTGACGCGGTTCGCGAACATCTATGGCGGCGGCGATTCGAACCCGTCCCGATTGGTCCCCGAAGCGATCACCGCGGCCCTCGCCGGCCGCCGGCCGGTCGTGCGCTCGGACGGCTCACCGGAGCGGGACTTCCTGTACGTCGAGGACGCCGTCACGGCCTACCTGGCGATCTGGGAGGCGCTCGGCTCGGGGCGCGCCGGCGGCGAGGCGTTCAATGCCGGCGGCGGGAAACCGCACCGAGTCGGGGACGTGGTCGAGCTGATCTGCCGGCTGGCGGGCACGAGCGTCGAGCCGGACATTCGCGGGCAGGGAACGCCTGATGGGGAGATCGATCGTCAGTGGGTCGAGTACCGAAAGCTCAACCGGCTGACAGGTTGGGAGCCCCGCGTGAGCCTCGAAGAGGGGCTCGGGCGGGCGATCGAGTGGTATCGGTCGCACCCACAGTGGATACCCTAATCCCGTGGGGTTGCTTGAAATCATCACCGGCAAGCGCAAGCTGGCGGGTCCCGCGCCCGACCGGTTGTTTGCGATCTCGACATCCAACGTCCTGTTCGAGACATCGCTGGGCCTCAAGTCGCGGGGGACGGCGGCGATCGTCTTCCAGCCCCTCGCCACCGCGGACTTCTCGTCGATCGTCAAGGACATGGAGGAGGTTGTCCGCGCCACTGCCTCCGACAGCGGGGTCACGGTCGAGACGTCGGACGACCCGTACGGGTTCCGCTGGCTGATCCTCCGCGGGGGAGAATTCGACGACCTCGTCGTCGGAATCAACGCAGTCTCGGGAGCGCTCGAGGGCGGCGGTTACGGCGACCGGGTGCTGTGCGCGGTGTTCGCGTTCGCCGACGAGCGCGGGCGTCCGCTGTACTGGATCTACAACTACAAGCGCGGCGCGTTCTACCCGTTCGTGCCTGGCGGCGGAAACGAACAGCGCGACACCGAGCGGGAGTTTCAGCTGAAGGCCCAGGTCGGCAACGAGCTCCCGATCGAGCAAGACTTATCCCGCTGGTTCCCGCTGTGGGGAATCCCGATCTGAGGGGAGTTGCAGAATGGCTTCCGAGCAGACACTGCTGGGGTTGATCGCGGGACGCGATCCCGACGCCGCTGCCGGGTTCTTCGACGCCCATGCCCCGGGCGTGAGGCGGTACTCCAAGTGGGTGGCCCCGCCCGAACGGATCGATGAGGCGACGCTGGCGGCGTTCGTGGATTTCCTCGGCAGGGTCGCCGCCGCGCCGCCCGGCGCCGATCTCGAGGACCTGCTTCGTAAGGCGACCCGGAGCGCCGCGGCCAGCCGTGCCGAGGTGACCGGCGCCCGCGAGCCAGAGTGCCACGCGATGCCCGAGCTGCTCGCAGCGACCATTAACGAGGAGCTAGTGCGCGACGACGCGCCGCTTCGCGCGCATCTCAAGCGTTGCGGGCATTGTCGCCAAACTGCCGAGCGGCTCGCGCAGGCGGACGGAGCGTGGATCACCAGCGCCGGGGAAGCGGCGCCACCGGAGCACGTTCGCTCGGCGTGGCTCGAGCTGATGGGCAGCGAGCCGTCTGCCCCGGAGGTCACGCCCGCCTCGGAGGCAGAGGACGCCGCGGAGCCCGAGCCCGCCCCCGCTGTGGAGCCCGAGCTGCCGGCCGACCCGGAGCCCGCACCCGCCGCCGAGCCCGCACCCGCCCCGAGGCGCGACGGAAGCGACGTTTCTGCCCTATATGGGCAGAAAGATCAGCCGCGTCAGCACGAGCCTTGGACGCCCGCTTGGGAGCCCTCGCCCGCGTCGCCCCCGAACCTGCCGCCGAGCCCGAGCCCGAGCCCGAGCCGGAGGCCGCCGCTCCCGAGCCTCAGTACCGATCGTGGATGCCCGAGCCGGAACTGACGGAGACCGAGCCTCCAACTGAGGTCCCAGAGCCCGCGCCCGCCCCGGAGCCCGCGCCCGCCCCGGAGCCCGCGCCCGCGGCGGAGGCCGCTGCAGGCCCGCCACCCGGGCCGCCGCCCCCCAGCCCCAGCCCGTTCGCGTCCGCCGCCGCAGCGGTGGCCTGGTCGGCGCTGCCCGTCGCCTGCTCTCCCCAGAGCGCCAAGACCACTAACATCGGCCGCCCCGAAAGGAGCCGTTCGTGTCTCGTGTAGTCGTAACCGGCGGGGCGGGGTTCATCGGGTCACACGTGGTCGATGCTCTGCTCGCCGACGGACATCAGGTGCTGGTGATCGACGATCTGTCAGCGGGCCGGGCAGACAGGGTGAAAGACGCGGCCGAGCTGGAAGTGATCGACATCGCAGATGCGACCGCGCTCGACCCGGTGCTGGACGCCGCCAAGCCGGCCGCGATCTACCACCTCGCCGCCCAGGCGTCGGTCACCGCTTCGGTAACCAATCCGCGCCGCGACGGCGAGGTAAACTCTTCGGCACGCTGAACCTGCTCGAGGCAGCTCGCCGCGCCGGCTCGCCACTGATCTTCTCCTCGACCGGCGGCGCTCTGTACGGCAACGAGGCGCCAATACCGACCCCCGAGTCATTCATCCCCTCCCCGCTGGCTCCATACGGCGCCTCGAAATGGGCGGCGGAGGCATACGTCACACGCGGGCCAACAACTCGAAGCTCCCCCACGCCGTGCTGCGCTTCGGCAACGTGTACGGCCCGCGCCAAAGTCCGCACGGAGAGGCCGCGTGGTCGCGATCTTTACCCACGCGCTGTGGAGCGGGGGCAGGCCGAGATGTTCGGCTACGGCAAGCCGACGCGCGACTACATCCACGTCGCCGACGTCACGGCCGCGATGCTCCGCGCGACAGGGGTCCGGGGCACCTTCAACGTTGCCACCGGCATCGAGACGCCCGTATCGAGGTTATTCGAGATTCTCGCCGATGAGGCCGGGAGCTCGGCCGAGCCCGAGCAGTTGCCGCTTCGCGAGGGCGAGCTCGAGCGCTCCTGCATGGATCCGTCGTTGGCATCGCGAGAGCTTGGCTGGGAGGCGAAGATCGGTCTCGACGATGGACTCCGGCAGACGTATCGCGAACTGGTGGCGGAGTTCGAGGCACGCGACGACTCGCAGGCTGCGGATGCGCCGTTGACGGGCGGCGCGAGCTAGCGCGTCCAAACTGCCCGTCGCTGCTCTATCCTCAAACCGTGTCCAAGCGCAGGGCAATTCTGGCACGCTTGAGGACGCGGGGCTCGCAGGATCAAGGCGACGCGACGAACGGCGGCCACCAATCCAACTCCCCGGCACCGGGTTATCCGGGTGAGACCTGGTTCGCGGCTCCGGTTCCGAGCGACGATGAGCGCGCGCGCTGGATGTCGCTTGCGGATGACGCGAGGCGAGGGCCAAACGCGCGGATCGGCGTCAGCGAACGTGCAGCCGCAGGCAGCTGGCTTCTATCCGACGCGCCCGGAACGCCCCAACCGCCCCCCGATCTTGGAGGAAGCTGGCTACTCGAGGGCGAGGACGCCCCCACGCCATTGGTCGAGGTCGCGGACAACGAGGTCCGACCGGTCCCGGACACCGAGGTCCGATCTAGCGCGACGAGCGATACCGAACTGACCGCGTCGCTCGATTCCACTGCCGTGGTCGACCACGACCGCCGGACCCGCGCCGTCGACGTTTACTGCAACGAGCTCTGCCCGGCGGATGCCGCGTCTGCGGCTGCGACGGAGAACCTCGATTCGTTCCCTGGTGGCGACGACTCCGATCTACTTCGGCACATACGGGTCACCGCCGCCAACCACGCCACGGTCAAGCCGGCGCGTCGGGGCTGGCGCCAAACGTTCGCCGCCGAGCGAGATAGCGAGTGTGCCGCGACCCCCGTTGTGCTCGCGGAGCGTGACAACGGGGCGCTCGATCCCGCGAGAGCCGCTGAACTTGAAAAGCATCTTTCGTCGTGTGCCACTTGCCAGGCAGCGGAGCTGCGGGCGCGGCGGGCTGAGCGTGCCTTTGCGGCGGTGATCGGCGGCGCAGCCGCAGCGGAGATCGCCTCGAAGGCACAGGCCCGGCCAGCGAGCGCGCCGGTCCAGACTGCATCCGGCGAGACCGCAGCACCATCTCCGGTCCTCGATCCGCCGACGCCGCAGCCCGCGGAGGCTCAGACGGCCTGGCTCGCGGCCCCCGAGCTCACCCCCGAAGCAGTTGCGGCCACAGCAGCGGCCGCGCCTACAGCGGTCGCCCCCAGCGTGCACCGCGGCGGTCGACGCACGTGGATCGCGGTCCTTGCCGGAGTGGCGGGCGTCGCGATCGTGGCCGCAGTGCTGGCGCTGGCCCTCAGCTCTTCGGGCTCGAAGACCCTCCAGCCGCGAACTCCCAAGCCTCGACCCCTCTGATCACTCCGGCGCCCGCACCCGCTCACCGTCAGAAGACACACGCGACGGGGCGAACCCGGCACCGCGCCGCCCGCCGTCCAGTCCACCATGCCGCCAAGCCCGCGGCATGCCCGGTCGCCGCAACCGCGGCGCCTAGGTCCAGCCCGCCCGCCGCATCCTCGCCGCCGGCCAGCTCGGCTCCGGCTGGCTCTAGCCCAGCGCCCCCGGCTCCTTCGACGCCTCAGCGGCCGTGAGCCAGCCGGGCAGCGTCATCGTGGTCGATCGAGCAGTCGTCGCTCGGCGCAACGAGCGGATCTCAAGGGCTCGGCAAGGGTCACTGAGCTAGCAGCCGCAGGCTTCTGACGCGCGCAGTCGTGGTCCCGGTTCTGCACGGGCTCGGCTACAGAACCCATGCGATTTGCCACATCGGCCTGAATGCGTCCAAGTAGGCGAACCGCTGCTTTAGCCTCGCCGCTGGCGCGTCGAGCCACCAGCGATGCCAGAACTTGGAATCCACGATCGTACGGTTACCCGTCGGGCTTTTCTCGGCGACCTCGGCAAGGTGTCGGGCGCAATCGTGATTCGCCGGATGTCTTGTTCCACACCGGCGACACCGCAGGCGCCATCGCAAGCCCCTCTCTGCAGGCGGCTCTGGCTCGGTTCTTCACCTTCAGAGCTTTGGTGCGGTTGGGAATGGTTCGTCGGATGACACGGCGGCGATTCAGGCGGCATTGAACGCGGCCACGTCTGGAACCACAGTGGTGGGCAACGCGGGAGCGGTGTACGTGATCACAAACACGTTGTCGTTCCCAAGGGATGGGGTTACCTTGAACTTGGGCGGTGGAGCGATTCGGATCGGCAGAAACCGGGCCGCCGGCTCACCCCTGCAGACGAACGACACGATGTTCTTATCAGTGGCCGCACCGGGGTGCGGATTACGAACGGCGCGGTCCTGACCGCGTTGTCAAGCTACACAGGAGGAGCCCTGGCGTATCGAATCCAGGTGGCCGGCGGCCAAGGCTGTCAGATCGACCACCTGACGGCAGCTTGTGACAATTCGTTGTTTGCGTTCGTGGCAGGAAGCTCGCACAACATCTCGAGCAACAAGATCGCTCAAGGCGGAATCGGGGGTTTCGGCTGTACCAATGTGGTTGTCAGCGGCAACGTGATCGCGAACAGCCCGTACAACGCACTCGGGTTCACTGGTTTCAGCAATGCCCCGTGTGTCGGCAATCAGTACCTGAACAACACGATTTCGGGTCACGGTCTTATGGCGATCGAGGAACACTCGCCCGACGCTCCCGGTACAACGCGGGTGCCCTGATCCGCGGCAACACGATAGGACCGCCCGCGGCAAACGCGGCGAGCGGCACCGCGATCTCGGCCGTTGGGACAGGCGCCCTGGTCGAGGCGAACATAATTCAAGAGGCCACTGGCTATGCGATCGAAGCCACCGGGCTCGGCACGCAGGTGCTGAACAACAAGATCAGTTGGGCAAAGCCGAACACCATCGGCGCCGCCGCGATCGTCGTCAATTCCTCCGCACCCGGCACCAATTTCAGCGCGGTGGTCAAAGGAAACACGATCACCAATGCGTACGTAGGGATCGCCACCTACGCCCAACCGTGGCTCGCCCCGCTCACCGTCTCGGGCAACACGATCGTCAATCCGGTGTCCGTCGGGCTCGCGCTCTGTCCGCCCAGCGGGACGATTGCGGCCGTTACCTGCCAGGCCAATACCGTCAGCTTCACTTCTAAACCACCGAACGGCCTCCGCATAGGCATCAAGACGACAGCCGGTGCTCAGCTGTCCAGCAACAGGGTCTCGTACACGAGTGCAACGTATTCCCCGGGCGTCTACGACATTCCCGTGCAGTTCGTCGGAGGCGGTGTGGTCCTGACCGGAAACGTCACTGACGGTGGCGGCCGGACCGACGGCTACATCGGGAGCGGCTCCCTAGGCGGTTACTGGAGTGGCTGGACGCTGACCCACAACAGCTTCATCGATGGCGCTCCAGCCAGCATCGCAGGGCTTGTCTCCCCCGTGCTGAGCGGGAATGTCGGACTCAACTGATCGATCCGTCGTGGTGCTCTCATAGTCGTCCGCGGGTCGCCCGCCACAAGGCCGCCGCTGCCCGAGGCAGATGGAGCAGCCCGGTGAACATCCAGGCCAGATACGCCGCAGCGAGGCCGCCGGGCGAGCCGGCGGAGCCCGGGTGGTGCTCTCGGACGTAGCGAGGTGGCGGCAGCAAGCGCCGCGCGACGTAGCTCAGTTTTCGCGCACGCCCCGGATGCGGATATGTGCTCTGCCGCGCGAAGCAGTGGATCCGCTTCCAGCAGTAGGCGGAACGGTGGCGCGACAGGCAGCTGCAGGCGACTGGCCAGCTCAGCGCCGGCCGTGCGGCGCGAAAGTGCGAAACCAGCCTCACGCTGGAGCCCGAGCCGCCGTGCAAGCTGAGCGGCTGCCAGCCACGTGGCGAAATCGACGGTGCCGAGCGCGCGATCGAGGTCCGTAAGCTCCTGAGCTTGATCCTCGAGGTCGGGGCGCACCGATAGCAGCAGCGCGAGCAGCCGCGCCGGTACGGCGGGTACCAGCACATCGACTCCTCCGACATTGAGCAGATCAGCTCCAGCTCGCCATGTCGCCCACACGGCCGTCGGGTCAAGGCGCTCGAAGCCGCGCGGAACGCGGTGTAAGTCGATTACCGCGCCGTCGCCACGGCGCCAGCTCTTCGCGTGTGGCCGCTCGGCGTCAAGCCACGGAAACTCCTCGACCTCGAAGCCGAGTTCGGCGAGCGCCCGCTCGGCGGCTGGGAGCGCGTCCGGGGCAACGAGCAGATCCGCGTCGAGATAACCGCGTGGGTCTGTCCCGCCGGCGTAGAGCCAGCGCGTGATCGCAGGCCCTTTGAGGAGAATCGGCTCTAGTGTGCACTCGCGCAGCGTGGCGACGACCTGCGCCGTGTACCAGTCGACCCACAGGCAATCGAGCTTGCGTTGCATCTGAGGCCCCGGCCATGACGTAATCACGACAGCGAAGACGGTACCCGCGCGAGCAGGCCTCTGCGCCCCAGCTCGTCGAGATATTCGATGACGTCCTCGCGTACGCGCGCGAGGTCGGCGCCGGTCGTGGTACTCAGATCGGCGACGATCGCGTCAACCTCCCGTGCACCGTCGAGCTCGGACCAGACAGCGGCGGCGACATGATTCAGGACATGTAGTGCACCGGTCGACGGATCGAGCAATACCACCTCGCCGTCCACCTCCGCCTCGGTGACTTCCTCTCGCCGAGCCGGCACGAACGATCCCCAATCGCGCGCGGAGGCCGCGGTCGCTCATCGTTTCACCAATTCGCAGACCGCCCGCACCCCCTGCTCGAGGTCGCCGCTCACCAGTTTGTGCGCGCTTGCTCCGCGCATCAGGCCTGCGAGCATGTGCAGGCCGCGCTGGCCCTCGTAACGAAGGCGGGGCGTGGCGCTTCCCATAGTTGCGAGCGCCGTTGCACGGGACAGGGGTTCCAGACGGGTTGCCGCGCCCGGTCGGTAGCTGTAGTCGAGTACATAACGCACGCGGGAGGGTGCTGCGATCGCGCGGGGACGGATCCGCTCGACAGCTACGTGGATCTCGGCGGCGGGCGAGGACATCCCCCTCGCGCCCGCGAGCGCCGGCGCGAATATCGGCAAGAACCGCTCAAGGGACCGGGCTCCTTGCTTGAACCCGAGCGGACGCGGCCACGGGTGTGCGAGGCCTGTCTGGAGGGCGAGCGCTCCGGCCTCGTCGGAGAGATAACCAAACCCCTCCTGCACAAGCGCAGCGACGAGCGTCGTCTTGCCCGAGCCCGACTCGCCAAGGATCAGTACACCGGCACCGCCGGGGGTGACCACGGCACCGGCGTGGACCAGCAGATAGCCCTCGGCAAGTTCAACGACGTCACCGCTGATTCGCCAAAACAGCTGATCGATCACAACCCCGGGATCGCCGCTCACTGACACTTCTTCATCGCCGCGGTGGAGGCTGTACGAGGGCTGTCCGTCGGCTCCCCGTGCCACGAGGAGTGAGTAGACCAGGGGCTCGGCGCGCCCGTTCGCGTCAGATTCGGCCTCTGAAGCGTCGGCCAGCGGCTGGGCGAAGCCGCCAATCAGACTCGACGCACGGCGCGCAAGCGCTGCGTCATTGCTGGCTAGCACAAAACGGTGGGATAACGATTGGTAGGTCTCGCGGCTGCGGTGCGTTACTGGCACAAAGTTCTAGTGAATCGTGACAGGGGCGCCCGGATCAATGTGACCGGCGAGCCACGCGATATCGCGTGTATCGAGGCGGATGCACCCGTGCGACACCGCGGTCCCCGGAGTCCCACCGACGTTATCGAGTCCATGCAATGCGATCTGGCCAGGACCGCCATCGAACTCCTGCAGCACAGTCGAGCGCGAGCTGAGTGCCAGTGCATAGGGATATCCGACGGCTGATCGCCCGAGAGCCACATTTTCCTCGACGAAGGACTCACCCTTTGGCGTCGGGGTCGACGGTGCCCCGACCACGGCGCCGAAGGAGCGCACGAGCTGGCCGGCGTCGTACACGTATACACGACGCCCCCCGAGGTTCACAACTATGTGCCACTTGGTGAACTCGAGCTTGGCTCCGGATCTCTTGATCCACCCGGTCAGCCCGTTGGGGCGGCCGGGAAGCCGCACCTGCAGCCAGTCGGACCCGTCGCGGAACGAGCTGCGCAGCACCGGGAGCACTGTCTGCTCGCCGGTAATTGGACGTGTTGCGCCGATCTGTTCGAATGGATGGCTTCCTGGCGCCGAAGAGACGTCGGGCGAAGTCGTCAGGGCGGCGAGCTCCTGGTACTGCGTCCCGCGGTGCGCCGCCGCAAGCGCGGCTGGCCCTCCCACCGCCCGCGGCTGGCCACCGTCACCCTCAGCCCAAGGAGTGGCCTTCGCCAACACGAGCGCGAGGGCCGCAGCACCAAGCACGACGAGCGTGATGTCCACGCCGCGCCTGAGCTTGTCGCTCATTCAGCCAGTAAAGCCGCGATTGATCCGAGCTGGCTCGGGGCCTACGTTCGGCTGCTCAATGGCATCACCCGAGCCGGCGCCGGTACCGCTGACGGCCGGGGTACCGCTGACGGGAGTTGCGTTGCCGGTGCTGGGCGAGCCGCTGGAAGTGTTCGACGGTTGGACCGTCGGGTTCGTACCGCCAGCGGGACTCGTGGTTGAACTGGCGGTGCCGGATGCGGCGAATGCCACCGCAGGAGCTACGGTCATGATCACCGGGACACTCCATCCCGCCTTGAGCAGGGTGCGCCGCGAGACGCTGCCCCAGCCGTCACCGTTCGCCGTCACTTGCGAGCGATCCGTTTCGTCTACATCTGCTGGGTCATCGACCATCGCGTCAAGCTTCCTTCCCTTTCCCCACGTTCCCTTCCAAAACTCCACAAAACGGTCCCTTTGACACTCGAGAGGCTACCAGACGCCTCTGATGTTATGCGCAAGCCATTGCGTTATCAACCGGACGCCGCCAAATGCAAGGTCTCCTTGCAGTCGCAAGAGCGGCGCTGGTTTGTGGGCGTCGAAGTCCCTGCCAGTCAACCTCAGACCCCTGCCCGCTGAAGCCTCCAATACCCGCAAGTCGATACTGTCTAGGACCGATCCAGGTTGGCACTCATCAAAAGCAGATTCCCCGTTGTTGAGCGGGAACCGGGCTTGGCCAATCCGGGCGTCGCTTCACCGTGCGTAGACGCCGAACCATGACCCGTGAGCGACCACGCCCTCTCCTCGAGTTCCTCCGCCTGCTCCCGCCCGTACGCCGCGTGGCGCGACGATCGCCCCTGCCCGCGGGAGCCGCGAACCGGTGGCTGTTCTTCCAACTTGCCCGCCGGTTCACGCCACTGATCGCAAGCGAGGAGCGTGACGGCGCCCGATTCCTCGTCCGGACGTCCGACGCCGTCGCCGGAGAGCAGCTGTTCATCTACGGCGGCTCGGATGACCGCGAAGTGCTCGCGCGCGCGTTCGCGCTCATCGAGCGTCATGCGAGCCCCCCGGGCAAGGGCGTGCTGCTCGAGATCGGCGCGAACATCGGTACGACGACCGTCGCCGCGCTCCGCGGTGGCTACGTCAACCGCGTCGTGGCGATAGAGGCGCATCCCGACACGGCACGCCTACTCGCACAGAACGTGATCGCCAACGGTCTCGCTGAGCGGGTCAAGGTAATTAACGCAGCCGTCACCGACGTCGTGGGCGAGGTCGAGCTGGCGCTCTCCGACGTCGACTCTGGGGACCATCGTGTCCACCCGCGCGACGCCGCGATGTCAGACGACGTTGCATCGCGGGCTCGCCTCATGGTGCCCGCCACGACCGTCGACGCGCTGATCAGTGACGGCACGGTCAACCCGGAAGAGACGCCGCTGGTGTGGATCGACGCCCAGGGTCACGAACCCGCGATCCTCCGCGGCGCCCAGCGCCTCTTGAAGTCGCGCGTGCCCGTGCTGATCGAGTATTGGCCGCAGGGACTGAGAGCGGCCGGAGGCCTTGAGACCCTCGAGCAGCTGGTCATCTCGAGCTACTCGCGCTTCTTCGATCTGCGCGTCAGCGCCGATCTCGAGTCTGCCCGCCCGACCGCTGAGATCCCCTTGTTGCGCGACGTCTATGCGGACGGCTCCTTCACCGATTTGCTGCTGTTCAAGGACTGACGTGGATTCGCTCAACTGGGAGCAGCTACGCACCTACTGGGAGCAGCACGCCGACCACGAGGGGCGCCTGGATCCAGAGTCCGATCCGGACGCATTGGGCAACGTTTGTTGGCCCGGGCAACCGCTGTGGCTCAACCGCCACCTAGCAGACCTGCAGGAGGTGGCTTACGACGAACTGCTGGAGCTCGCACCGCCGCCGGCACCCGCGGACCGCGCGCTCGACGTCGGCTGCGGCAGCGGCCGCTGGTGTAGGCGTCTAGGGGGTCGCGGATTCACCGATGTCCTGGGAATCGACCTCCAGCCGGCGCTGATCGAGTCCAACCGGGTCCGCATGCCCCAGCTGCGCTTCGAGCAGACCTCGCTTCAGGACTTCGACGACCCCGCCGGATTCGACCTGATCTCGTCGGTCACGGTGATCCAGCACAACCCGTTCGAGCACCACGCAGCGCTTGCCGCCAAGATGCGCTCGTTGACCCGCGCCGGCGGCCACCTGATCCTGCTCGAGAACATCCGTGACCGTTCGTCGTACACCTTCCCCCATCCGCCTGAGGGATGGATCCAACTCTTCCGGCAGGCGGGCTTTGAGATCGTCGCTGTTCGACCGTACGATTTCTCGCCGATGCTGCGCGCCGTCTTGCGCACGCGCTCGGTCGTCGCCAGACTCATGCGGCCGGAGACAGCACCGGCGGAGCCGCAGCGACCCGCAGCGCCGCGTGCGTCCTCGGTTACGCATGAGGTGCTCCTAGCTGTCCTTCGCGCCGCCATCGCCGTCGACAGGCCGCTGGAGCGGCTGTTTGCCAGACACCCGGCGGGCCGCCCCTCGATCCATTGCGGCTTCCTCTTCAGGGCGGTATAGCGCTCTACTTCACCAGCGTGAGCTCGACATTCAGCGCCGGGAACAGGCGCGAGAACCCGACTGCCTCGTAGTAGCGCTGTAGCCACGGTGATGCGTTCACAAGCGGCTCGATCAGCCAGTTCCAAGGCTCCGAGCGGCGTCGGTGAAACGTAATCCGAGCACGCTCGATCGTGCAGAAGTGAAAGTCAAAGTAGAACTCGCCGAATGCGGTCTTCCCACCCACGAAATAGTCGAATGTGCTGATCGAGAAGCTTCGGCGGTGAGTCGGATCGACGTAAACCACACTAGAGGTGAAATGTGGACTCCGCAGGCGAAGGCGCCCGCTGGGGACAAGGACGCGGTGCAGTTCACGCAGCACCGGAACGAGATCGACGTGCTCGAGTACGTCCTGGCATTCGATCAGCTCGAAGCGTTCGTCCTCGAGCGGGAGCGGAACGTCGTTGAGGTCGTGGACCACATCCACGCCTGGAAGCGGTGCGACATCTAGGTTCACCCATCCGGAGCGTGCGTCTGGGCCGCAGCCAACGTTCAAGCGCTCCACGCTGTTCTCCTCGCGAGTTGCGTCATCCGGTCTGCCGAGGACGTCGCGCAACGTTGGCGACTGCCGCCTCGTACCACTCCGTTACCAGCTTGGGCAGTCGGTCACTGCTCCAGCGGCCGTTCGGTGGATGGCGCCGCACGCGGTTCATCGCCGCTGCCAGTCGTTCCGGAGCGCGGCCATCGGGCGGCACAGCTTCGCCCGTCGTCCCGGCGATCAACAACGGCGGCCCGCCGACGTCCAGACACACAACCGGGCAACCGAGGCTGACGGCCTCTGCCACTATGAACGGCGACGGATCGTGCATGCTCGGAAATAGCAAGACGTCGGCCGAAGCCAGCGCCGAGAGAACGTCCTCGCGCGGCCGTTGACCGAGCAGCCGGACCCGGTCTGCAACGCCCAGGCGCTCGGCTCGGCGACGAAGGCGACCCGCCTCCGGGCCCTCGCCGTAGATATCAAGCGTCCACTCCGCACCCGCAGAGGCCAAGGCGTCAACGGCGAGGTGAGGGCCCTTCCACGAAATGAGTCGGGCGGCAAATACCGCGCGGCGTTGACCATCTACTGCGGTAGCCGCGGGTGCGATCGTTGACGGGCTTCGTCGCGACGGGATGGCCGCGTGGGGCTCCACCACCACGTGTCCACCTAGCCCCGTGAAGCTCGCGGCGCTATCAGCGTTGACCGTTACGACTAAACAGTCGCTACGACGCACGCGCGTAGCGACTAACCGGCGGCTCAACTTGCTGGCCGGCTCCCGCAGGAGCTCTCGCACCAGCCCTCGCATTGAGAAGAACCGAGCCAGGCGCCACGGCAGGCGAACCGTCCCGCCGACGGGTCCCCACACTGCCGGCACTCCGGTCAGGAAATGCACCGCGCTGGGGAGCCAGTCATTGCCGAGTGTCACATGGTGAACGACGTCCACCTGTGCAGCTAATCGGCGTGCCGCCGCCCAGGCATGGTATTGCCAAACCAGGTAGCCGAGATGTCCGATGCCCATACGCCACTCGAAGCCGCGCAGCTGAGGAAGGCCGGTCACGGGTATGACAGTCACTTGACTGAGGTCATCCACGCGCAGCGCATCGCGAATCTCGTCGACGCCGCTGGGGTGGGTGAGCAGCGTGACCTCGTGGTCACGAGCGGCCGCGCACAAGAACTCCCAGCCGACGCCTGACTCCGAGCCGTAGCCGGGGCGGCAGACGAAGGCGAGCATCAATACGCGCATGCCGACAGCATGCCAAAGTGTGTCAGCCTGATGAACGCCACCTCCACGTCGACCCGTGACTGCCGTGCTTGATTCGGCTCGAACCGTCGTGCACTGGATCTCGGATCTGGGCGAGCGTCGCGGCTGGGAGTGGCTCGCCTACAACCCGGTAACGATGCTTCGGTACCACCAGTTGGCTGCTCCCGACGCGCGCGCTTTGGTGGATGCGCTCGAGCGCTCCTTTCCCGAAGCGCGCGTGCTGATCGACGTGGGTGCCGGCTCGGGGGTCTTCAGCGCGGAATGGCGCCGGCGCAGAGGCCGCGTGTACGCGTGCGAGCGCAACGCCTTCGGCCGCATGCTCGCACGCATGCAGGGCGTGCGTGCCGTTCCGTTTTCGCTGGATCGTGAGCCGCCGGCGCAGGTCGGAACAGGCTTTGACCTCGCCCTCTGTCTGGAGGTGGCCGAGCACGTGCCAGCTGAATTCGCGTCCCGCCTCGTGGCCTTTCTTGTCACTCTGGCGCCATTTATCGTGTTCAGCTCCGCTCCCCCTGGCCAAGGCGGACACCTGCACGTCAACGAGCAGCCCGCAAGCTACTGGGATGCGCTGTTCGCCGAGCACGGCTACGCCTTCGACGTTCAGCGCTCAGCCAGGCTCAGCTCTGCGTTCCAGAAGAGTGGCGTCAAGGGGCCGTGGTACATCGAGAACACCCGGGTGTTCGCCACGCCGGACGGTTCCTCGCGGGTGAACACGTAGTCACGCGATGTGGAGGTCATCGAGCAGCTCCGCGGAGAGGTCAAGCGCCTGGCGCATGCAATCGTCCATGTCGATGTACATGTAGTTCGCCAGGCGACCGCCGAAATAGACCGGTCTCTCGATCTCGGCTCGTATGTGGTCCTGATAGCGCTTGTTGAGCTGTGTATTAATTGCATCCTCGACCGGGTAGTACCGCGTGGGCGCGCCGGTGAACTCAAATCCCAGCACGGTCCCCTCACATTTCTGCCCTGATGCGTGCTTGGTCTCGTGAATGCGAATGAACGGATACTCCAGCGCCGGGTAGTTGACGACCATTGCGCCTTGCGCGTATTCGACATGTGGTATGTGAACCGAGCGCACGAGGATCCCACGCCACACGAGGTCACCGAACACAGCGTCCGCAAACTCGTCTAGCGGACAGGTCAGGACCACCGCGTCTGGGACCTGCTCGTCGACCAGCGAGCCAAGCGTGGCAAGCGTCACGTGCGTGTTGGTGACCAACGTCACCTTGTCGCGGTCTGCGAGCAAGCCGTCGATCAGGTCTGTATAGCCTTGCGGTCCGGATGGCCATCCCTGATAGGGGTCTGGGAACAGGTACGGGTTGTCATCCCAGCGAATGCTGACGCGTCGAGGAGCGAAGCTCGCCGGCAGCTCCGCCGGTGGCCGACCCCACTGTTTCTGTGTGTACGGGCGAATGAACAGCTCGTACAGATCTGGACCCATCAGCTCCAGACACCACTCCTCGAAGTTGGCGCTGCGCGCTCGCAACTCCGGGTCTATCGTGTTGTCGCGGCGGGCCAGCAGGTCACGCTTGATCCGCTCCCCGTCGCTGAGCTGGTCGAGTTCGCTCAGGAGGGGGGGCCAGTTGAGCCGCTTGCCCTCGACGATGATGTCCACGCGATGGCGATAGGGCCGGAAGGGTGTCATCGCGTTCGCAAGCTCCCAAACCTCGCGATCCTCTGTGTGGAAGATGTGGCTGCCGCACGGCTCGTAGATGACCCCGTTCATCTGCTCCGAGCGGATAAGACCGCCAGGCACACCCGCGCGGTCGTACAGAACGCTGTCGATGCCGTGCTCGGCAAGCCGATGGGCGACGGTCAGGCCGTCAAGCCTGCACCGACGATCAATACCCGCGGCATTGCTCAGATCCGATGTAGTTGCGCCGGGCGGGTCACTCACTCGCTCCTATCGTCCCTGGGCCGTCGCCGGTTTCGGCAGCTCGACAGAGTTGCACATTCTCATTGCGGGCGTCGCGGGGAGGACCAGGCGATAATGGCTGCCCCGCTTGCCGCGGCGGCGGGGGAACGCCCTACACCGAGCTCAGTTACAATCCCCGCAGTCGACCCTGAGACCGTGGGTGAAGCGGTGCGCACGCAGGATTGCGGGGGCGCGTTGTCTCTCTCGGCTGTAACTACACAATCCCATGCTCGTTTCCGTCGTTATCCCGATCTACAACTCGGCAGATTTTGTCGGCGAGGCGATCACAAGCGTTCTCGCGCAGACTCATCACGAGCTCGAGCTGATTGTGATCGACGACGGCTCCACCGATGACTCCGTTGACCGAGCCCAAGAGGCGATCGGTGCGGATCCACGCGGCCGGGTGCTGTCGTTTCCTAATCGAGGCGTTGCCGTTGCGCGCAATCTCGGCCTCGCTGAAGCCCGCGGAGAGTTCATCGCGTCCCTCGATGCCGATGACCGCTGGATGCCGGAGAAGCTCGAAAAGCAACTCGCGACATTCGCTTCGGAGCCTGACTGTGTCTGTGTTGGTTGCCTGATGAGCTATATAGCCGCGGACGGTCAGCCGCTGCCAAGATTCCTCAGCCGCTTCGTCAAGACCGGCGAGGATCCACGTTTGCCAGGTCAGCAGGAGCTGATTCGTCAAGCGTTGGTACTCCCGTTCCCGCCTTCCGCAATGCTTTTGCGCACGGCCGCGGTCCGCGCCGTTGGTGGTTCTGACGAGGCTCTGGCGGGGCTCCCTGGTGAGGAGCTGGACCTCATTGCCCGGCTGGCGTGGCAGGGCCGGGTGAGTGTCGTGCCTGAACGTCTGGCCGAGTACCGGCTCCGCGACGACTCGCACAGTGGGGCTGATGATCTGCACACCCGCCGGGTGGGCACGTACATGATCCTGCGCCACCGGGCTCGGCTTGCTGGAGCTGGTTACTCGTGGGACCAGTTCAACGCCGAATATCGTCCTTCATCTAAGGATCGGCGCGGGGCCATCTCCGCTGTGCACTACCGGCTAGCCGGGGTCAACCTGCTGAACCGCAGATATGCGAGGGCGGCCCGCCACGCGGTCATAGCCACGCTGGTCCGCCCGGAATATGTGTTCATCCGCGTGCGACGTAACCTTTCGTCCCGAGGCGGTTCGCCGGACGCATTTCGTCGAAGCCTCGCTCCGGACGGTAGGCCGTGGCTGACGGACCAGGTCACTGCCCCGCCGGCACCGTCCACGGTCCAGGAACCCTCATAGATGGACTCGGCGGGCTCGTCGTCGGCTGACGGCGTCCGGGCCGATGATCGGCCCTAGAGGCCTCTTCCGCGGGATCCCTTCGGCACGCGGCCCGACGCGCGGCGATGGTCCGTCCGCGGCGTCTCCGCCGCAGCAGGACAGCGCTCCAAGCGAGGCCGGCCACGGCGAGCTGACGCTTGCGGAGTCGCCTGCGCGCCCTGCGGCTGCGCGGATCGCAGGTAACCTCACGATGCTGACGCTGGCGGAGATCTTCGCCCGCACGCTGACGCTCATCACTTCCGTCGTCGTCGCACGCCTGCTGGGTCCTAGCAAGCTGGGCGAGCTGGCACTGGCGCTGACACTGTCGGTTTTCTTCTCCGCGATCGCCGACGGCGGGCTGACGCTGCTGACGTATCGCCGGATCGTCGCTGAGCCGAGCCGCATCTCACGGCTCGTGGTCGACACAACGATGGTCCAGACGGGGATCGCGCTGGTGATGATGGGCGTGCTCGTCGCGATCGCGCTGATCGCGCCCTTCGGGGCCAGCAAGCGTGACCTGCTGATCGTCTTCGCGCCGTACATCCTCGCCCAAGCGCTCAACGTGGTCTACGCGGTTCAGGCGCTCGAACAAATGGGCTCGGCGGCTCTGATCAAGATGGCGACTCAGTTGCTGAGCGCGGTGCCGACGGTCGTGCTTGTCGCAGCCACTCACGACGCCGTCTGGGTGGCGGTCGGGTTGATCTTCGGGCAGCTTGCCGCAGACGCAATCACCTTCATCGTGCTTCGAGTTCGGGCCGGATTTCATTTCGTTGCCCCCGATCCAGCTGCGGCGGTCCCGCTGCTCATCGGCGGGGCAGCGCTCCTCGGAAGCCTGCTGCTGTTCAATTACCTGGCGGCGATCGACGTCCCGATCCTGAGCGCCTTCCGCAACTCAACGGAGGTCGGCCAGTACAACGCTGCAACGCGCATCGTCGGGACGGCCGCGATCGTGAGCCAGGTGCTCTTCAGCGCCGTCCTGCCCGAGCTCGTTCGGCGCCACTCGCAGAGCCACGAGCGCTTCACGCTCCTCGCCGAGCAGCTCGTCGCGCTCACCTCGCGCCTGACGCTCGCCGCGACAGCAATCGTTGTGGCCGAGTCCGGCGCGATCGTCAATCTGATCTACGGTCATCAGTACCGACCGGCCGCCACGCTGTTGGCGATTGGGGCCCCCGCTGTGGCGCTCGTCTGGTACGGCCACCTGCTTGGCTTTGTGCAGGTCGCGGCGGGCCGCCAGCGGGACTTTCTCGCTTCGCTGGCGATCGCGTCTGTCTTTGCCACCATTGCCTATCCAATACTTGCCAAGACCGGCGGAGCCAAGTGGCTGACGATCGGGGCCGTGTCGGCGTACGCGGTCCAGGCGGTTGCGTTCGCGTTCTTCGCCAGGCGGCTCGTAGGTCGCCAGGCGGCGATCCTCAGCGCGGTCCGGCAGCTACCCTACGCGCTCGTCCCCATCGCGCTGATCGTCGCACAGCACGCGCTCTGGAGTTACCGCTCGCTGCTCCTCTCCGTCGCGTTATGGCTCGGGGGCATCGTTGCCGTCGAGGCCGCCGCCCGCTGGCCGACGCTCGGCACGATCGCGAGGATCCGCGCCGGCCGCGCCACGGACCGGAGGCACGTGGCCTGACGCCACGTGATGCTGCTTCCGTCATCGGGCGGCTGTTTGTCGATTCAGGATCGATTAGGCGCACGGCCGTCACGTTCCTGACGAGCACCGCTCTCGATCAGATACTTCTTTGCCCCTTCGGGATGCATGCCGACGACCTGTCCGGGATTGCCGACTACGACCGCTCCCGGAGGTACGTCCTTGACGACGACTGCGCCTGCACCGATTAGCGCGCCACGCCCAACTGTGATCTCGCCCATCACGATTGCCCCAGCGCCAATTACCACGTCATCCTCGATGCGTGGGAAGACCGGGACATCGACGCCGACGAAGTCCATGCGGGCGCCGATCATCACGAACGGACCGATGACTACGTTCTTGCCGATGTGCGAGTAGATCCCGATCAAAACGCCAGTACCACGATGCATGATGTCCGTTCCTTCGCCGATGCTGGCGTTGTGCGGCAAGCTCGCCGTGAACAGCAGGTGGCTCACCAGATCGATGATGCGGGGAACAAACGGCACATTCCAGAGCCACAGCTGGTGTGCGATTCGGTATAGCCCGAGGGCGCTGAACTCCATGAGCTTTCTCCACGTCGAGTAGCGGGCGCAGGGCAATCTAGCGCAGCACGCGTTTGGCGCTGTCCGCTACTTAATCACTGGGCAACAGCGTCTGCGCTGCTCGGCCGGCTGGTCCCGCGGATGACTCGTTGTGCTCGTGGGAGGACCCTCGGCGGTAGACGGTCCCGGGAGGGACATCGCGATCGACGAATGAGCCAGCCGCGATCACGGCCCCACTCCCGACGGTGATCGGCCCCGTAATCACGCTCCCGGTCAAGATCGTCACGCCGTCTTCGATCACCGGACAGCCAGGGTCTTCGAACTCTAGAACCGCGCGGCCCGCGCGATTCCGGACACGCATGGAGCGCCCGATCGTCACGTTGTGCATGATCGTCACATTGCTGCCGATGGTCACTCCCCGAGCAAAGGTGAGGCCGTGCGGATGAAACAAGCACAGCCCCGGGCCGATCGTGAGCCCGCGATCGAGATCGATCGAATGCGTCGCGATCAGCAGGCTTCGCCAGAAGCCCATCAGGAACGGTGGGCAGCGCGTCGCAAGTCGCAGGAGAATGTTCGCATGCAGCGAGGGGTTGAGGACAATGCGCGGAAGGAACAGCAGCGCCGACCGGCGGGAGCTCTCCTCCGGGTGGTAGGCCACGTAGTCGGCGACGATCATGGCAAGGAGGCCGCCGCTGGGCGCATGACCGTGCCGCTCCCCGCGGGACCCCCTTCCGAACACCAATGGAACCCTAGCAGCGGGTTTTATGGCAAGAGCCGGTCTCCTCACCCGCGTGTGCCGAGGGCGGCCTCAATCACCGCACGGGCTCGTTTCCCCTCGGCGATTGGGAACATCGCATAGCCGTGTGGCATGTCAGTGGCTTCGTGGTAGTCGAGGGATAGCCCGACTGATTTGGCACGGTCGACCAAGCGGCGGGCGTCGGCCTGCAAGATGTCACGCGTCCCACTAAGCAAGGTGATCGGGCCCAGCCCAGTGAGATCGCCGTGGATGGGACTAACCGTCGGGCTGTCGGCAGGGAGATCGCCCCGATACAGGTCGCCCGCAGCCTTCAGGCCTGGAGCAGCCAGGACTACGTCGCGTGGGGCTATGGCCGCGACTGCCGGATCGGCAACCGCGACGTCTAGCCAGGGCGATATCAGGACGGTTCGGGCGGGGGCCGGGAGGTGGCGGTCGCGTAGTTGAAGCGCGACGGCAAGCGCCATGCCCCCGCCGGATGAGTCACCCACGATGATCGTGCGCTCGGGACCGATGCTGCTCATGAGTTCTGCGGCAACATCAGTGAGGGCTGGTACGACGTCCGCCGCGGTCCCGTTCGGAGCGAGCGGGAAGATCGGGACGGTGAAGCGGGTGATTGTGGCGGCCGCGAGCTTTGCGACGAACTTCCACTGCCGGTGGCTGATCTGGCGTACGTAGGCGCCACCATGGAGGTAGAGGGCCGCCTGTTTAGCGGTTGCTGTCCTGGGAGCGATCTCGTAGATCTGCCAACCGCGCACCGTACTGATCGTTATGTCGACCTTGCGATCTAATCGCCGGGGTGGTCCGTATGGCACGGGCCTGAGCTGGCGAGCGGCGATGTCGGCCAGTGTGGCGTCGATGTCGTTCAACCGCTTCTTCGACCCGCGTAGTGCAAGCGCGGCGGAGATGGCTCTACTGCCGAGGCTGGGCATGGACGAGACCTCCGGTAGGCTGAACCTTCGTCGGGAAGCGTAACGGCCCGCTCGCTGTAGCCATGGGCCAGGATCGTAAGATGTGGCGCATGTGGAGGGCGTTCGGACGGGAATCGCACTAGTGAATACTCCGCGGCGTCAAGTCGTCGGCGATCGGATCTCTTCTCCGATCAGCCGGCGACGATTTATCAGCTTGTCGGGCTCGGCCGCCACCGTGTCGCTCCTGGAACTACTGGATGCATGCTCGTCTGGCGCCGTCAACCGCACTGCCCCGCCCCGCGGCCCCCACCTCGAACTCCGTCATTTTGGAGCGCGCGGCAACGGGCACACCGACGACACCGCCGCATTTCAGCGCGCTCTACAGGCCGCGCGTCCGGGGACCACGGTCCGGGGCCGCCCAGGCGCTATCTACGTCATCAACGGCACGGTCTCGTTCCCGCACGACAAGGTGGTCCTTGATCTGGCCGGGGGGGCGGTGCGTACGGGGCCTGCCCGCATCGGGGACGCCGTCACCAGCGACACGCTCTTCGAGATGAACGGCCGTCACGGGGTCCGAATTACACATGGACGGATCCTGACTTCGCTTTCACCGTTCTCGGGCGGCGACATCCCGGCCAAGATCGTTATCACTAGCAGCACGGGCTGCGTCGTTTCTAACCTGCGTGCCGCGTGCGGCGGTTCGGCTCTGGTCGAAATCGCGGCGGGAAGCGGCCATCATGTCGAGGGCAACCAGATTCATGAGGGCTACGTTGGCGGATTCTCCTGTAAAACGTCGTCGTACGTGACAACGTGATCGTCTAACAGCCCTTTCAACGCGCTCGGGTTCGTCGGGTACAGCAACGCCCCGTGTGTTTGGCAACCAGTATCTCTACAACACGATCTGGGGTCACAGGCGAATCGCGATCGAGGAGCACTCGCCCGACAACCCGCAGTACAACGCCGGTACTGTGATCCGCGGCAACCATATCGGTCCGCCGTCGGTGCACGCGACGAGCGGCACGGCAATCTCGGCAGTGGGAACAGATCCGGTGATCGAATCGAACGTCATCGAAGGACCGACCGGGTATGCAATCGAGGCCAGCGGATTGGGGGCACATGTGGTTGGCAACCACATCAGCTGGAGAACGCCGCGGCCCGACAATCAGGCGGCAATCGCCGTTAACAGCTCGGTGCCCGGTGCCTCCGCGGCACTGGTCTCGACCAATTCGATTTACAACGCTACCGCCGGCATTGTCCTGTACGCAAACCCGTTGTTGAACAATGTCACGATCTCGGAGAACCAGATCATTGATGCAACCATGACGGCCATCGATCTGGCATCCCCGAGCGGCACAGTGGGGAAGGTCTCGTGCATCAGAAACGTCGTCCTGTTCCCATCACCTCCGCTCGCAGGCGTGGGCGGGCGTACCGCGATCAAGACGACCGCCGGAGCGGAGGTCGCGCACAATCTCGTTAGGTATGCAGCACGGGCGGCCTCGAGCGCCACCGACACACCGATTGAATTCGTGGGAGCCGGCGTCAGCTTGGTGAGAAATGTCGTTGAGGGCGGTCGAGCCAGTCACCCTGTGGTCTCGCACTCGGTCGGCACGGCGTGGAGTGGCTGGCTGCTTGAGCAGAACCACTTCGTTGACGGAGCAGTGGCAGACGTCAGGGGCTTAACTGCTCCGATGCTCCTGGGGAATGTCGGTGTGATCCGAGCTTAGGGAGTCGACCCGCTCGGATCCGCGAGCGCCATCACTCGTGGGGTCTTCCCGGTCGCGACTTCGCGCCAAGCTGATGCGTATGCGTCGAGGGTCCGCTGTCGCGTGAAGGTCGACGCGCGTGCGTAGACGGCGCTACTCAGGCTCGCCGCGGTCGCGCGATCGGCGAGCACGGCGTGTGTCGCCTCGGTCAGGGCGGCGACGTCGTCCGCGTCCGCCGTCAGGCCTGCGTCGCCAACCAGATCCATTAGTGCCGGCGCTCGCGATGTGACGACCGGCGTAGCGCAAGCCATCGCTTCGAGCACGGGCCAGCCGAAGCCCTCGTACAGCGAGGGGAATATGAGGAGGTCGGCCACTCCGTACAGGTCGACCAGACGGTCCTCCGAGACCGAGCCGAGGTCGCGGACGGCGTCCTCGACCCCGAGCTGACCCGCGAGTCTCCTCTCCTCGGCGGTGAGGGTGGCTCCCGCGCGCAACAGTACGACCCCGTCCAGGCTCGCGCGCAGCTCCGCCAGCACGCGCAGCGTGACTGGAATGTTCTTATAAAATCCCCCAGAGCTGACGTGCAAGACCAGCCGCTGGTTCTCCAATCCAAGCTCTCGTCGCACTTCGCCGCGCCGCTGTTCTGATAGCGGCCGAAAGCGATCTTCGACACAGTGAGGAATCACCTGCACGCGCTCCGGCGCCACGCCGCAGAGACGGATGACATCAGCGCCTGTTGCCGCCGACGGACACACGACCCTGGCGGCACGAGACAGGTGTGACACGCTCCAGCGGAAACGGGCCGGACCGACGATCGCTCGCTCGCGGGACCTCGGCAATTCGCCAAGCGCCAGCTTGAGGCGCATGAGGTCGTGACAGGTCACGACGGTGCGCTCTGCAGGCAGCACTCGGATGAGATGAGCGAAGGTGTGGTCGACGATGTGGACGACGTCGAACCTCCGTATTACGTCGGCGCGCCCACGCGCGAGAGCGGCGGGGAGAGCCGCCCACCGGCGCACGTAGCCGTCAAGCCGATTGAATCCCCGTCGCTCGGACAGCGGCCCAATGGGCGGAGAGCGACCCTCGACGCGAAACTCAGCGGCGGAAGCCCCGGACTCGAGCAGGTCGGCGTAGCGCTCCATGCTCGGCCGGGGCAGGCCGACCGACCTGATCAGTAGGACGTCGATCACGTCGTGCGCACCATGCGCGTGGCGAGTGTATCGGTGGAAATGGTTGGACGCTCCCCTTCCCGAGCCACGAACCGGTCAGCGTGAGAAACATCACCGTCTACACTCCGGCCGCCATGCGGCGACGACGACTGAGCGATGGCTAGCGGAAGGGCTGTCGCAGCGTACGCACACACACGGACCGGCGCACGCCAGCGAGTGCGAGTGGCGCACTTTTTGCGCGAGTACGGACCGTTCGCGCTCGCTGTGTACATGCTCGCTTGTGCTCGCTGGGGCAGCTACCTGATACCTGGACCGCCGTACGTCGGCGACCTCTTCCTCATCTGCATACTCGGGGAGCGGGTGATCGCGGCGGCGCGCGGACACGTCGCGCTTAGTCTCAGAACGGTCGAGCTGACCATCGGACTGTCGTGCGGATTGCTGCTCGCCTGGAGCTCGGTGCGGTTCCTCTCGGGGAGCATCTCGACAAACGCGATCCGGGATTTCGCCCCGTACGGGTACGGCGTGCTCGTCTACCTGACTCCGTACGGGGGACAGACCGGGGCGCAACGGGCGAAGATGGAGAAAGCGCTGTTCGCGGCGCTTCTGTTTCACGGTGCGTGGATGACGGTGGCGATGACCGCCAAAGGCTTCGTCCACTCCTTGCCTACGCTTGGCGGCGGCCAGTCGTACGTGTTCGAGCTGCGGCCGGACGTCGACTCGACGATCTGCGGTGTGCTGATCGTCTACGCCCTGTACCGGGTGATCCAGGGCCGCAGGCCGTGGCTGAGCTTGGCGATTGTCGTGTGGCAGGTGGTCCTGGTGTTCGGGGACTACTCGCGGGCGGCGCTCGCTGGGGTGATCGTGCAGTTGCTCGTCTTCGGTTTGCTGACGCCTGCCCCGCGCCAGATCCTGCGCCGATACGGGGCTCGGATCGTCGTTCCGCTGCTCATCCTGCTCGTGTCCGCGGGGATCTACGAGGCCAGCCACAGCGGCCCGGTGCACCGGCTCTCACAAGCCGGGAGCTCGTTCATCCCGCTTGTTCCGACGAAGGGCGACCCGACGGGCGGAGCAACCGGGACGGCGCGGGCCCGGCGATTGGCGTGGCAGGCAATCGAGGTCTACACCGAGAAGACGAGCGCGCGGGACTGGGCTGGAGTGGGCTTCGGGCCCGACTTCCTGCACGACTCGGGTGGGGATATGCTCCTGCTGGGTGGCACGTTCGAAGACGTGCGTCAGCCGCACGACTACCTGATCAACACCTGGGCTCGCATCGGATTGATCGGCCTGATCATGATCCTTGCGATCGGGGTCTTCGCCGCCCGCATCATTGTCAAGCTTGCGCGCTCTTCTCACCTCAGCGGACTTGACATCCTGGCGATCGCCGTCGTCGCCGGCGTGCCCGTGGCCGCATGCTATGGCGTTGTACTCGAGGCCCCGTTTGGGGCACTGCCAACCTGGTGGGCCCTTGGATACTTGAGCTTCCGCGCGGTCGAGCTGCGGCTCAGCTGGCCGCTCGCGGGCAGATGAGCCGGTGAGCTCTGGCGGCAGGCGTGTGGACGTGCTGGGGGTCGGCGTGAGCACGGTCGGACTTGCCGGGGCGCTCTCGGAGATCGAGCGCTGGATAGACGATGGCGAGCACCATTACGTGTGCGTCACCGGGGTGCACGGAGTGATCGAGAGTCAGCGCGACAGCGATTTGAGAGAGATCCACAACCGATCCGGACTGACGATTGCCGACGGCATGCCGGTGTTCTGGTCGGGACGGTTTGCGGGTTCGCGCGAGATCGAGCGAATGCGCGGCTCGGACTTCATGCTCGCAGTCTGTGAGCTTGCTGCGCAAAGGGGTTGGCGCAACTATTTCTACGGCGGTGCGCCGGGAACGCCGGAGCTGCTCGTCGAGCGACTTCGTGAACGATTTCCGGGCCTGGCGGTCGCGGGCGTCTATTCGCCGCCGTTCCGCGCCTTGACGGAAGCGGAGCATGACCAGATCGTGGACCAGATCAACCGGGCTCGAGCGGACATCGTCTGGGTCGGCCTGTCGACGCCCAAGCAGGAGCGGTGGATGGCGGCCAACGTGGGACTACTTGATGCGGCGGCGCTGATCGGCGTCGGTATGGCATTCGACGTTCATGCGGGCATGCTTCCGCAAGCGCCGCGCTGGATTCAGAATTCCGGGTTCGAGTGGCTTTACCGGCTGTACAACGAGCCACGTCGCCTATGGCGCCGGTACCTCTATAGCAACCCACGATTTGTTGTCGGCGTCGCCCGGAGACCGCCCTCCTTTCGCCACCCCGAGAAGGACCCGAGCAACACCTGATGGAGAGTCGTGTCTGGGAGTTGCGCCGATGATTGTCCGCGGACGTTCGCTTCGCGTCCGGTGCTCTATGCTGACGACTCCGCGATCAGCGCCAGCTAACATGGGCGCCCGGTTGCTGGGATCGGCACCGTGGGCGCGGGGGAGCGTCTGACCTAGGTAACCGGCATTCACGTGAACGACGAACCGAACAGGTACTCACCCGGCAACTTTGGCCGGATGCTGCGCGATCAGGCACTGCTGATCATCGGCGTGACCCTTCTGTTCGTTGCCGCCGGGCTCGGTTACTCGTTGCATCAGAAAAAGCAATACACCGCCACGGCGTCGTTGAGCGTGGTCGATCCCGGCCAGGCAATCGGCTCGCCCACCACCGTCCAGACCGAGGCAGCGCTCGCCGCGCAGGAAGGCGGCCGCGTTACACGGCCGTCCGTTGCTGAACGCGTCAAGAGCAAGGTTGCGACATCGCTCACGATCCCGGACTTGCAGGCCGCGATCACGACCCGCGTCGACCCAACATCGAACGTGCTCTACGTTCAAGCCGTAGCGTCCGATCCGACGCTCGCAGCGAATGTGGCGAACGCGTTCGCCCAGCAGGACGCTGTCCAGACGACCTCGGAGACACGCCAGCAATATGCGACTCAGGTAAAAGCCCTCAAGGCCGACCTTCATCACGCGCCGGCCGTGCAGCGCTCCGCCCTAGAAACCAGCCTCGCCCGCGCGCAGGCGATCGCGACGAGTGGCACGCCCGTGTCCGTGATCGGGGTCGCCGGTCCTTCGAACTCACCCACGCAGCCGCAGACCGTTCGCAACACGGCGATCGCCCTACTCCTGGGGCTGGTCATCGGGATCGCGCTCGCGGACGCTCGCCGAGCTCGCGACCGGCGGATGCGACGGCCGGAAGAGATCGAGGCCGAGTTTGCCCTGCCACTGATCGGCCACATCTCGCAAAACGCCCTTGGTCACGGTGGGGCAGGCGCCAACGGACGCCGGGCGTTGAATCCGGCCGATCTTGAAAGCTTTCGCGTCCTACGCCAGAACCTGCAGCTGCTCGACGCCGACGGCAGCGGCCTGCGGTCGGTCGCCGTGACTAGTGCGCTGGCCCAAGAAGGCAAGTCGACGGTCGCGGCCATGCTTGCACACGCGAACGCCGCCGCCGGCAAGCGGACGCTGCTCATCGAGTGCGACCTTCGACGCCCGGCATTGGCCGGGCGCCTCGGACTCAACGACGCGCCGGGATTGTCCGACTATCTCAGTGGCAACGCCAAGCCCGAAGATGTCCTACAGACCGTCTCGGCGAACCCCATGGAGCGTCCCGTCGAGGGCAACGGATCGCCGGCCACCCAGTCCACACAGTCCCCGGCCCGGTTCGCGTGCATCACCGCCGGATCGCTGCCCCGCCCCGCTGAGCTGCTCGCGACGGAGCGGTTCCGCACGTTTCTGAGCCAGGTGCGCGACGCCTACGACTTCGTCATCATCGACACCAGCCCACTGCTCGCCGTGGTCGACGCACTCGAGCTGCTTCCGCTTGTTGATGGGGTCGCGATCTGCGTCCGAGCAGCAAAGACCACACGCGACGACGCCGCGGCGATGAAGGAGACACTCGCCCGAACGCGGGAACGGCCGACTGGGGTAGTGCTTACTGGCGTGACCCCTCGAGTGGACCCGCATTACCACTACTACCAGTCGTACGCCGCGACTTAAGGTCGCGCCGCGGCTGGGTCGCTAGCGCGGTGAGATCCTCCAAATTCACAACCCGTACGTGCTCGCGGGCGGGGAGGACACCATCGCGGACACCGAGGCGGAACTGCTGCGCGGCGCGGGCCACGAGGTGGAGCCGTTCCGGCTGTCGAACTCGGGCCGTCCGGCCGCCGCGGCCGCGTCGTTACTCGCGGCCCCCTGGAACCCCGGCCAGCATCGCGCAATGCGGGCTCGCGTGCGGAAGCTGCGACCCGATATCGCGCACGTGCACAACACCTGGTTCGCGCTGTCCCCATCGATCTTCCACGCGCTGGCAGCTGAGGGCATTCCCACTGTGATGACGATCCAGAACTTCAGGCTGATGTGCGCCGAAGCAAAGCTGTTCCGGAACGGCCGGCTGTGCACCGAGTGCGTCGGCACCCATCCCTGGCGAGCGGTTCGCTACGCGTGCTATCGCCGCTCCCGGCCGCAATCGGCTGTCGCCGCGCTCACGATCGCGCTCAACCGCCAACTCAGTAGCTGGGATCACGTCGACCGGTTCTTCGCTCCGTCGAAATTCGTCAGGGACGTGTTCGCCGATGGAGGTTTCGATCCGGATCGCATCGTGGTCAAGCCGAACGTGATCGGGGACCCGGGCCCGCGCCGCGAGGCACCGTCACGAGCTGGAGCATCCTGTTCGTTGGACGGATCTCCCGCGAGAAGGGGCCGCGGCTGTTGCTCGACGCCTGGCGCGAGGCAGCCGCGCTCGTTCCGGAGCTCGAGCTTGTGATGATTGGGGATGGCCCGCTACGCGCCGAGCTCGAGCGTAACCCGCCGCCCCGGACCCGGTTCCTCGGCTGGATCGCACCCGCCGAACTGCCCGAGCAGCTCTTGGCAGCTCGCGCGCTCGTGTTCCCGACGCAGTGGAGCGAGAACTTCGGACGCTCGATCATTGAGGCAATGGCCGCCGGGATGCCGGTGCTGGCATCGGACATCGCCACCCCCGCCGAGATCGTTGGCGAGTTGGGCCGCGAGTGGCTCGTGCCGCCGCACGATCTCTCGGCGTGGCGACACGCACTCGCGGGCTTATCGGACGACCGAGCCGTCGACACAGGCGGCCGCCGCGCCAGAACGCTGTTCGAGCAGAAGTACAACCTCGAGTCCGGCTTGCGAGCACTAGTGGAAACGTATGAGCTTGTGCGCTCCGAGGCTGCAGGTATCGAAGCTACGTGATGAGGTTCCAGTAATGCGTTATTTGGTCACCGGCGGGGCCGGGTTCATCGGTTCGCATCTCTCAGACGTCCTGATCGACCGTGGGCACCACGTGCACATCCTCGATGATCTGTCGACCGGGGCAGTCGACAATTTCGCCCACCTCAAATCGAATCCGCGATTCGCGTACACAATTGACAGCGCTACCAATCGCCCGCTCGTGGCGGAGCTTGTCGACATGGCAGACGTCGTCTACCACCTGGCGGCGGCAGTCGGCGTAGAGCTGATCGTCGAGAGCCCCGCGCGCACGATCGATACGAACGTGCACTGCACCGAGGTCCTACTCGACCAGGCCGCCAAGAAGCACAAACCGGTGTTCGT
>CAVPKT010000042.1:0-47235 GCA_963705775.1 uncultured Solirubrobacterales bacterium | reverse complement strand
CGCTGGTTTTCGGATATGTGTCCGCTAGGATGCCGCATCGATCCGAAGTTCCTCTTTCCGTGAGACCGAGATCCGTTCGCCAACCGAGTCGTCCGCCTGATCTGATTTATGGGCTCGAGGATTATCCGCCAGCCACGCGCTTGCTGATGCTCGCCTTCCAACACGTCGCCGTCATCTGCCCCTACCTGGTTTTTGTCACTTTAATCTTGCGGGAGGCGGCGCGAGCCCGACAAAGGCCGCAGCGGCTGTCAGATCGGAAACGATCATGACCGTTCGGCGGTCGAAGCGATCACCACCGAGCGCACCGACAAGCGGCCCCACGAGTGCGCGTACACCAAACGAGGACACCAAAGCCGCGGCAAGCCAAGGCCCCGATCCGCCTGTGCGCTGATAGACGATCGCCACAAGCGCGATCGACGCCTCGCCGCTCCCAGCCATCGAGATCAGACGCGCGAGCGAGAGACGCCAGAAAGAGGCCCGGAAAGAAGCGCTCTCGCCTCCGCTCTCAGACGTAAACAAGGCTTTCGGTCGTATCGCCCAAATCTAACCTCATGATCCGAGCGGCGGTCCGATGTGGTCAACGTTGAACCTCGCTGTCAGCACCTCGAGCCCACCTGGTGGTGTCCCGTCGCCGTCCGGGAGCCGAGCGGTGGCGGTCGGCGCGCCCGATTCGACGAACATCTGCTCGATTCCGCCGGGCGTGAAGATGGCGAGCATCCGCGCGGGCTCCTCACCCTGAACCCAGAACGTGTGGGGAACGCCCCGCGGCAGGTACGCGAACCCGCCCGGGCCGACCGTCTCGTCTGTGTCGCCGCAGACGATCCGGACCGTGCCCTCGATTATCTGCAGGAGTTCGTCCTCGGCGTGGTGGATGTGGAGCGGCGGGCCGAACTGTGCGGGCATCCAGAACTCGGCGGCGCTCACGCGACCGTCCTGCGCGGCGCTCACGGGGAGTTTCACGCTAACGCAGGCGCGCATCTGCAATACGTGATCGCCTTCGCCGGCATGGCGAAGCACAGCTGGTGTGTGTGTAGTTGAGGTCATGGCGCACAAGATGACCGCGCGAGCGTTTGGTGGGTATCCCAACAACCTGGGGTTTCAGCATTCGCACGAGCGGACGTAAACTCGCCGGCATGGCCAGCGAGCGCGCACGACGGCGCTGTCGCGAGCAGGTCCTCCAGCTCACCGAAAGCAGCGGAGACCCGTTCGTCTCGCGGTTCCGGATCATCGAGGTGCTCCGCCCGGTCGTCGGTTTCGACAGGTGGTGCTGGCCGGCGTGCGATCCAGGCTCTGGCCTCGGCACGACGGCGGTGGGCGACCACGACTACTGGCCCGCGCTGCCGCGCCTGCTGCTCCTTGACCAGCGACTGGACGCCCCAGACACGCTTCCGATGCTCGCTCGTGCGCACGCCCGAGAGGGACGGGACGCCGGTCTCCGCTTCCTCGACGTGCTGAAGCCGATCGGGATCGGAGACGAGCTACGGGTCCCGCTCCGCGACAAGCACGGGCTGTGGGGATGCCTCGACCTGATGCGATCCTCCGATGACCCACGGTTCACCGAGGAGGACCGCGACCTGCTCGACGAGCTGGCGCCGGCGCTCGCGGCTGTGACGAGGCGGAGCACTGCAGCGCTCGCTGAAGCCTCCGGTGCGCCTCCTCCGGCGGGCGTCCTGGTCCTCGACGCCGACCTCGACGTGCGCGCGTCGACCGCGGGAGCCAGGGCGTGGCTTGCCCAGTTCGTTCCACCCAACCTGCCCTTCGCCGACCTTGCGGCGTCCGGGGTCGTCTTCAATGTCGCCAGCCGGGTGCTCGCGCGCGCCGGGTCCCGGAGTCCCACAGGTGCGGCCGACGCCCACTTGCCCGCTCGTGCCCGTGTTCGCGCGATCACCGGCGCGTGGGCGGTGGTCGAAGCGGACGCGCTTGATCCGCTGGACCGGACGGTCGCGGTCACGATCCGTGCCGCCGCACCGTCGGAGATCCTCGACCTCCGTTTCCTTGCTTACGACCTCACCGCCCGCGAGCGCGAGCTCGTCAGCCTCCTGCTCGGCGGAAGCGACACTCGCAGCCTCTCCGAGCGGCTGTTCCTCTCGCCCCACACCGTGCAAGACCACCTCAAGTCGATCTTCGACAAGACAGGAGTGCGAACGCGCAAGGAGCTCGTCGCCACGCTCGCCGGCGCGAACACGGCCGGTGCTCACTCGTGAATGGCTTGTACGGTCTCGAGCTTGCCGCTGATGCAGTTGATGAGCTCGTCGTAGGAGTCGCAGAAGGACCGGACGCCCTCGCGCTCGAGCTCGTAGGTCACGTCTGCGAGATCGATCCCAGCGGGCCGTGCCGCGAGGATGGTTTGCGCCGCCGCGGCTGGGTCGGCGTCCAGCGTTCGGCTGACCTGGCCGTGGTCGGCGAACGCCCGCAGCGTCTGCTCGGGCATCGTGTTGACGACGTCGGGCCCGATCAGTTCTTCGACGTACAGCACGTCGGAGTACGCGGGGTTCTTGGTTCCGGTGCTGGCCCATAGCAGTCGCTGTCGTTTCGCGCCTGCGCGTTCGAGCGGTTCCCATTCCGGCCCTGCGAATCTAGCCAGGTAGCGCTGGTAGGCAACGCGGGCGCTCGCGAGCGCGAGGCGGCCTCGCGGCGGTGAGTCTTCGGGTAGCTGGGCGTCGACCTTGGTGTCGATTCGGGACAGGAAGAACGAAGCGACCGAGCTGATCGATTCAAGCGGTTCGCCGGCGTCCAAACGGGCACGGAGGCCACGGAGGTAGGCGTCGATCACCTCTTCGTAGCGTTCGACGGAGAAGAGCAGCGTGATGTTGACGTTCACCCCGCGGCGGGTCAGCTCTTGTATCGCGGGCACGCCGGCATCTGTGCCGGGAACCTTGATCATCGCGTTCGGCTGATCGATCCGCTGCCACAAGTCGATCGCCTGGGCCACTGTCGCGTCGGTGTCATCGGCCAGATCGGGGGTGCATTCGAACGAGATGAAACCGTCGGCTCCCCCGGCGCGGTCGTACTCCGGGCGAAGCAGCTCGGCGGCGTCGCGTATGTCGTCGAGCGCGAGCGAGAAGAACAGCTCTCGCGTGTCGCTCTGTCCACTCGCGGCGAGTTGCCGTAGCTGCTCGTCGTAAAGGTCGGAGCCCGTGATCGCCTTGGCGAAGATCGTCGGATTCGAGGTCGCGCCGGTGATGCTCGAGTCGCGGATCAGTTCCGCGAACTCTCCGCTGTCCAAGAGCTGGCGCGACAGCGTGTCAAGCCAGATCGAGACGCCGGCCTCGTGGAGCCGCTGAAGGTTCGGGTTTGGCGCCATGTCAGGTGCTCCTTCTCAATAGTGAACGCTATCCGGAGCGGACGAAAGCCAAAAGGTCGGCGTTGATCGTCTCGGCCTGAGTGGTGGGCATGCCGTGCGGGAATCCCTCGTAGGTTTTCAGCGTACCGTTCGGCAGGAGCTTCGCCGACAGCGGGCCGGCATCGGCGTATGGAACGATCTGGTCGTCGTCCCCGTGCATCACCAGGACCGGCAGATTGATCTTCTTGAGATCCTCGGTGAAATCGGTCTGGGAGAACGCGACGATCCCGTCGTAGTGCGCCTTGGCTCCGCCCATCATTCCCTGGCGCCACCAGTTTTCGATGATCGCTTCGTTGGGCTCCACGCCGGGTCGGTTGAAGCCGTAGAACGGCCCGGATGCCAGAGCCCGATAGAACACGGACCTATTGGCCGCCAACTGGGCCTGGAGATCGTCGAACGCACTCTTGGGCGTGCCGCCGGGGTTGGCGTCGGTCTGAACCATCAGGGGCGGAACCGCACTGATCAGCACCGCTTTAGCCACCCGGCTCTCGCCGTGCCGCGCGATGTAGTGCACGACTTCGCCGCCACCGGTTGAGTGCCCGATGTGAATGGCGTCGTGGAGATCGAGGTGCTCGGTCACCGCCGCCAGGTCGTCGGCGTAGTGGTCCATGTCGTGACCGTCGCTGGTCTGGGTCGAGCGCCCGTGTCCGCGGCGGTCGTGAGCGACGACGCGATAGCCGTTCTGTAGGAAGAACAGCATCTGGTTATCCCAATCGTCGCCGGTGAGCGGCCATCCATGGCTGAAGACGATCGGCTGGCCGGATCCCCAATCCTTGTAGAAGATCGTCGTGTCGTCGGTCGTGGTGATCGTGCCCATGCCTGCTGCCTCCGTTTGAGGGGTTGACGCTAACGCGGAATTGAGTTGTGCCTGCGCGATGATCGCTTTCGGAGCCGCCCGTCGCGCCCGTGGTGACCCTGGCTTAGACCCTTGTCGTTCACTGTCGCTCGGCGCAGCGGGGCGGGCCACCACTGCGGTCGGGTCCCCGGTGGACCCGGGGTGCGGACCAGTGACCAACGGGCGCGATCCGGCCCATTCGCGGCCATTGTTCGGCCGGTCAACGGGCTTCGGAGAATGTGATGGCGAGCTTCGACTACGACGTGGTGATTATCGGCTCGGGATTCGGTGGAAGCGTTGCCGCCCTCCGTGCCGCGGAGAAGGGCTACCGGGTTGGCGTCATGGAGTCCGGTCCACGCTGGCCGGACGAGAAGATCCCGAAGACCCAGTGGGACCTGGCGCACTTCATCTGGTTTCCCGCCGCGGAGCTCTATGGGGTCCAGAGGATCGAGTACCTCGACGACGTGCTGGTTCTGTCCGGCGCTGGTGTCGGTGGCGGCTCGCACGTCTACGCGAGCACGCTGTACGTCCCACCGAGGCAGTTCTTCGCCGCGCCAGAGTGGGCCGGGATCACCGATTGGGCCGATGAGCTGGCGCCGTACTTCGACCAGGCCGCGAGGATGTTGGGGGTCGTCCGCTACCCGTACATGCCCACGGACGTCGACCGGGCCATCCAGCAGGTCGCGAACGACATCGGCAGAGGGGAGACCCACAACAAGGCCCCACTCGGCGTCTACTTCGGCACGCCCGGAGTCGAGGCCGACGATCCGTACTTCGGCGGGGTCGGGCCGCGGCGGACCGGCTGCATCTCCTGCGGCAACTGCAACAACGGCTGCGGGCGCAACGCCAAGAACAAGCTCACGACGAACTACCTGTACCTCGCCGAGAAGCTGGGTGCGCAGGTTCACGACATGCAGGAGGTGTTCGACCTGGTGCCGCTCGAGGGCGGCGGGTTCGAGGTGCACGCGCGTCACCCCGGCTGGGCGCAACGAGCAGCGCACCTGGACCGTCACACGTACACCGCCGAGCAGGTGATCGTGGCCGCCCACGCGTACGGGTCAGCCAAGCTCCTCCATCACATGCAACACAAAGGCCGGCTGACGGGCCTTTCGAGCCAGCTCGGGCAACGCGCGCGGACCAACTCCGAACAGCTTCTCTACATCACGCGGACGCACGAGGAGTGGAAGCGTGACCCGGAGAGGATCCACATCATGCCCGGGTCCGTCACGATCACCTCGGGGACCTGGCCAGATCCGGTGACGAGCATCGAGCCGACGTATTGGGGGCTCGGAAGCAACGTCTTCGCCTTCCTCGGGACCTACCACCAGCACGGCGAGCAAAAGCATTCGTTCGAGTCCTGGCTCAAGGAGATCCTCAGGCACCCGAGCCAGGAGATCTTGCCCGCCGACCCACGCCACTGGTCCGAGCGCTCCTTCGTCGCGCTCTGCTCACAGACGACTGACACCTCGATCGAGCTCTACTGGCACGATGGCCTGCTCCACAGCAAGCCGTCCGGAACGCCGCCGTCCGTGCACGTACGGGCGATCGAGGACTTCGTCGACCGGGTGGCGAAGCAGCTGGGGGCGCACGAGGCAGCGCTCGCGACCGAGGTCATCAACCGCAACGCCTCCGCCCACTTCGTCGGCGGCACCCCGATCGGCGAAAGCAGCGAGACCGGCGCTGTCGACCCCTACCTTCGCATGTTCGGCCAGCCGGGCCTCCATGTCATGGACGGCAGCGTGATGCCGGCCAATCCAGGAGTGAACCCGTCGCTCTCGATCGCGGCCCTCGTCGAACGCGCGATGTCGCTTTGGCCGAACAACGGCGATGAGGACATGAGGCCGCCTCTCGGCTCCGGCTACGAGCGCGTCGACCCGGTCATGCCGCACCGTCCGCTCGTCCCGGCTGGGGCTCCAGGTGAACTGCGACTCGATGCCACCAAGGAAGAAGTCATTCCCGCATACCCCTACTGAAGCCAGGCGCAACGTGAAGAGGAGACGATGACTGAGCTCGCAGCTGACGCCTTCCGCACGCTCGGACCGGGCGACGCGATCCCGAACGACTTCGTCGTTCCGTACTACCTCGACGACCGCAACGTACGTATCTCGATCGCGCGCGTCGGCGGCCGCCTGTACGCGTTCGACGACCTTTGTACCTGCGCCGACGCGGCGTGTCCGCTGTCCGGAGGCCTGCTGACCGGGACAACGATCATGTGCCAGTGCCACGGCTCTCGCTTTGATGTCACCACCGGCGCGGTGATCAACGGCCCGGCGACCGACGCACTGACCTTGTACGAGGTGCAAGAGGTCGAGGGCAGCATCCAGATCCGAGCCTGACCCCGTGATGGCGAACACCGCGCCCACGCCGAAGGCGGTCACGCTCGTACTGTTTCCCGCGCTAGTGCTGATGCTCGCGTTCGCGTTCTCGTATGTCGGCGCGTTCCACGAACCCGCACCACACAGCGTGCCGGTGGCCGTCGTTGGCCCGCCCGCCGTTGCGGCGCAGCTCAACCGCTTGCCAGGTGATCCGCTCGACGCGCGCCGGGCCTCGTCCCAGTCAGATGCGCTGTCGCAGATCGACGATCGCAAGGTGTACGGCGCCTACGAGGCCGCGACTAACCGCCTGCTCGTCGCCTCGGCCGCCAACACGGCGACGGCCATTGCCCTGGAGCGGACGTTCGACCGCATCGCCGCTGCACGCAACGCGCCGGCCGTCCACGTCACCGACGTCAAGCCGCTGCCGCGGGCAGATCTCAACGGCACCGCGGCCTTCTACGCGGTGATCGCGTGGATGTTCGGTGGGTACATCGGCTCGACGCTGATCGGGTTGATCGGCACCCCGCGCAGCACGAGCCGGCGGCGCGCGGCGGCGCGGATCGGAGCGCTGGCGGGGTTTGCCGTCGTCGGCGGGATTCTCAGCGTGGTCATGCTGCGCGCGAGCTTCGGCGTGTTCTCAGGCCACGTGGTCGCGCTGTGCGCGATCGCGGCGCTGACCGTCTTCGCCAGTGGTGCCGCGACGGCGGGCATCCAGGCCGCGGCCGGTCCGCTAGGGACGGGACTCGTGATTCTCGTGTTCGTGATCCTCGGGAACTCCGCTTCGGGCGGGCCGTTCGCCCGCCCCCTGCTGCCGGGCCTGTGGCGAACGATCGGCGGCGTGTTGCCACCGGGGGCGAGCGACGACCTGGCACGGTCGGCGCTGTACTTCGGCGGGACGCGGATCACGGGCCCGATTCTCGTGCTCGTCGGCTGGTCGGCGCTGGGAACGATGCTCGCGCTCGCTCTCGGCGGGCGCATCATGGATCCCGTCGAGACCGAGGCAAGGGCCGCCGCGGGAGCAGCGGTGTGAGCACGTGATCAGCGGCTGCCCGCAGGCGAAGGCCCGGTCAGCCGGCTGTCACCTTGCTGTAGCTCCCCTTCCGAAACTCGTCGACCAGCCCCGGATGGGACGGGTGCCAACCGAGTTCCTCAGTGGCCTTCTTCGCGACGACGCTCTGATCGAGTAGGAGGACTTCGGCGAAGTAGTCACCCAAGCGAGCCCGAGCCTCGTCGTCGGAACCCGGGACGGCCCCCGGGGCGCCGGCTGCGACAGCGGCCGCCTCAGTTAGCTCGGCGGCGCTCGAGTTCAGGCCATTCCCGATGATGTAGCGCCCATGCGCCCAGTCGTCTTCCAGTACACGCCGGAAGAAATCCGCCAGATCCGCCACGTGGACCGTCGTCCAGTGCTGTCGTCCGGTGCCGAGCATGATCAAGTTGCCCGCCTCGTCCGTAGGAGAATTCAGCAGCAGCCCGGGGATTCCCCCGCCGCCATCGCCGTAGGCGACACTCGAGACGACTGCTACACCGCGCATGTCTCCCACACTGAGCAGCCGGCGCTCGAGCGATTCCCTATAGGCGACCATCGCGGGCGAATTGAATGGGGACTGCTCGTCGATCGCGGAGTTGTCGCCGTAGACCCACGTGCCGCCGATCTGGATGTAGGGCTTGCCGGTCCCCCGGAATGCGTCGATCGCCGCATCGAGCATCGCGGAGTCCAGATCTCCGCTCGTCTCGTCACCTGGGCTCGCGAGGTGGATCGCTCCTTCTGCGCCGCCCAGCACGCTCACGACCCCGGACCGGTCGTAGAGGTCGACCACCGCGGTTGCGGCGCCCCGGCCCCCGGCAACGTCAGCCTGGGCCTCGTCGCGGACGAGTGCCGTCACCTCGTGACCGTGCTCTTGGAGCTCCGTCAGTACGTGAGATCCGATAAAGCCTGTCGCTCCGGTGAGTGCCGCTTTCATTTGGTTCCTCCTAGGTGAAACCGCAACTTACGAAGATTGATCAAGCGTTTGATTGAGATTACACGTGCAGGGAACCGATGTCAAGCGGCTGCTTGATTTGTTTTAGACGACAGGAGCCTCAGGCGGGGCTCGTACCGCGGAGCGCCCCGGCGACCACTGGGACCAGCAGCCGCTCGAGCTGCCTCTCGCTCTTGCTCTGGAGCTCTGCCCCGATCGGTGCGAGGGCCAGCCAGTTCAACATCCCAGCCACACACCGCAGGCGTTGGATCAACTCTCGGTCCTTGACATCACGAACTCGGGCCTTCAGCACCCGAAGCGCAGTGCCCCGAATCCGATCGAACCTGGCATCGAACCGCTCCCATCCCTGGGGAGGATCGATTCCTGCCCGTGCCACGAGGCGGATCCGCGCGAGATCGCGACCCCCCGACGCGAGCGCGCGGGTCATCGGTTGTGCGAACGCTGCCGCGAACTCGTCGAGCGTCGACTCGGGCCCTAGCGTGCTCAGCGCGTCTTGCTGAGCATCCAAGTAACGCTCGAGCGCCTGCTCAATCGCCGCCTCACACAGCGACCTCAGCGAGCCAAAGTGGTAGCTCACCGCCGCGACGTTGGCGTCGGCAGCATCGGTGACCTCGCGGAGAGTCACTCCATCCTCACCGCGCTCAGCTAGGAGATCGAGCGCGGCGTCCAATAGCCGGGCTTGGGTCCGCAGACCGGCCTCGCGACGCTGGTCTGCTTTCACCGGTGCCATCGGCAGACGATTCAATCAGACGATTAATTACTTTCAAGCGAGCGCGTGCAGAACTACTGAGCGCTACCGGTGCCCGAAGGCCGTCAAATACCCGCCCACCGACGACACGTAGACCTTGCCGTTGACGACGGTGGGAGCCGCGAACACCGAGGTCTTGACGGCGCGTCCGGAGGTCCAAAGCAGGTGGCCCGTGTGCGCATCGAATGCGACCGCGTGGCTCGCAAACCCGCCTGATAGCCCGAAGTACACGACGCCGGCCGCCACCGTCGGGCTCGAGTTGACCTCCGTCGGTCCATATGTCGCCGACCACTCGTACGACAGCCGACAGCCGCTGGTTACCTGGAAGGCGTTGATCCCGTGGACGTACTGACCACGGTCGAGCGGGGTGCTCACGAAGATCGTGTGTCCCTTCGGCCAGTAGGCGGCCACGCCGATCAAGCCGCTTTGGCCGAACCCCGACCCGCCGAGATCGATGCTCTGAGCCGGTCCGCTCGAGATCTGGTCGCGGTTGTAGAGGAAGAACGATCCGTATTTGTTGCCGATGGCGAGCTGCGGCGGGCACCCCGGCCGCTGGAACAGGACGGGGGTCGCGCCGAAGTCGGCATCGCCTGTCGGCAGACCCGGGTAATTGGCGCTGACGACACTGAGGTCATGGGTCAGCCGGACCACGTTCTCGCCGTAGGCGGCGTGCATGCTGGACCCTTCCGAGTTGCCGACGCCGGCGAAGATCGACCCGCCCGGGTCCGCAGACACCCCGCCGAAGCCCCAGATGCCACCCCCGTTGAGCCCTCCCGATGGGAACCAGGTGGCGGCGCGCGAACCGTCCCGGACGCGGATCGCCGCGACGAACCCGCGGTAGGGGACCGTGTCGCAGTTTCCCGCGAACGGGACGTAGAGCATCCCGTGCGCGAGCGTCAGCGCGCCGTAGTCGTAGTTGTGCTGAGGGTCGCCCGTCATGTCCCAGCGGCGCTTGGTCCTCCCGGTGGCGAGGTCGAGCTCGAAGAGCTTGCCGTTACCCCCCATCGTGTAGATGCTGTGCCGGCTGCGGTCGATCACGGGTGTGCCGCTGATGCCGAACTGGTGGTTCGGGAGATCGCCACAGAAGGAGACGTACTGGAAGCCGAGCCGCCGGCTCCAGACGACCCGCCCCGTGTCCGCGTTCATCGCGTCGATCCGGCCGCGCTCGGTCGCCGCGAAGACGAGATCCACCAAGTGTCGCCGCGGGTGTCGCAGGATCACGCGGCTCGCCACGACCGGTTGCGTAATGATGGCCGCGCCGAGCCCGGCGGACCAGATCACACGCATCGACTTCACCGCCGATGGACCGAGCTGGTTCTCCATGGGGTTGAATCCCGTGCGCTGGCTGTTCGCGGCGTAAGTGGTCCAGTCGATCGACCGGGCCGAGCCGAGCGCAGGGACGACCGGAGCGGCGCAGATGCCGACCGCAATCCCCAGAACTCCGCCAGCGAGGCGGCGCACGGCGCGAAACCCTAGCGTGCGCCGCCTTTGGCTGCATGTCTTGGCCGGTCAGGCTTTGGTGATGTGGTCGATGACGTGCTGGAACTCGTCTGTCGGGGAGAAGTCGACGTATTCGGAGTCCTCGATCGCCTCTGGAGCGTGTCCAGGCGCCCAGTAGAAGGCCTGGCCGGCGATGTAGTCCTGGGCGCCGTCGTGTGTGTGCATGCGCACGCGCCCTGACAGGATGTAGCCCCAGTGTGGGCATTGGCAGAGGTCGTCCTGCAGGCCCACGACTGCGGGCCGCAGGTCGGCCCCGGCCGGCAGCCGGACAAACCCGGCGGACATGCCGCCGCCGAGTGGCTGGACGCGCAGCTCGACGCCGCCGTCCGCGATCGCGACGGGTGCTTCGGGTCGTGTGGTCGCTTTCATGGTTGTGATCCCTCCTACTGGTTGGTGTGAGGTGCCAGAATCGGGCATGACCGTTCCTGGAACGTTCCCTGGTGTCTGCGGACCGTGCTGCCATTCCCGTGCGCATCGCCCTGATGGGCGCCTTCGGCGTGACGGTTGATGGCCGCGAAGTCGCGGCACAGGAGTGGCCGACGCGCCGCGCCGCTGAGCTCGTGCAGTTGCTCGCGCTTGCCGACGGGCGGGGGCTCCCGCGCGAGCGGGTGATCGATGCGCTGTGGCCGATGCTCGCGCCCGAGGCGGGCGCAGCGAACCTGCGCAAGGCCGCCCACCACGCGCGCCGCACCCTCGGTGGCACCGACTCCGTCGTGCTGCGTGGAGGGATGGTCGCGCTGTTCCCGGGGCGGGCGGTGGAGACGGACGCCGAGGTGTTCGAGCGCGCCGCGCGCGCTGCACTTGCCGGCTCGGATGCGGAAAGCTGCGCGCGGGCAGTTGCCGCCTATGGCGGCGAGCTGCTGCCCGAGGCGCCATACGAGGAGTGGACGCAGGCTCCGCGGGAACGTCTGCGCGCGTTGAACCTCGAGCTGCTGCGCCGCGCTGGGCAATGGGAGCTCGTGGTAGATCTCGACCCGACCGACGAGCCGGCCTGTCGGGAGCTGATGCAGCGCGAGCTCGAGCGCGGCAGCCGACCCGCCGCGATCCGGTGGTTCGGGCGGTTGCGCAGCGCTCTGCGGCGCGAGCTCGGGGTGCCGCCGAGTCCCCAGACGCTCGAGCTGTTCGAACGCTGCCTCGCCGGGCTGGAGCGCGTTGACCCCGAGCTGGTCGGACGCGACCTCGAGCTCGCCCGGATCGATGCGCTGTTGGGTGAGGCCGCAGGGCGATCGCTCGTGCTTCGCGGCCCCGGCGGTATCGGTAAGTCCGCGCTTTGCCGCGCGACGATCGACGCCGCGCGCCGCGCGGGTTGGACTACGGTCATCGCGGTCGCGGCCGACGTGGGTGAGCCATATGCACCGCTGGCCGCGGTCGTGGAAGAACTGGCCGCAAACGACGCTGCGCTGCTCGAGCGCGTCGGCCCACGCGCGCGGTCGGTGCTCGGGCGGCTCGCCTCGCTGCCCGCGGGTGGCGAGGCGCCAACCGAGCAGGTCCCGCTAACGCGCCACTCGGTGACCGGCGCGCTCGGGCGGCTACTGAGGGCCGCGGGTGGCGGCGCGCCCGTGCTGCTGGTGATCGACGACGCGCATCTCGCTGACGAGGCGACGATCGACGTGCTCGGGCATCTCGGCGCCGGGAGCGGTGCCCCGAGACTGATGGTCCTCGCCTACCGACCACCACCCGCACCGCGGGCGCTCGTGCGGGTCGCCGAGCGGCTCGCACGCTCTGGACGCGCCACGCTGCTCGACCTACGACCGCTGGAGCGCGACGAGGTCGCAGAGCTCGTCGCCGCGAGCACCACCGTGCCCCGCGGGAGCGACACGCTCGGGCGCATCTTCGAGCTCGGGCAGGGCAACCCTTTCCTGACGCTCGAGCTCGCCCGCAGCGCACTAGCGGGCGTCCCGGCGCTGGTGCCGACGTCCCGCGCCGCGGTCACTGCGCGCTTCCTCGACGTCGGCGAGGACACGCTCGAAACCCTGCGTCGGCTCGCGCTGGCCGGCGACAACCTCGACCCGGCCGGAATCGTCGCGCTGACCGGGCTGCCCGAGGCGCAGGCCTACGAGCTGCTCGACCGCGCGCTGACCGACGGCGTGCTCGTCGTGGAGGGGTCCGGCTACCGGTTCAGTCACGAACTCGTGCGACAAGCGCTCGCCGAGTCCGTCGCCCCCCATCAGCGGCTCGCGATCCATCGCGAGACCGCCGCGCGGCTTGCGAACTGCGGCGCGGCGCCGGCGCTTGTCGCACGCCATTGGCTCGCGGGTGAGCGTCCCGACGAGGCCGTGCCCTGCCTGCTCGTAGCGGCACGTCAAGCGGTCGCCCTCGGCGCGTTCGCCGATGCGCTCGCGCAGCTCGCACCGCTGCTTGAACACGCCCCCGAGCATCCCGAGGGGCTCGTGTTGCGAGCCGACGCGCTCGACGCGATCGGCGACGCCGACGCGCCCGCCGCGTACGCCACCGCCGCCGATGTCGCCGGTGGACCAACAGCCCACGACCTGCGAGCGAAAGGCGCGCTCGCGCGAATCAAGCTCGGCGACGCACCCGGCGGGCTCGCCCTGCTCGACGGGCTCGAACCGACCACGCTCGAGGGCCGGGTCGCGCACGCGCTCGCGTACGCCGGCGCCGCCGCGCTCGGCTTCGGCGACCCCGCGGTCGGAACGGCAAAGGCCGCCGAGGCGCGCCGCCTTGCGCGCGAGGCCGGCGACACGGCGCAACTCGCGATCGCGTCGTGGGCGCAGGCGGCCGCGGCGCACGCGCGCGGCGACCTGCGGGCCAGCGTGATCGCCGACCTCAACGACACGGCGGCCCTGCCTCACATCGCGATGAGCACGTTCGATGGCCAGCTATGCATCATGCAGCGACTGCTCTACGGCGCGCGGCCGTACGACGACGTGATCGCCTTCGCCGACGCGCTGGCGATTGAGTCAGAGCGGCTCGGGGCTGCCCGCGGCCACGCGTTCGCGGTAACGATCCGCGGCGAGGCGAAGCTGCTCGCAGGCCGGCTCGAGGAGGCCGAGGTCGACCTCGCGGAGGGAGCCACCCTGCACCGTCGGATCGGCGCGGCCACCGGGGAAGCGCTCGCGCTCCAGCGACATGCCGAGACGATGCTGCAGCTCGGCGAGCACGCGCACGCGGTCGCGCTGCTAGACGAGGCGCTCGACGTCGGCCGTGAGTCCGCGGTGGGCTTCCATTTGTTCGACCGGATCTACGGGACGCGGGTCGCGATGGCGACCGATCCGGCGAGCGGGCTGGCCGCGCTCGAAGAGGCGGAAGAGGCCGTTCACGGCCCGATCGAGACGTGCCCGGGATGCCGGATCACACTCGCGATTCCCGCGGTCATCGCCGCAGCGCGAGGCGGTGACCTCGAACGCGCGGCGCGCTGGATGCCGGTGGCCGAATACCTCGCCGACGTCGTGATGCGGCTCCCTGCGTGGTACGCCGCGCTCGACGAGGCCCGCGGGCACCTCGCGCAAGCCAAGGGCGACCACCGGGCCGCGCATCAGCGCTTCGGCGCCGCCGCCGGCAGATTCGCGGCCGCCGGCCACCCGCTCGATCAGGCGCGCTGCTCCGCCCTCTCGGCAGCCACCGCTTGAAAGTCACCCCGCGCTCCCGCTGCCCGGGCGCTGACACACACGCCGAGCAGGTGGATCGTCGGCGCTCAGCTCACCGCCCTCTTCACGAGCTGGCGGATCTTCGCCTCGTCGGCGGCCGTCAACTTCTTCAGCGCGAAGTCCGTCGGCCAAATGTTGCCCTCGTCGAGGTTCGCCTTGTCGCTGAAGCCGAGAGTCGCGTACCTGGTCTTGAACTTGCTCGCGTTCCGGAAGAAGCAGACGACCTTGTCGTCCTTGGCATACGCGGGCATCCCGTACCACGTTCTCGGCGAGAGGTCCGGCGCGGCGGCTTTGATGAGGGCATGGACTCGCTCGGCCATGGCGCGGTCCTGTTCCGGCATCTCGGCGATCTTCGCGAGCACATCGGCCTCGCCGTCCGCCTTTCGCGCGGACGCCCCTTGATCTCTCGGGCGCGCTCCCTCATCGCGGCGCGCTCCTCGGCGGTGAATCCTGACTTCTTTGCGGGGACTCATCGGTCCTGAAGGAGTCCGAGGACGTTACCGTCGGCATCGGTGACAGAGTCAGTCATGGTCACTCCTGAGGTCGCGGGTCACATCGACCCGGTGTGTGTTGTCGAGCTTAAAGACGGACGGCAAGCCCGGAAATCGACAGTCCGATTAGAACTCCTGCCTCCGCTGGTCTGAATAGCAAATGACGATCAACCCCGCACTCGCCGAGCTTCAGCTTCTCGTGGGCCGGTGGCGGATGGAGCTGTACAACGCTGCGTTTCTGCCGGACCCCGACACCCGAGTCGTGGGGAGGATCGACATCGACTGGATCGAGGAGGGGGCCGCGCTCTGCATGCGCCAGGGCGATTCGGCACATCCTCCGGCTGCCGTCTGGATCATCGGTCGTGACGACAGCGAAGCCGGCTACTGCGTCCTGTACGCCGACGAGCGCGGTGTGTCTCGTGTCTACCGAATGACCTTCACGGGACGCGAGCTGGCGTATGTGGCGAGACACGCCCGAGTTCCCGCAACGCTTCGAGGCGCGGCTGGAGCCGGATGCCGGAGTGATCCGGGGACGGTGGGAGAAATCCACCGACCAAGGGGCGACCTGGGAGCACGACTTCAACCTCGAATACATCCGAGAACGCCCGGAGGGTTAGCCTACGGCGGTCGAAATCCAACGAGGGGGTACGCAGTGAGCGCTGATGCACACGAGCTGGACGAGCGCCAGCGGGAGATGTGGCGCCGGGGGGCGGAGGGCTGGGGGCGACGCCAGCAGACGCTTCGCGAGAAGACGGCACCCGTAGCGCAGTGGTTGGTGGACGCGATCGATCCCCAGCCTGGCGAGCGCATCCTCGAACTGGCCGCCGGGCCCGGTGAGACCGGCTTCATCGCGGCGCAGCGCCTCGGGCCAGAAGGTCGCCTGCTCAGCACCGACCAGGCGCGCGAGATGGTCGACGTCGCGCGAGGGCGGGCGGCCGAGCTTGGGCTCGAGAACGTTGACTTCGATGTGATCGATGCTCAGACGCTCGAGCTCGAACCCGAGAGCTTTGATGCAGTTCTCTGTCGCTGGGGATACATGCTGATGGGCGATCCGGATGAGGCGCTGCGGAGGACCCGCCGTGTGCTGAAGAACGGCGGGCGGCTGGCGATGGCCACGTGGGATCGCCCCGATCGGAACCTGTGGATGGCTGCGCCGGTAGTAGCGCTCGTCTCTCAGGGCCTGCTCCCTCCACCCGATCCGAGCGCTCCGAGCCCGTTCGCGATGCCCGATCCCGCTGACGTCGAGCGCCGGCTTCAGGCAGCCGGCTTCAGTTCGGCGAGCGCCGAGCTGCTCGGCCTCACCCAGAGCTACCCAAGCTTCGACGGGTACTGGGAGGAGACGCTGGACCTCGCCGCACCGGTCCGCGACGCCATGGGCGGGCTTGCTCCGGACGACGTCGCGAAGGTCCACGCCGCGGTCGAGGAGACGCTGTCGCAGTTCGCTGGCGCGGATGGAAAGATCGAGGTGCCGGCGAGTGCGCTCGTCGCGTCCGCGGTCGCCTGAACGTCACGCGAGCAACCGATACCCAAGATGCACCACGCCGCTTTCGAATCGGCGCTCGTCCAGCAGCTCCAATCGCGTCTGGACGTCCAGCGGGAGCGCCCGCTTGCCGCCGCCGACAATCACCGGCACCACGATCAGGTGCAACTCGTCGACGAGGCCGGCGGCGAGCGCTTGTCCCGCCAGTTCGGGACCTCCAACGCTGATGTCAGTCACGGCCGACCGTTTGAGTTCACGGATCGCCTCGGGGTCGAACTCCCGCTCGATCCGCGTCCGCGCGGCAGCGACGCTCTCGAGCGTTCGTGAGTACATGATCTTCTCGGCTGCCCGCCAGATCTCCGCGAAATCCCGGCTCACGGCGCCTCCGCCGCTCACGGTCTCCCAGAACACCATTGTCTCGTACATCCGGCGCCCGTAGAGGTACGTGCCTATTTGCCGTTCGAGGTCGTTGACGTACGCGTGGACCTCCTCATCGGGTGCCGCCCAGTCGAACTCGCCCCGCTCGTCCTCGGTGTACCCATCGAGCGACGTGATTGCGGAATAGATCAGATTTGCCATTTAAAGGTCTAGACCCGGGTCCGGGCGAGAAATCATCGCTAGCCTGCCCGCGATGAGCCGAGTTCTGGTGCCCAGGTTGCTCGCGACCAGCTCGGCCGTGGGAGCCGTGACCGCACTCCGGATCGGCGCGGGGAACGCGGGCCTGATGACCCGCCGCGCGCCCACGCTCATCAGGCTGGCGGCCACGGCGTCTGTCGGAGGGGAAGGCGCCGAGCGTGCCCAGGCCGTATTCCGAGACGAGCTGATCGGCCTCTACCGTTCCGCCGCCGAGCTGTCCTGGCGGGAGCTGCGCCGGGCGATGGACGAGCTCGACCGGAACGGCCGCCCGGAGGGCAACGAGTACCCAACTCGGCCTTACCGGGTGAAGCCATGACCACGGCGAGCGAGGCCGTGATCTCGGCCCTCGGAGCGGACGACGAAATCGGTCTTCTGCGCCGCCGGCTCGACCATTGGCTCGCCGGCGTCGACGCCGAGCTGCGCGACCCAGTCGGCTGGACCTTCGCCGGGGCACCCAAGCATTTCCGCCCGCTGACCGTCTTCGCGTGTCATCGAGCTGTCCAAGAGACGCCGGCAGCGAAGGCCCTGGAGGCGGCGTTCGCCATCGAGCTCATGCACAACATGTCGCTGGTCATCGACGACGTCCTCGACGAATCGGATGAGCGTCGCGGGATGGCCACCGTCGAGCGTCGCTTCGGCCGGTTGCCGGCGCTGATGACCTCGGGTTACCTGGTCGCGGACGCGTTCGCTTCCTGCGCCGAGGACCCGTTCGCCATCCGCCACCTGTCCGAGCTTCTGCGCCGTCTGGGCGCCGCCGAGTGCCTGCAGTGGCGGCTTCGTCGCCAGCCGCTTGGCGTCGAGGATTGGCGGCGGATCGCGGGCGAGGACACGGGTTCGATGTTCGAGGTCTGCGCCGTCCTCGGGGGACGATCGGACCGCCTCCGCCAGTACGGGCATCTCCTCGGCGTGCTCTACCACGGTTGTGATGACGTCGGCGACCTCCGCGGCCTCGACGCTCTCGGCGGCGGCGGCGATGAAGACGTCCGAGACGGGATCCTCACGCTACCGGCGGCGCTGGCGATCCGGGATCCGATGCTCCGAGACAAGTTCGTCGTCGACGACGACGATCCCGCACGGCTCTCAGGGCTCGCGGATGCCTACTGCGCCCAGCTCGAAGAGGCAGAGGGAGTGCTCGATCAGATCGCCGACGCCGCACGCGCCGAGGCGCGCCAGTTCGCCACCCGGCCCGAGCCGCTGCTTGGGCTCGTGGACGAGGTGCGTCAGCTTTCGCGGCGGTAGCCGTCGAGCAGTCGCCGGCCGACTCCGCGGGCGAACCCGGTGCCGGTAGACCAGGCCTTGGCGTACATCGCGTACGGAGCCCACGCGTATCGGAGCCAGGCGTAGAGCGGTGTCGGCAGCGACCTCGGCTCGGCGATCTCCACTGGTTCGCCGAAGCCGTGGCGCTCGACGATCGCGGCCGCGGCTTCGAGGCCGCTCGTGACCGCCGACTCGATCGTGGTCATCCCCACCCGGCTGCGGCAGAAGTCGCCCGCGAAGCAAAGATTTGCGACGCTCTCGCACCGTGACCGCCGGACGCCAAGCATCCGTGCCGATCTCGTTGACGAACAGCTGCGCATCGGCGTTCGAGTCGTACCGCGTTCGCTCCCAGTCGATGTCGCCGACTCACCCCAGGCGCTCCCAGGGTCGTAGCCGAGATACTCCCCCAGCTCCTGGAGGATTGCCATCGCGTCGTCCCGGGCGCTCGTGCGAGGCAGCCCATACGGATCCGAGGAGGAGACTGCCAGCACCGTCCTGCCGGCGAAGTCGTCATCCCAGGTCTGTGAGATGTCCGTGAACGCGAGCGCCAGACGGGAGCCGGGCATCCCGACCGGCTCGGCAGGGAGGCGCGGCAGCTTGCGAGTGAGGTAGAGATGGAGCATCGGGATCGGCTGAGCGGACAACCGTGAGAGCTCGCTCGTCTCCGGCGCGAACTCGACGATTCGCCCACCCGCTTCGCCGGTCCGCACGAGCCGCGAGAGCTCGCGGGCCGGCACCGCGAGCACGAGCTCATCGACCTCGTCGCTTCGGGCCTCGCCGGTGGCGCGCCATTGCCCCGTCTCGGGGTCGATAACCCCCTCCTCCAGCTCGATCTCAGTTACCCGCCTCCCCTCGCAGGAGACACTGGCGACACGCGCTCCGGTGACGATTTCGACTCGGGCAGCCTCGAGCGCCTTCGTGACGGGGTTGATGACCTTCTCAGCGGCGGAGCCGCGCGGGAGCCAGAACGCAGGTGTCGGATCAGCCAGGCAGTGCTCGAGGTACTCGCGGTAGTCGGCCGCCGAGGTCAGGTAACTCGGTAGCGCCCAGACGGCCGTGATGAAGTTGTTGTAGGACTCGGCCGCACGATCCGTCATGTATGGGCGCGCCTGGAGGAAGGCGCTGACGCTCATCTCATTGAGCTCGACCGTTGAATGCGTGCGCTCAGCCAGCAGATCGACGCTGGCGTAGCCGAACACGATCATGTCGGCCGGAGGCGCGACCCCGGAGCGGAGGTTCCGCAGGACGTGCGCCGGATTCCATGGCGAATAGGCGTCGGCCACTCCGGTGAACTTGGGGAACTCTCCTCGCCGCAGCTGCCAGATGGTTCCGAACGGCGAAAACGAGTCGGCTCGCGCTCGGCCTCCGTCACGTCGGCGAGCAGGCGCCAGAGATTGCGGTACCAGTTCAGGTACATGTGGGGGTAGACGTCGAGCGGGACGCCGTCGGCCCCAGTGCGCGAGCCCAGGTTCCCCCCGAGCCGATCGTTGGCCTCGATCAGCTTCACGCTGTATCCCCGCTCCGCCAGGCGCAGCGCGGCACTCATCCCCGCGATGCCCCCACCTGCAATCGTCACCCGTGGCGGCGAGCTCAAGGGTGAGCAGCCTCCGGCTCGAGCAGCGCGCGCGCCCGGGTTACGTCTGCGAGCTCGCAGTCGGAACCGAACCACTCGCACACCGCGGCGAGCTGTTCGGCCGCCGCGGAGTCGCCCGGCTCACCCAGCTTGCGCTGGTGCCCGATGAGTTGTGCCAGCGCCCGCAGCAGCGGCAGCATCGCGTTCTGGCTTGCGGCGATCTCGACAGCTCGCTTGAGCGCCAGCGTTGCTCCCGCTGTGTCGGGCGCTTCTCCCATCACGAGCGCCCTAGCCCGGCAGCGCTGAAGCTCCGAGTGGGAGAACCCCTCGCCGCTGGCTTCGACGTACTCCTCCCCGGCATCGAGCGCGGCGAGCGCCGCGGTCGGATCGCCGGCGGCTATTCGCAGATCGGCCAGCAGGACGTACAGGTGGGCCAGGCCGAGCCGAGATCCCGACTCTAGATAAGCGTGCACGTTCGTCTCCAGCCGCTCGGTTCCCGCGGTCAGCTCGCCCGCCCACGCTTGGCGCCACGCCGAGTAGATCGACGACAACGTCCGCCAATAGCCGACGCTGTACTCGCCGCTGTACGCCCGTGTGTTCTCGACCCAGCGGCTGAAATCCTCAGCCTCACCGCGGCTCAGATGCAGCGCCGTGCGCATGAAGAACGCCTGCGAGCGGGCGACCGGCCCGGCGACCCGCTCGGCCAGCTCGAGGCTGCGATCACTGCACGCCCGCGACTCCTCCGCGTAGCCCATCTGCCACAGCACCATCGACAGATAGGCCAGCGCCCCGACGCCCGTGTCGCCCTGGGCCTCCCAAACCTCGTCGGTGCGCCCCGGCCGGTCGTCGTCCGGGATCGCCCGCTCGAGATGTGCCTTCGCGAGCTCGTAGTTGCCGAGGTACATGTGCACGAGACCGCTGTACAGCTCTGCCTCGCCCTGCAGATCATCGCGCTCGTGCCGCGCCGCGAGCGCCAGCATCTCATCGGCTAGCCCGAGCGCCGTTCGGTACTCGCCGCCGACGAGGTGGCACATCCACTGGCCGCGAATGACGGGCACGAGCCGGTCGTCGTCGCCGACGCGCTCGGCGTACGACCTCGCTTCCGCGTAGGCGTCACCTACGCCGGCCGAGGCGTAGCCCCGTCCCGCCTGAAGCGCCGCCGCGAGGTGGGTTGAAAAGTCGAGCCGCTGCTCGGCGTCCTTGCGATCGGGATCCACTCGGTCAAGCGCTTCGGATCCCCGGCGGAAGTGCTCCGCCGCCTCGACAAACGCCGCGCGCTCGAGCGCGCGCACGCCGGCCGCGTGCCACCAGCGGACCGACTCGCCCGCTTCTCCCGCCGCCGACAGGTGGCCTGCCACCACCTCCGGCTCGCGCTCGGCCAACTGGGGGAAATGCGCCGCGAGCGTCTCCGCGACCCAGCCGTGGAGCGCCGTCCGGCGCCGGCGCAGCATTCGCTCGTATGCGGCCTCCTGCAGCAGCGCGTGTGCGAACTCGTACTTGGGGCCCTCGCCGATCGCCCTCAGCACGCCGTGTGCCGTGAGCTGCGTGAGCGCTAGCGAGAGATCCTCGCCCGCGAGCGGGTCGAGCGCCTCAAGCACCTCGCGGTCGAACTCCCGGCCGAGCACCGCCGCGTGGTCCACCACGTCGATCAGACTTCCCAGGCGATCGAGCCGCTCGACCAGGAGACCGTGAAGCGTGGGCGGCACGAGCGACCCCATCTCGCTGTCCTCGTCCCCACCCCGCAGCTCGAGCATGCGCGACATCTCCTCCACGAACAGCGGGACCCCATCGGCGGCGGACTCGAGCCATTTGACGACGCTCGGCTCGAGTTTCCCGTGGCTCATCGAATTGGCCATCGCCCGAACCTCCTCCGCCTCCAACGGCCCGAGCGCGACCTCGAGCACGGGGCGCCTCCGCCGCCATCCCGGCGAGAACTCGCGGCGAAACGTGAGCACGCACATCACCGGCGCGGCAAGGACGGAGCGGGTCAGGCGCCCGAGGAAGTCGATTGTCGTCGGGTCGGCCCAGTGGAGATCCTCGACGATCAGCAGCAATGGGTGCTTGCGCGGATTCGCGACGAGCATGGACTCCAGCGCGCGGAGCGTCGCGGTTCGGGTGTCTCGCGGGGACAGCGCGGGCCGGTCGTCGTCGTTGTCCGTCCGCACGGCGAGCAAATCCGCCAGCAACGGGACCGCCTCTTTTGCGTCGAGTCCCGCGGCGCTGGCCGCGCCGGCGATCAGTTCGAGCTGGGACTCCCGCGGCGCTGAGCGCTCGAGCGGGAGTTCGCGTTCGAGCAGCCGGATCACGGGGTGCAGCGAGGTGCTCGCGTGATGCGCCGAGCACTGCCAGACCTGGAGATCCGTCGGCTCGGGTTGCAGCGCATCCACGAGGGCCCGCACCAGCCGGCTCTTGCCGATCCCGGCTTCGCCGGTGACCTCGACGATGGTTCCGCTCCCGTCGGCGGCCTGTTGCCAGGCTTCGAGCAGCCGGGCGAGTTCGGCCTCCCGTCCGACAAGCGGGGTCAGCCCAGCGGCTGTGGCCGCCTCCAGGCGGCCGACCGCGCCGGTCGCGCGCACGACGCGGTGGACCCCAATCGGGCGGCTCAGCCCCTTGAGTTCCCGCGGACCGAGCGGCTCGGTCTCGAAGTAGCCCTCGATCAGGGCGAGCGTCGTGTCGCTGGTCACGATCGCGCCGTGGGGCGCGATCGACTCGAGCCGCTGCGCGATGTGCGGCGTCTCGCCCACGATCTCCAGCTGCTCCCGCATCTCGCCGGCGTTTTCGCCGACCACGACGACGCCCGAGTGAAGCCCGATCCGGAGGTCGATCGTCACCCCCAGCGACTCATGGAGCCGGCGATTCAGGTCGACCAGGCCGTCCAGGATTCCAAGCGCGGCGTGGGCGGCGCGCTGGGCGTCGTCCTCGTGGGCGTGGGGATAGCCGAAGTACGCGACCACTCCGTCCCCGACGTAGAGCGCCGTGTAGCCGTTGAAACGCTCGATCGCGGCCGCGCAGACCTGCTGGTAGTCGGTCAGTACGTCACGGAAGTCCTCGGGGTCGAGGCGTTCGGCAAGCGGAGTGGAGCCGACGAGATCGCAGAACATCACCGTCATGTGACGCCGCTGCCCCCTGGAACGGGGAGCGTGCGGCGGGGCGGCGGCCGCGCTCGCAAGCGCCGAGCCACAGTTCGAGCAGAACCGCGCCCCCGCGGGGCTCGACGAGCCGCAATGCGGGCACTTCACCGACACAGCAGACTGACCCCCGGACTCGATCTACACAGCTTAACTGTGAACTGGACAAACCGGACCCCGCGGCTAGCCGCGGCGGCTCAGAGCCTTGATCGGGCCGACCAGCTGCCGGTACACCGGTCGGAGCGCCCAAGCGGGCAGATAGCGGTGCCGCTCCTCCTGCCACACGCGGGCGCGGGCGTGCGGCTTGACCAGCGTCAGACCGAATTGGGTGAGGGGGAGGGGTGGAGCGCGCGCGAGGCTCGCTGGTGTGGACCTCGATCCGGGACAGGTGCTTGGTGCTCACGAACCCGTACTGCTGGGGGCTGACGAGCCGCACCGGCGCGCCGTGGTCGCCGTCGAGCGGCTTCCCCTCGAGATGCTCGGCGATCAAGACGTCGTCGCCAAGGGCGTCCTCGCGCGTGACTATGGAGCGATAACCATCGAGTCCGCCGAAGACGAAGTGGGTCACCGTCGTTTGCGGCGCCAGAGCCGGCTCGATCACGGCGCGATAGAAGGCGGCGAACGGGACGCCCTCCCAGCTGAGATCGGTGGCGGACCACCCCGCGACGCAGTGGAAATCGGCCCTCAGCTCCTTACGAGGGAGCTCGCGGAGCTTGGCGAGCGGCAACTCGAACGGGGTTTTCACCGCGCCGGCGATCTCGAGCTTTGGATCCGGCGGGACCGCGGGCGGCGGGGCCCCAAAGTGGGTACCGAAGCGGGGGAACCCGCGGAGCTCGCGCTGTCCGGGCGGAAGCGTCATGCGTGCCGGCCTCCATCCATACGGGGACGTATCTATACGGTACGGTATGTATGGTGTCCCGTCAACTGAGTTCTCGAACCCATGGCCGCCCGATCCGTACACCGCGCGGTAGCTGGGTCGACGAGGGATTGCGCGCGCTCGGCGCCGGCGGGCCCGGCGCGGTCCGGGTCGAGAAGCTCGCCGAGGCTCTAGGAGTCACCAAGGGCGGCTTCTACTGGCACTTCGAGGATCGCGGCGCGCTCTTGGACGAGATGCTCGATGCGTGGGAACGGCTCGTGGTCGACCAAGCGATCGAGCGGGTCGAGAGCGGGGGAGGGGACGCGAGGCAAAAGCTCAGGCGGCTGTTTGCGCTCGCCGGGTCCGGCGGAGACGTGTGGAACATCGAGCTCGCGATCCGTGACTGGGCGCGCCGGGACGAGGCCGTGGCAAAGCGCCTCAGGCGGATCGACAACCGGCGGATGGAGTACATGCGTCCCCTGTTCCGCGGCTTCTGCGCCGATGAGGACGAGGTCGAGGTTCGCTGCCTGCTGGTGATGGCTCTGTTTGTGGGCAACAACTTCATCGCCGCCGATCACGGCGAGCGCGGTCGTGATGACGTCAGCAGGGCCGCGTTCAGGCGGCTACTGGCCTAGCGTCGGCACCGTTCGTCGCCGGTGCCGACGGCGTGTAAATGACCCGGCTCTGGTCAGCCTTCAGCCGCTCGTAAAGCTCGGCGGGGCTTGCGACCCCGTGCTGCTCGAACGACTCCTCGGGTGTCAGCGTCTCTTCTCTCAGCGGCTTGATCCCGAGGAGCATCGGCCCGGCCACCCGGACGGTCGCCGGGCTCAGCAGCCCGAGCGTGAGCACCTTCAGCCGCGGAGTGGCGTTGCCGGCCCGGAACGCCACGCGCGCCGCCGGCTTGATCAGCGCGTCGAGCACCCGCGGCTGCTTCAGACCACCAAGCTCACGCTGCCAGCGCGGGAGCGTCGCGATGATCGCGGTCCGCAGCAGCTTGGCCACTACCCACCCTCCGGGCTTGAGCACTGCCGGCAGCGGCGGGAACACGACGTCGGCGTTCATCAGGTGACCCATCGCCGCCTGGGTAGCTTCGCTGGCGGCGAGCCTCGGTCGCATTCGCTCGAAGTACTCCCGGACCTCGGCGCGCGAGCGCGGCACCGAGTCGGGGTCGATCGTCTGCGCCCGAGCGGCGACCGCGCACTCCTGCCAGTAGCGGCGCTCGTCCTCGTCGGCGAGCTTGCCGGGACCGTAGGTCTCATACGCGTAAAGGATCGAATGCCAGGCCGTGAGATGGATCCACAGCTGCTGGTCGGGATTGTTCGGGTCAGACCACAGGCCGGAGACGGGTTCGACGCTGCCCGCTTTGGCGTGCACTTTCATCAGCACTTCGGAGGCCTTCACGACCTTGCGCGAGTCGGCGAACATGACCGTCGCGAAGTACTTGAGCGTGCGGTCGTACCGGATACGCGGCTGGCTGTAGATCTTGCTGCTCTCGGTGACGGGAGCGACCAGGAACGGGTCGAGCTCCTCGACCACGACGGCGCGACTGAAGCCTACGGTCGGCGAGGTCGGGTAACTCCACAACCGCCAGGTGACCGAATCAGGCCCGAACCAACCGTAGTCCTCCATCGGCTCTAACTGTTTCTTCGATTTCTGGGCCGACATGCTCCGCTCCTGGGTTCGTTGGTGCCTACGTTCGCGTTATACGGCGCCGTAGCATACTAGTTACGCTACCGTAGCGACGATGGCCCGGTCAGCAGCAACGCCGCCCAAGCGCCGACAACCACGGATGCCGATCGAGGTACGCCGCGAGCAGGTGCTCGACGCTGCCCTGCGGCTGATCTCGGGGCATGGCTACCGGGCGGCGACGATGGAGGCGATCGCGCGCGAGGCCGAGCTCGCCAAGCCGGTCGTCTACAACGCGTATCCGGGGCTCGGGCTGCTCCTGAAGGCGCTGCTCGCGCGCGAAGAGCAGCGCGGGCTCCAGGACGTGATGACGGCGCTCGCCGGCATCGACGACGAGGACGATCTGGACGTCGCGCTGGCCGCGGCCGTGCGCGGTTTTCTCGAGACCGTCCGCGAGCACCCTGTCACGTGGCGGCTGATCCTCCTGCCGGCGCAGGAGACGCCACGCGAGGTGCGCGAGCACGTCGAAGCCGGACGGGCGTTCGCTCTGGGAGGGCTGCGAACCGTCGTCCAGGCCGGGCTCGCCCGCAGACCGGGGTTCGACCGCGTCGACCTCGAAGCTCGTTGCCCGGTCGTTATTGGCGATCTGCGAGCAGGCGGCGATGCTGGTGCTGACCGACCCGGACGAGTTCACGCCCGATCGGTACGCCGAGTTTGCGCGCCAGGTGATTGGGCTTGTGCCGGGGGGCGGCTAGCGGGCGCCCTCGGCGTGCGGCGGTGGGAGACGAGACCCGGGCGGTTGTGCCGCTGAGCGCCGAGGGTGGCAGAGAAACCGGCCTATATGGCTGCTTTCTCTGCCACCCTCTCCCTGACGACCGCCTCACCCTTGCGCGCGACGGACGCACCCCCGCGACGTGTGATGTGTCGCACAGTCCACGACCAAGTGGTTGACACTGGGGTACTCGCGGGTATCCTCAGTGGTACTTGGGAGTACCGCCAGTGAGAGGAACCCCATGTCCGCGACCGCCACCGTTTCCACCACCACTCAATTGTCGGCGACCGACGGGTTCCGCCTGCCCAACGGACCCACGACGCCGAAGCTAGTCAACGGGTTGTTCTTCCTCGCCGCTCAGCAGCGCTCGGTTCGGCGGCTGCAGCGTCGCTACGGCGACGCGTACACGGTGGACCTGCCGGTGATCGGCAAGACAGTCGTCGTGTCCAATCCCGAGTTGGTGAAGGCCGTCTACACCGCCAAGCCGACCGTGCTCCACGGCGGCAAGAACTCCGCTCGGCGGTCTGCTGGGCCCCGGGTCCTTGTTCTCGATGGACGAGGATCGCCATCTCGAGGAGCGCCGCACGCTTCTGCCGCCGTTTCACGGCGACCGGATGCGCTCCTATGAGGGCCTGATCGAGGAGGAGGCGCTCGACGCGATGCAGGCCTGGCCCGACCGCGAGGAGTTCCCGACGGTCGCCACGTTCCAAAAGATCACGCTGCGGGTGATCCTGCGTGCCGTGTTCGGCGCCGAGGGCAAGGATCTCGCCGACCTCGAGGACCTGCTCCCACGGCTCACGGCGCTTGGTCAGCGGCTGGTCACCGTTCCGATCCTTCGGCGCAATCTCGGGCGGCGGAGCCCGGGCGGCCGCTACAACGTTATGCGAGGCAGGTACGACCAGATCGTCCGCACGCTGATCGAGCAGCGCCTTGGCGATCCGAAGCTCGGCGAGCGGATCGACATCCTGGCCCTGATGCTCACCGCGCTCAAGGGCCAGGAGATAAACAAGAGCGACGTCGCGGACGAGCTGCTCACGCTGTTGGTCGCCGGTCACGAGACGACCGCGTCATCGCTGGCGTGGACCGTCGAGCGGCTCCGCCGCCATCCCGAGGTTCTGCGGCGACTCGAGCAGGAAGCCGAGGGCGATGGCGCGACGCTGCGTACGGCGACGATCCTCGAGGTCCATCGCGCTCGACCGGTGATCGGCGCGACGGGCCGCATGGCGATGAAGCCGTTCGAGCTCGGCGAGTGGCGCCTTCCGCCCGGCACGAGACTTGTGACTATGGCCTCAACGCTTCACGAAGACGACCGCTTCCACCCCAATGCCCGGAGCTTTGATCCGGACCGCTACGTCGGGCAGAAACCCGACACCTACGCGTGGATCCCGTTCGGCGGCGGCGTTCGCCGCTGCCTCGGAGCCGCGTTCGCGCAGCTCGAGATGGAAGTCGTGATCCGCACGATGCTGCGCCGTTTCGAGCTTCAGCCAACAACCGCGCCCGGTGAACGCCTGCATTTCCGCGGCGTGGCCTTCGCCCCCGCGAAGGGTGGGCTCGCCGTCGTCCGTCGCCGCCGTGAGCCGCTCGGCCGCGAGGCGCCGTCCGCGGAAGGCGAGACGCCCCAGACCGGCTGCCCCGTCGACCACGGAGTCGCGGCCTAGTGCCACGCGTGGCGCACCGGCCGCTGGCCGGCCAGACGGTCGTGATTACCGGAGCCGCCTCGGGCATCGGCAGGGCGCTCGCGGAACGCATGTCGGCACGAGGCTCGCCCGTGGCGATCGTGGACCAGGACGCCGGCGGGCTCGAGGAGACGACGGCCGGGCTCAGCGGCCGGGTCCTCTCCGAGCAGCTCGACGTGCGCGACCGCCAGGGTCAGTTCGCCTTCGCCGCCAAGGTCAAGGATTGGGCCCCGGCGCCGATCGGTGCGGTCTTCAACAACGCGGGGGTGGCCGTGTCGTCGACAGTCGCCGACGCGGCGATCGAGGACGACGAGTGGCTGCACGCGATCAACTTCGAGGGCGTGGTGCACGGCGTCCGAGCATTCCTGCCGGTCCTGCTCGAGCAGCGTTCGGGTGCGATCGTCAACACCTCGAGCGTGTTCGGCCTCGCGGGCATTCCCGCTCAGAGCGCGTACTGCGCCTCCAAGTTCGCAGTGCGCGGCTTCACTGAATCGTTGCGACACGAGCTGATCGGCACCGGCGTCCGCGCGATCACCATCCATCCGGGAGGCGTTAGGACAAACATCGCGCGCAACGGCCGGCTCCACACGGACCCCCGCGGCTTGGGGCGCACAAAGGAGCAGATAGCCGACGAGTTCGAAGCCTTGGTGCGAACCAGCCCCGAGCGCGCGGCCGAGATCATCCACAAGGGCGTGGACGCAGGAAAGGCCCGGATCCTCGTCGGCCCCGACGCGTACTTCTTCGATTTCATCACCCGCCTCACACCGACCCATTACTGGACAGTGCTCAGCAAGCTGGAAGAGCTCGCCATCCGCGCTTCAGAGAAACGGAACCACAAATGAGAACCGAACACGTAGACGTGCTGATCATCGGAGCCGGCATCTCCGGCATCGGGGCCGCGGCTCATCTAGTCAAGGACCAGCCGAGCAAGACCTACCTGATCCTCGAAGCGCGTGAGGCGATCGGCGGCACCTGGGACTTGTTCCGCTATCCGGGCATCCGCTCGGACTCCGACCTGCACACGTTCTGTTACGCGTTCAAGCCGTGGCTCGATGACAAGTCGATCGCCGACGGGGACTCGATCCTCAGCTACGTCAGAGAGACGGCGGAGGAGTACGGCGTCCCCGAGCGCATCCGCTTCGGCCACAAGGTGACCGGCGCCAACTGGTCATCCGAGGAGGCGCGCTGGACGATCACCACTGAGGGGGGCGCCGAGTTCACGTCCAACTGGCTCTTCTGCGCCGGCGGCTATTACCGCTACGACCAGGGCTACATTCCGGAGCTCCCCGGAATCGAGCGCTTCGACGGGCCGATCATCCATCCCCAGTTCTGGCCCGAGGATCTTGACTACGACGGTAAGCGTGTGGTGGTCATCGGCAGCGGAGCGACTGCGATGACGATCGTCCCGGCGATGTCCGAGCGCGCCGCACATGTGACCCTGCTCCAGCGCACGCCGACGTACGTGGTCGCGGTCCCGGCTGTCGACCCAATCGAGCAGCGTCTGAAGAAGTGGTTCGGGCCCGTGCGCGCGCATCGCATGGCAAGGCGCAAGAACGTCGGGCTGCAGCGGTTCGTCTGGAACGCCTCCAAGCGCCGCCCGAACCTGATCCGCAAGCTGATCCGCGCGGGGACGGTCCGGGCGCTTCCCGAGGGCTACGACGTCGATACGCACTTCAATCCGCCGTACAACCCGTGGGATCAGCGGATGTGCGGGTCCCCGACGCCGATCTCTTCCGTGCGATCGGCAAAGGCCAGGTCTCGATCGCGACCGACCAGGTCGAGACCTTCACCGAGCACGGGATCGAGCTGCGCTCGGGCGAGGAGCTCGAGGCGGACATCGTGATCACCGCCACCGGCCTCAACCTGGTGCCGCTCGCCGGGGTGTCCTACAGCGTCGACGGCCAGCCGGTACGCCTGAGCGACACGATCACGTACAAGGGCATGATGCTGACCGGGATGCCGAACTTCCTGTACGCGGTCGGCTACATCAACGCGTCGTGGACACTGAAGGTCGATCTCATCTGCGAGCACTTCTGTCGCTTGCTGGCGCTGATGGACGAGCACGACTACGTCTACTGCGTCCCCGAGGACCCGCCCGCCGACGCCCCCACCAGGCCGCTGCTCGACTTCGGGGCCGGCTACGTGCTGCGCAAGATGCACGAGTTCCCCAAGCAGGGCTCGACCCCGCCGTGGGAGCTCAACATGGATTACCTGCGCGACCGCAAGGTTCTGCTCGAGGGTCCGGTCGGCGACCACATGCGGTTTTTCGCTCGGCCGACCGAGCAGCTTGCGGCCGTGGCCGAGACGGCCGGCGGTCAGCGTGCAGCCGCCGGCTGAACCCCGACGACGGCCTTCATGAACGCCTTGATCTCGCCGGCCAGCTCGGCGAGGTCTTGGTCACGGTCGACCGCTCGGATGATCGCCTGCTGGACGCCGCTGACGACCATGTAGGCGCGGTCGATTGAGAGCGGGTCGAGGTCCGGATCGCGCTCAGCATCCGCCTCGATCACGGACACGAGCAACTCGGCATAGCGCTCGACACCGACTCGTTGCGCGATCACGACCCGCTCGCCTAGGCCGGGGCTCGCCCACGTGGCCGAGAGGTTGGGTTCGTTGAGCAGGATGTCGACGTACGTGTCGATCGCCTGGTCGATCTGCGTCGCCGCCGGCGCCTCGCGATCGATCGCCCGAGCGACCTGGTCGAGCATCGCCAGGGAGATCTTCTCGGTCAGCTCGACGAAGCACGACTCCTTGTCCGGGAAGTGCTTGTAGAACGTCCGCCGTGACGCCCGGGCGTGAGCGACGATGTCCGTCACCTGCGTCTGGGCGAGGCCCTTCTTGCGGATCGAGGCGGCGAGTCCCTCGAGCAGGCGCTGGTGCTGCGCCTCGTAGACGGCGTCGCGGTCGGTAGTCATGGGTACTGAAGAGTACCGCTCCTGGGAGACGGAGCGGAGCCCCAGCCCCCGGTGTTTAATGCGCGCGATTGCCTCACGGGGGGCTCCGAAAGCGAGGGAGGGCTCGCATGCACCGCGTCCTGAATCATCGGCCGTCGTCGGCGATGGTGGTCGCTTCGTTGTCATTGTTCGTTTCCCTGGGGGGCGGCGCCTATGCGGCGCTGACACTTCCGAAGAACAGCGTCGGCGCCAAGCAGCTGAAGAACGGGGCCGTCACCGCCGCCAAACTGCACAACAGCTCCGTGACTTCGAGCAAGATCAAGGCGCACTCGCTCCTGGCCGGCGACTTCGCGGCCGGACAGCTTCCGGCAGGGCCGCAAGGGACCCCCGGGCCGCAGGGACCCCCGGGCCCGAGCACCGGGCCGGCAGGAGGCGATCTGACCGGCACCTACCCGAACCCCGTCATCGCCGCTGGCTCGGTCACGACGCCCAAGTTCGCCCCTGGCGCCGTCGCGCCCGATTCAAGCGAGCTCGGCGGCACCGCAGCAAGCGGGTATCTAAAAACCAGCGACGCACCCGGCAGTCCCTCGCTGAACCTCTACGACACAACAACACAGACCGTCACGACCGCGAACGCCTTCCAGGACGTGACGTTCTCAACCGTCAGCGAAAGTGACGGGTTCTCGTTCGCAGGGGGCACATCGGCCATCACCATTCCGAGGTCCGGGACCTACCTGGTATCGGCTAGCGTCGAGGCGACGGCTAGTTCCACCACGACAATTGCGCCGGCGATATCGATCCGGGTGACCGACAACGGCACGGAGGTCGCCGGTAGTCAGGCCGCCGAGACCTTCCAGGTACCCGCGCTGAGCGCTACCGCGAGCGTCATGCCGACGACGAGCTTGATTCCCGCGACCGCCGGCGACGTGATCAAGCTCCAGTTCACCAGCAGCAACCCGATCGTTCAGCTCTTTGCCGGTGTAGGAGCGGGGACCACAAAGCCGAGCGCCCGGCTCACGATCATGCGGATGGCCTGAAGTCTCCCGCTTACGCGTTCAGCAACGAGCGGGGAACGAGCGTCACCTTCCTGTTGAGGTTCGGCTGACCCGTCGACAGCGTCGCCCTCAGGTTGCCAGCGAGCCGATGCTTGGAGGATTTGCGTAGGAGCCTCCGGCACGCACGGCTGAGCTTCGCGTTGAGCGGCTTCACGGCGGCGGCCTTGAGCGCGAACGTCTTGCCGTTCACACACCCCCGATGAGATCCGGAGATCGAGACCTTGCCGCGGCACGGGTTGGAGCTGAAGCACCACAGCGCCACGGTCGCCTTCCCCCTGCTGACCTGGAGCGTCCTGCCGACCAGCTTTAGGGTGCCCTTCCCCGAGCCATGGCCGTGGCCGCCGCTGCTCGATGCGGTCGTGAACGTCTGATCACCGCCGCCGAGCGCGCCCACGTAAGGCGGGACGCCGATGACCGCGACCAACTCGAAGTGGTACGTCGTGCCGGCGGACAGGCCTGTGATGTTCGCGTGAACCTGCGTCAGGCTGATCCCGGCCGGTGACGGCTGGAGCGCGGTCTGCTGCCCATACCTACTCGTCGTGCCGTAGGCGAAGTAGTAAGACGTGGCCGCCGATGGGGGGTTGAGATAGCCGTTGAGCGTCGCCGACGTCTGCGTGATGCTGGTCGCCGGACCCGTGGTGACGACCAGCGTTGCGGCGTCGGCCGGGGCCGGCACGAGAACCAGGAGCAGGGTCCCGCACGCAGCGGCCGCCGCGAGTGCATTGAAGATTCTGTTCACGGTCCGGATTATCTTCATTGCGGGGCGATTGCGTCGGCGACGAACGCGGCGATCGCCGCGGCGAACTCGCGCCTGCTGGCCTCCCACGCGTAGAACATGTGGCCGCCACTGAAGTGGCGGACGGAGAGGCGGCCAGCCACATCCGGGTCAAGCCGCATGAGGTTCCGCAGCCGATCGCTCGAGTAGTACGGCGTCACGAGGTCGTAGCGCCCATGCGTGATGAAGGCCTTCATGTGCGGGTTGAGAGACATGCCGTAGCGGAAGTCGTCTGTCGCGCCGACGGGTGGCGTGAAGAAGCCCTGCGGCGCGTCGTTGCGCCACGACTCGTTCACCTCATAGCTCAGCACCGTGTACTCGCGGTCGGTCTCGACGCCGATCTGGATCGAGTTGCCGGCTGATCGCGGTTGTGTAGGAGGGTCGATGCCCGCCAGCGTCGGTCGGGGCCGGCGAACGCCTCCGATCCGGGAACGATCTGTCGTGACGGTCGCGTCGTACAGACCGAGCACCTTCCGCTCGTCGCGGAGCAGCTCGCGCGTGAACATCTGGATGGTGATGCGACCCTCGGCGCGCGCGACCATCTCGGCGGGAAGACCGACGAGGTCGGCGAGGCGCCCGATGATCCGATCGCGCTCGACTGCAGGCATCGAGGCGCCGCGCGTGAGCAGCACGGCGTAATCGCCGCTGGCGAACGCCTCTGCCTGTTCGAGGACATCCTCGATCGGAGCGCCGGGCGGAAATGCGCGTGAGCGTCCGTGATGCACGGCGGCGACGGTCATTGTCGGGAGGACGTCGACCCACCCGAGGACGTCGTAGTCGGTCGGGGAGAGCGTGGCGACTCGAGTGCTGGGAGATCAGAATCGCGCCGTTCGAGCCCGATACCCGCCGTCTCCTGCAGCACGCGCACGAGCCGGCCGACCCGGTAGCCCCCGTAGCTCTCGCCGGCGATGAACACGGCAGAGCCCCACCGGTCGTGGCCGGAAAGCCAGCGAAGCATAAATTCCGCAAGGGATTCGAGATCGCGCTTGTAGCCGAAGTACTCCCTTTCCTCGCCACCGTCCCGCTCGTTCTTCTTCTTGCTGTCCTCGCCGTTCTTGCTGTCGTCCTCGATGACGCGGCTGAAGCCCGTACCCACCGGGTCGACAAACACGACGTCGGTGAACGACAGCCACGACTCCTCGTTCGGGACGAGCCGGGGCGGCATCGTCGGCAGCGTTCCGTTCGCCGGAAACGCCACCCGCTGCGGTCCGACGGCGCCCATGTGCAGGTACGCGGACGACGCGCCCGGGCCGCCGTTGAACACGAACGTCACCGGCCGGTCGTCATCCCCGTGCGCGATGTAGGAGACGGAGAAGATCTCAGCCGACGGCTTCTCCTTCTTCCGCAGGACAGTCCACTCCCCCCTCGCGGTGTACTTGATCGACACGCCCTGCGCGGACCACGTGGCGGTCGTCTCCGCGCCAGCCGGCGGCTCATGGTCCGCCTTCTCGGCGACCTTTTCGTCTTCCGTGCTCTCGTCGGCCATCCGCGAGACGCTATCCCAACGTCCCGGTCGGGGGTGAGGTCCCAGCTGGGGGCGGGGCAGAGGCGGCTACACCAGCGCGGCCTAGCCGCCCGCGACTAACGAGTCGCCTTCTTCACCGCGCTGCGAGCCTTGCCGACCTTGTTGCGGGCCGCTCCTTTGGCTTCCTTGCCGGCGCCCTTCGCCTCGGTTCCCGGCCTGCCGGTCGCTCTTCCGGCCTCGCGCTTGGCGCGGCCCTTGAGCTCCTCCGCCTTGCCCTTCACTCGTTGCGTGCGATCACCCATCGCTAGCTCCTTTCACTACTTGATGTGCAGGTTGATGCCGAGCAGCACCAGCGGCCACAGCGCGACCGCGAGCACCGCCGAGACGATCGGCTTGAGCGTGCCGGCGTGCGTGAAGTAGTGGTGCGACGCGGCGATTAGGACTCCGATCAGGAGCCAGATGACTGTGCCGATCCGGGACCTCATGTCTCTCCTTCCTCGGTGCTCGCCCGCGTCGGTGCGGGCTCATGGAATGACTACCCGCGTGAGGAAGGTTCAATCGGCATGCGTCGCGAGCATGCCGTCGATCAGGTTCTGCACGACCGTCCGGACCTCCGCTTTCTCGCGCGCCGGGTCGTCGGCGTTTGCGATGCTCATCGCCGCTTCGTCGAGGGCGCCGATCATGATCGTCGCCAGGGGGCGGACTGGCTGGTCCGTGAGCTCGCCGGCTTCGATCGCGGCGCTCAGGAGCTGCTCGGTCATGCCGAGCCCATAGCGGAGGGAGATCTCGCGAAAGCCGGCCCATCCGAGGATGCTCGGCGCGTCGAGCAGCACGAGCTGGCGCACCTCTGGCTCGCTCGCGATCTCGATCCAGGCGTCGGCGGCAACCCGGAGCGCCTCGGCCGGAGTCTTCGGCGCGGCGGCGACCACGACCGCGCCCAGCCGCTCGATCACTTCGCCCTCCACGGCCTCGAGCACCGCGCGGAACAGCTTCGCCTTGTCGGAGTACTGGTGATACATCGCGCCGCGGGTAACCCCGGCGGCCCTGGCGATCTCGGGCGTGGAGACCGCGGCGTAGCCCCGCTCCCCACAGCCGGCGGGCAGCGGACTTGAGTGCATTCTGGGTCGCGGCGGATCGCTCTGATTGCGTGCGGCGTTGCATTTACGTGCAGACTGTTGGTATCTTACGTGCAGGTTGCCTGTAAACGAACATGGAGGATGACATGCCCGCCGCCACGATTAGCTCCGGAACAATTACGTTATGAGAGCTCGGGCCCGGCCGACGGTCGCCCATTGGTGTTCGTCCACGGCTTCGCGATGGGATCGTCGCTGTGGCGTCAGCTGAGTGAGAGGCTCGCTCAGAGGGGCTTCTTGTGCATCGCGCCGACGTGGCCCCTGGGCGCCCAAACCGAACCGATGCGTCCCGACGCCGACCTGACGATGGAAGGGATCGCGGCCATGGTCGGGGAATTCCTCGACGTCCTGGAGCTCGAGGACGTCGTCCTGGTCGGCAACGACACGGGCGGTGCTGTCTCACAGATCGTCGCGACCGGCACTCCTGAGCGGTTGGGTGCCCTCGTGCTGACGAGCTGCGACGCGTTCGAGCACTTCCCGCCGCCGATCCTCAAGCCGTTCATCGCCGCCGCCAAGTTCGCGCCGACGTTCACGATCGCCACCCAGCCGCTCAAGACCAAGCTCGGGCGCCAGCGCGCGTTCGGCGCGCTCGCGCACGCCGACATCGACGACCTCGTGGTCGAATGGCTGAAGCCGGCGCTGGCCGACCCCCGAGTCCGCGAAGACCTCCGGCGGTTCACCGCCTCGCTGAACAAGCAGAGCACGCTGAAGGCGGCCGACCGGCTGCCGCGGTTCGGCAAGCCCGCGCTGATCGCGTGGTCGGCCGACGACGCGTTCTTCCCGCTCGACGACGGCAAGCGGCTCGCGGCCACGCTTCCGAATGCGCGCTTCGAGGTGATCGAGGGCGCGCGGACGTTCTCGATGATCGATCAGCCCGATCGGCTGGCCGCGTTGATCGGCGAGTTCGCAGGTGCCGACGCCGTCGGTCGCGCCGCCTAGGCCGCGGCGACCGCCAGCTCCCGGATTCGCTCGAGCGCCCCGGGGTCGCCTTCATAGGCGACTCCGGAGGCCTCGGCATCCGCGGGCTCGACCAAACCGAGGACGAGCCCCATGACGGATCGCGCCGGCCCGGTGACGATCGCGTCCGGCGCCTCAGCAGGTCCGAGCCGGGTCTGGATGCCCCCGTCTCGCGCGTCGATCACGATCGGCTGATCGCCGACCCTGAGCTCGATCGTGACCGGTTGCGCACCGACGGGGACGTCGCCGAGCATCAGCGTGAGTGCCGAGGCGAGCCAGTGGCTCTGCACCTCGTCCTCCGGCTTCTGGTCGAACATCAGCGGCACTCCCCAGCGAGTCAGCGCATCGAGCACCGGCCGTAGCTGTTCGCCGCGCTCGGCGAGCCGGAACAGCGTGGTTGCGATTGGGGGGGGCGCATCCTCCCGAGCGATGACGCCCGCGTGCTCGAGCTCGCGCAGGCGGTCGGCGAGGAGGTTCGTGGCGATCCCGGGGAGTCCGTTCCGCAGGTCCGTGTATCGCGAGGGACCCTTGAGCGCGAGCTCGCGGACGATCAGCAGTGTCCACCGATCGCCGACGACGTCGAGCGACTTGGCAATAGAGCAGTACTCGTCGTAGGAGCGCACAGCAGCAATTCTAGCAGTGTGTTGAATATCACGTCGAGTTACTTGATTTTCTTGTCTATGTGCTTTAGAACTCCACAGGTCAACTCGCTCGACCTGGAGAAGCCATGCAACGCAAGCCCTTGATTCTCGTCTCGCTACTGCTTGCCGCATTCGTAATCAATCTCGACACGACGATCGTCAACGTGGGGCTCCCGACACTCGTGCGCCAGCTGCACGCGTCGACCTCACAGTTGCAGTGGGTGGTCGACGCCTTCAACCTTCTGTTCGCCGGCTCGGTACTCGCCGCGGGCAGCCTCTCGGACCGGTTCGGGCGCAAGGGGATGCTGCTCTCCGGGCTCTCCGTGTTCGGTCTGGCGAGCATCGCCGGCGGGCTGACCAACAGTCCCGGAGAGCTGATCGCGGCCCGGGCCGTGATGGGCGTTGGCGCCGCGATGACGTTCCCCGCCACGCTGTCGCTGATCACGAACGTGTTCACCGAGCGCTCTGAGCGCGCGCGGGCGATCGGCCTGTGGGGAGCGATCACTGGCGCGGCGATCGCGCTCGGGCCGATCGTCGGGGGCTGGCTGCTGGAGGCCTGGGATTGGCGGAGCATCTTCTTCGCGATGGCGCCGATTGCAGGCGTCGCGGCTGTCCTGGTCGCGCGCTATGTCCCGACCTCGCGGGATCCGCGGGCGCCCCAGGCAGACCGCGCCGGGTTCGTGCTCTCGACGGCGATGATCGGTCTGCTCGTTTACACGATCATCGAGGCCCCCAACCAAGGCTGGGGGAGCGCGCGAACGCTCGGCAGCTTCGCGGTGACCGCGGCGCTCGTATTGGCGTTCGTCGGTTGGGAGCGCCGGACAGACCATCCGATGCTCGACGTGAGCCTGTTCCGTAATCCGCGCTTCACCGCGGCGAGCGCCTCAGTGGCGATCTCGTTCTTCGCGCTGTCGGGATTCATTTTCCTGGTCACCCAGTACTTCCAGTTCCTGAAGGGTTACGGCGCCGCTGTCGACCGGCGTCCGGCTGCTCCCCGTCGCCATCGTTCGTCGCGATCTCCTCGATCGTCGGCGCCAAGCTCGCCGTCCGGGATTGGCACGAAGCTAGTTGTCACTACCGGTCTGCTGTTTGATGTCCGCGTTCTACCTGTGGGTCACCACCACGAACCACGAGCACCGGCTACGGGGAGATCGCCGCGCAGATGGTCGTGCTCGGTACCGGGCATGGGGCTGACGAGTGCGCCCGCGACGGAAGCGATCATGGGCGTCGTGCCGAAGGCCAAGGCCGGCGTCGGCTCAGCGGTGAACGACGCCACGCGACTCCTTGGGGGCACGCTCGGCGTCGCCGTGATCGGAAGCGTCTTCGCCTCGCTCTACGCGAGCCGGCTGACGAGCGCGCTCCCGACGGACTCCCGGCGACCGTCACGCATGCCGCGCATCGAGTCGATCGGTGCCGCCTGGCGGTCGCCGGCAGGCTCGGACACGGCGGAATTCCGGCTGAGCGTCCGCCGCGCGCCGCGAGCTCGGCCTTCTTCCACGGCTTCGGCACCGCCAACCTGGTCCGGCCGGAATCGCTGCGGTGGGAGCGCTGATGGCTTTCGCGCTGCTGCCGGCGCATCCGGTGGTGAGCGACGCCACGCGTCAGACCTCCGCTCCGTTGCCCGGCCCGCCACGGCTGCGGCCGACTGACACCAACCCAACCAGCAAGGGATAACGATGAACACCACCATCCCGATCATGGGGCCCCCGAACCGGGCGCCAGGAACCCCGATCATGGGCGAGACCGATTCCCGGTTCGTCGACTGGCTGTTCACTGGGCGGGTCATCGTTGACGAGTTACCCCGCACAACGATCGACCAGCTCCTCAAGGACGCGCGCCGGCAGCTCGAGCGGGTCGACCGGTTGGCTGCGCGGGAGGCGATCAGCAACGGCGCGGTCCTGATCGACATCCGGTCTGAATCAACAGAGACAAACGCCATGAGCATCGATGCCGCACTCGAGCGCAACCGCGTCTTCGCCGCCGCCAGCGGCCACGAGGGTGGGGTCGTGTTTCCGAACCTGCGCCTGTTCGTGATCACCTGCCTCGATCCGCGCGTGGACCCCGCGCACTTCCTGGGTCTCGGCCTCAGCGACGCGATCGTTGTCCGGAACGTCGGTCGGCGGGCTACACCGGAGGCGATCAACGACGTCGCGTTCATCGCTCGGATGGCTCGGGACGTACTGCCGGATCGGGCCGCTGTTCGAAGTCGGCGGTGATCCATCACACGCAGTGCGGAGCCGGCGCACTGGCGGACGACGCGTTCCGTGGCGAATACGCCGAGCGCATCGGCGTCGAGGAGACGACCCTGGTGGCGAAGGCTGTACTCGACCCGGTCGCGACCGTCACGCGCGACGTCGAGCGCCTCCGCTCCGCATCCGCATCTGCCCGCGCGTCGACGGTGTCCGGGCACGTCTATGACGTCACCACCGGGTCTGGTGGACACGGTACGTCTCCGCGTAGCTTGATCGGGCCGTGCCCGCACAACAATCGAACAGCTCCTCGAGGACGCGCGCCGCGAACTCGACCGGGTCGACCCGCTCGCCGCTCGGGGCGCGATCCGCGACGGCGCGACTCTGATCGACATCCGGTCTGAATCCCAGATCGCGAGCGACGGGGTCGTCCCCGGTGCACTGGTGATCCCGCGTAACGTGCTCGAGTGGCGCCTGGACCCCGCGAGCGGCTACAGCCACCCGGGGGCGCCGGGCCTCGACGATCAGGTCATCGTGATGTGCAACGAGGGCTACCAGTCGAGCTTGGTGGCGGCGACGCTCAAGCGGCTCGGCTTTGCTCGAGCGACTGATCTCGATGGCGGCTTTCAGGCGTGGCGCGCGGCGGGGTTGCCGACCGAGCGCGCAGACGGGGGTTGATGGGCTAGGTTGGTGGGGCCCCTGGACGCACACCCCACCTTCCTCAAGCCGACGGCGACGCTGCCGATACTTCAGGTGGCTATTCAGAGCGGACGTCCAGGCCGGAAGGGCCGCGTCACGTGGGTGAGCCTCGGCGCCTCACCGTCCGCCAGGTCGCCTCCCCTCGACAACCCTCAGGCGACCCGAACCCGCGAGTCGCCCCAGCGCGCAGGCCCCTCAGGCGACCCGAACGCGCGCGTCGTCAAGCGCAGCGCGCAAACCCGCGAGATCCGGCGACCCGAACACGACGCGATTGCGCGTCGCCACGTAGACCAAGTCGATATTGACCCCGGCGCGTGCGATCTTCCGCGTCAGGTCGGCGAGCACCCCGGGCCGGTCCTCGACCTCGACCACGACCACCTCGCGCTCGCGCGTGATCGCGAGGTGTGAGATCGCGAGCAGGTGCCTGGCTGCCTCGGCGTGGGGAACCAGGACGTGAACCTCGGCGCGCTCGCCCGGCCCGATGCACGTCGCCGCGGCGATGTTGACCCCAGCGTCGCTGATCGCGCCCGCCACCTCCGCCAACGCCCCCGGGACGTTCTCAAGCTCGATGACCAGATCGAATGCCACGCTCGCGGGACGCAGCCTAACGGTCGGGCATCAGCTGATGTGAGAAACCAACCCATCCCCCCACGTGGGGGGATCCTGCCCCCGCCACCGTAACGGCCCGGCCCGTCGGGCGAACCTGACGTATGAGCACCGTTGGCGGCGATGCGCGCTCGGCGCGCGAGGCGATCGAGTTGCTGGTCGACGTGCTCGCGGGCGGACAGGTCGACCTCGACCGCGAAGGGTTTTACTCGCGCCTCGCGGAAGGGGTGGCCCGCGTGGGCGAGATGCGACGGGTGGTGGTCTTCCGGTTCGACGAGGTGACGCGGCGAGTGGACGCCGCTGGAGCCCACGGGCTCGACCTCGACCTGTTCGCCGATGTACCAGTCAGCCTGGAGCTCGCGCCGGACGCCGCCCGCGCCCTGATGGAGGATCAGGTAATCGAGGTGCGGCCCCCGTCGCCACACGCGATTCCAGCCGAGTTCGCCGAGTTGGTCGGCGAGCATCCGCTGGTGTACGTGCCGATCTCCGCAGCGGGACGCTGGCCGGGCGTGATCATCGCCGAGCCGATCGAGGGCTCGCCGCCGCTCGACGATGCCCGTCGCGAATGGCTGTGGACGCTCGGCAAGACCCTGGCGCTGGCGTCGACCGCTCGGATCGCGACGTTCTACGGCGAGCGGGCGCGCGAGCTCCAGCAGCGGATCGACTTGGCGCGTGACCTCCATGAGGGGGTCGTGCAGCGGCTGTTCGGCGTGTCGATGGTCCTCTCGCCGCCGGGCCCATTCGGGACTCAGAGCGCGAGCGGTGCGCGGAAGAGATCCAGATCGCGCTCGGCGATCTCCGCGACGCGATCCAGCGACCGCTCGGGCCCGCGCCGAGGACCACGCGGACGACCCTGGCGGCCGAGCTGAGCGGCTCACACATCAATCCGACTTCGCGCTCGACCTCGACGGTCCGCTGCCTGAGATCCCGGCCGGGCTCGAGCCGCTCATGCAATCTGTGTTCGCCGAGGCGGTGCGCAACGTGCGTAAGCACGCGCACGCACGCGCGATTCGGGTCCGGGTAGCTCGTGCAGACGGCCTCGTCGTACTCGAGGTGGAGAACGATGGCGTCGCGGGCGAGCGTCACGCGGCGCCGCCCGGCGTCGGGCTGCGGATCGCCGGACTCGAGGCGATGCAGGTCGGCGGACTGCTCGAGTTCGGCGAACGCGAGCCAGGTAGGTGGCAGGTCCGGCTGGCCGTCCCAGAGAGCGCGACATGACCACCGAGGCGCCACCCGACATGTCCCTGCGCGTCCTCGTCGTCGACGATCACGACGTCGTCCACTGGGGCTTGCGGATCATGCTCGAGCGCCTCGAGTGGGTGCAGCAGGCCTGGTCGGCGCGTTCGGGCGCCGAGGCCCTGCGGGATCGCCTCCGAGAATGAGATCGATCTGGCGTTGATCGATCTGTTCGTGGGCGCGGAGTCCGGCGCGGAGATCTGCGAACGTCTGCACGTCGTCCGTCCGGGGCTCAAGGTGCTGCTGATCTCCGGAGCGGGATCTATCTCCTCGAGGGCCGCCGCGAGCTGTGGCGCGAGCGGGTTTGTCACCAAGGACCGCCGGGGGGCAGACCTCGTGCGGGCCGTGCGGATGGTCGCGATGGGCCTGTCGGTGTTCGAACAGGACGACCCGGTCGTCGGACCTCACCCCGAGCTGTCCGACCGGGAACGGCAGGTGCTCGGGCTGCTGGCCTCCGGCGCGACGAACCGCGAGATCGCGGACCGGCTGCACCTCTCGCCGCACACCGTCAAGGAGTACGCGAGCGCTCTTACCGCAAGCTCGAGGTCCGGGGCCGGATCCAAGCGGCGAACGCGCCGAGCAGCTCGGACTCGATCGACTGACCCTGTGGCGCTCGCCATGGGGGTGGATCCCCCCGACCGGCAGGCTTGCTGGCGCGCCTCACCGCCACCGGCCACCGTTGAGGTCATGTCCATCGTCACGACTGCTCCACTGCGGGCGGTCCCGCCCACAGAGGCCCGCACGGCCGCCACCATCGCCTCCGTCGGCACGAGCGTGCCCTGACGCCGTGATCGAAAACGCCCGATCGCTGCACGGATCGGGGTCGAGCGACGAGTCGATCACCAAGCGCACGGGCATTCGTTCCCGGCCTGTCGTAGGCCACGGCCAGCGCCTGTCCGAGCTGGCCGCGGACGCCGGCCGCCGGGCGCTCCGAGCTCGCCGAGATCGACGCCGAGGAACTCGATTTCGTGCTGGTCGCGACCACTACCGCCGATGAGGTCCTCCCGAACGCCGCGCCGCTTGTGGCCCACGCGCTGGGGGCGTGCAATGCGGCCGCGCGTTCGACGTCGGCGCGGCGTGCACGGGCTTTCTGTCCGGACTCGCGATTGGGGCCGCCAGATCGAGTCCGGTCGCGCCGACCATGTCCTGCTGATTGGCGCGGACACGATGTCGCGGATCACCGATCCCGCACGCCGCCAGACCGCACCGCTGTTCGCCGACGGCGCGGGCGCCGCTGTTGACGCGCGCTCGGCCGGCGCGACGCGGCGGGCCGGATCGGGCCCGTCGCGCTCGGCGCGGACGGCGGCGCCGGGCGCGAGCTGATCGTCGGTCGAGCGCGACCCGGCCCTGATCCGCATGCAGGGCCACGAGACCTTCAAGCACGCGGTCGCGAGCATGACCCAGGCCACGTGGGACGCGCTGGCTACTCGCCGCGCCACGACATCGACGACATCGACCTGTTCGTCTACCACCAGGCCAACGCGCGCATCCTGACGGCCGTCGGTGAGCGGCTCGGCCTCGCGAGCGACCGCGTCGTCGACTGCATCGCGGACCTGGAAACACCTCCGCCGCGACCTGCCGCTCGCGCTCGACCACGCGTCAGAGCGACGGCCGCCTGCGCCGGGCGACAGCGTGCTGCTCGCCGCCTTTGGCGCCGGCTTCATCTGGGGTGCGACGCGTTGATCGAATGGGGGTGGCAGGATGAGCGCTGTGCTTTCGAAGCCCGAGCTGGAGACTCTGACGCCGCTCGAGCGGCTCGAGGCGCTCTGCGACCCGGCTCGCTCGACGTCATCCGCTCCGAGGTCGATCGTCCGCGGCACATGGGCCTCAAGGCCCGCGCCGGCGACGGCGTCGTCGGCGGCAGCGGGCATGTCGACGGCCGCCCGGTGTTCTGCTACGCGCAGGACAACACCTATGTCGGCGGCTCGCTCGGCGAGGCGCACGCCGACACGATCGTGCGCGTGATGGAGCTCGCCGGCCGCGGCCGCGCCCCGGTCGTCGGCTTCGTCGCCTCCGGCGGCGCCCGGATGCAGGAGGGCGTCCGCGCCTCGGCGGCTACGGCCGCATCTTCCGCCAGACGGTGCCGCTGTCGGGCAAGGTCCCGCAGATCTCGGTCATCACCGGGCTGTCGGCCGGCGGCGGCGCGTATCGCCGGCGCTGACCGACTGGGTCGTGATGACCGAGGACTCGAGCATGTTCCTGACCGGCCCGGCGGTCGTGAAGGACGCGCTCGGCGAGGACGTCACCGCCGCGCAGCTCGGCGGCACACGGTACACGAGCGCAACGGCGTCTGCCACTTCGTCGCTCCCAGCGACGCCGACGCCGCGCTCTCGCGCGCGACCTGCTCGGCTATCTGCCGAGCCGCCGCGACCTCCGGCGCCCGACGCCGGCCGCGCGCCCGGCGCGCGCGACCCGCCGTTCACGTGCCCGCCGAGGCCGCGCCAGGTCTACGACGTCCGCGCGTGATCGCCGGGCTCGCCGACGGCGGCGAGCTGCTCGAGGTCGCCCGGCTGGGCGCGCAACATCGTGACCGCCTTCACCCGCATCGAGGGCCGCTCGGTCGGCGTGATCGCCAACCAGCCGCGCTACCTGGGCGGCGTGCTCGACGCCGCGAGCTCCGAGAAGGGCGCGCGGTTCGTCAACCAAGTGCAACCACTTCGGCGTGCCGATGCTGGTGCTGGTCGACACCCCGGGCTTCATGCCCGGGACCGAGCCAGGAGAAGGAGGGTGTGATCCGCTTCGGCGCCGAGCTCGTGCACGCCTTCGCCGAGGCGACCGTTCCGCGGGTGACCGTGATCCTGCGCAAGGCCTTCGGCGGCGCCTTCATCACGATGAACTCCAAGGACCTCGGCGCCGACTACGTGTTCGCGTGGCCACAGGCCGAGATCGGCGTGATGGGCGCCAAGCCCGCGGTCGGCATCATCCACCGCCGCGAGCTGGCCGCCGCCGAGGACCCCGAGAGCGCGCGCGAGGAGCTGGCCGAGCGACTACGCCGAGATGCACCTGCGCCCGCAGGTCGCGGCGGCGACGGCCACATCGACGAGCTGATCGCGCCCGAGCAGACGCGCGGCGCGTCGCCTGGGCGCTTCCACGTTCGCCGGAGACGGACCTCGCGGTGAGCACGCGGCCGCGTATTCCTGACCGGCGCGACCGGGTTCGTCGGGATGGAGGTGCTCGGTGCGCTACCTCGAGCGCAGCGACGCAGCGTGACCTCGCTCTGGTCCGCGCCGATCACGACCGCCGCCCGCGAGCGGCTCGACGCCATGCTGCGCGGCTCTTCGCCAATCGCGCGCCGAGCTGTACGAGCGACCGCGTCGAGGCGATCGCCGCCGAATGACCAAGCCCGAGCTCGGCCTACGCCGAGACGCGCGACCGGCTCGCCGCGCGGGTCTACGACGATCATCCACTGGCCGCCTCGGTCTCCTTCGGCTCCCGCTCGAGGAGGCACGCGCGATCAATCTCGGGGGCACCGGCGGATGCTCGAGTTCGCCGAGCTCGCCCAGCAGCGCGGAGGCCTCGAGCGCTATGCGCACGTCTCGACCGCCTACGTCGCGGGAACCACACCGGGCAGCTTCCACGAGGACGACCTCGACGTCGGCCAGGCGTTCCGTAACACCTACGAGCAGTCGAAGTTCGAGTCCGAGCAGCTGGTCCGCGCCGAGGCCGGACCTGCCCAGACGATCCTGCGGCCGAGCATCGTCGTCGGCGACCGCGCAGCGGCTGGACCGCCGCCTTCAACGTCCTGTACTGGCCGCTGCGAGCGTTCGCGCGGGGCTCTTCCCGGCGGTTCCGGCGATGTCCGACCGCTCCGCTCGACGTCGTCTCGATCGACTACGTCGCGGACGCGATCTACGCGCTGTGCCAGTCCGATTCCGGCATCGGCCGCACCTACCACATCACCGCCGGCGAGCACGCGAGCACTGTCGGCGAGCTCGTCGAGGCCGCGAGCCGCTACTTCAAGCGCCCGCCGCCCCGGGTCCTCGCTCCCTGTGATTTCGACACGTACGCCGAGGGGCTGACCGAAATTCAGCGCTCGATGCTCATCGAGAGCCCGATCTACTTCCCGTACTTCGCCTGCGCGACGGAGTTCGACAACTGCCGCGCGCGCGCGCCGACTGGCTCCGGCGGGCATCGACGCCTCGCCGCTGACGGCGTACCTGGAACGGCTGCTCGATTTCGCCACCCTGACGCGGTGGGGCAAGCCGCCGTCGAGCAGGGTCGAGGCGCTCGCGACGTAGAGGGGTCGCGGTACGGAGGTCCTATCCGGCGCCGCGCTCAAATGACTCGCAGCATTTCTCGCCGAGGAGCAGCCGGTCGCCGGGCCGTAGCCCGACAAGCGACCCACCGTCTGCCCCGTTCCGCCCCCGAGCGGCCGCTCCATCCGACCTGGAGGTCCTCCCAGGACCCACGCCCCATCACAAAACACGAGGCGGGCGTGCCGTCGCGAGACGCTCAGGTCGTCGATCCGAATGTCGCCAGCTCGAATTGCCCGACCGCATTTAGAAGCTTCTCCATCTGGGTTAGCCGTCCCAGTCACGCAAAAAGCCTGAAGGAACTCCTCGTCCTCGTCCTTTCTGCGATGGAACAGCCCCGCCCTGAGCTCCGCAAGCACCGCTCTCCGGTTCCCGGCGGCGCACACCGGCGGGTCAGATCGCCGACCAATCGAGCGGGTCGATGACTCCGTCGAAAAGCAGCAGATCAAGCCGATGAGCGCGAGCGTCCGCTCGCTCAGAAGGCCTTCGGCAAATCCGGCGTTCAGAGTCCTGGCGAGACGCTGACGCGACCATCCAGGTGCAAGCACGGGAACAAGTGTCTCGCACGGCTGGGTGCCTGTCCATGGGAACTGTGTTCCGCCTGCCACCGTTCTGACTCAGCTATGACTCACCTTCGATGTTGTTGGGAGTTCGACCCGGTCGTGCTTCGGGACTCCCAGATGGAGATTTCGGCGTCGGGAAGTTGGCCTTGGCCATCCGCGGCAGGCACCGGATGTCCCGCATCAAGAAAGTTTGGCCCGACCGAGGACAGCGCTGCTGGATGTCAGCCCTTAGGCGCGCGTCGCGATACCTGGATACTCGAGCACGAATCCGGCTTCGTCGAACTGTATGTCGGCTGTGAAGTCGCCGGCCGCGAAACGGACGTGGCCGTTCCCGAGAGGCTCGTACCGCTGCTCCGATCTGCTGACTTCGAGGGACGGGACATCCACCCAGCTCATGACGTACTCGCGCGCTGGCCCGGCCTTGAGAAGTCCGTCGCGAATCACGGGCAGCGAGTTGAATAAGGGTGACCAGCCGAGGTCGAAGAAGTCGGCGTCACCTAGCTTCAGTTCGAGCGAACGCTTTCCGACGATTTCAAGGGCCAGCGTGTCGGCGTCGAGCCGGTAGCGCAACTCGTAGACCACGCCGAGCTGCGTACCGACAGCTGTGAAGTCGCGAGCGCGGCGCTCGACATGCGCGACTTCCATCCGTGGCGCACCATCACCCACCCACGCAAGGGAAGCTGACACCGCGCGAACTCTAGAGGCACCTCCCGGGCCGACGATCCGCCGAGAGGAGGCTTGCAGAACGAAAGCGAAAGCCGCGCTTGCACCTACAAGCGCTGACACGCGTACTCGCACAATCCCTTCTGTGCTGCCCCGGTTGGAATAGGATCCGGCAACCAGATGGCGCAGATGGAAGTCACGGCCTCCGCGGTGAGTGCCGCCCCGCCTGCAGATGGGAGCTGGTTTCCGATACGAGTCGGTACGCCGAGTGGGTGGAGGGAACGGC
>CAVPKT010000041.1:0-13565 GCA_963705775.1 uncultured Solirubrobacterales bacterium | reverse complement strand
CGTGGATCCACAGCACCGGAGGCCGGCCGAAGCCGGAGCCGGTCTTTGCGTCCTCGACGGCAGCCAGCGTCGCGGCTAGGGTCGGCCGCTTGAACGGCCCGTGGTAGACGAGCGGGTCGGCGGCGTAGTCCTCGCCGACGGCAGGATCGCGGGAGAGGGCGGCCGGGTCGATCGGCACCTCGGGGATCGGGTCCATCGCCAGCAGTTGCTCGAAGGCCGGGTTCCCGCCGATCACCGGAGCTGGAGGCACGGTCTCGTCGAGCTTGCAGGCGCCGATCGTCTGCACGTAGCGGGTGGCGATGATCCCTCCCATCGAGTGGCCGATCAGCGCAAGCGGCAGAGCGGGGTGGCCGGCGCGCGCCTCCGCGATCACCAGATCGAGGTCGGCAACCAGATCGTGAAGGTCGTCGAACAGCGCCAGCTCCCCGTCGCCCGCGGTGCGCCCGTGGGCGTGGTGGTCGGGCGCGTACGCGGCTCCGGCAGCCCCCAGGGCGTGCGGGACGTGCTCGTAGCGCCCGGAGTGCTCGCCGTAGCCGTGCGCGAGTCGCGACGATTGATTCGAGGTCGGGGCGTCCCAGCGGCGAACGGAGGAGGAACCGTGGGTACCGGCGACGCTGAGGTCGGCGGCCGTTGAGGGCTCGGGCATCGTAGGGGTGTCTCCTTGGTTGTCGATTCGATGGATGAATTCGAGGACCGTGCGCGTGACCAGCTGCGGGTCGTCGAACATCGGGATGTGGCCGACGCCGGCAAGCGTGATGTGCTCGGCCTCAGGCACCGCCGCGAGCAGCGGCGGTCCGTAGCGCGTGAACGGGAGCGTGCGGTCGCGCGCGCCCCAGGCGATCAGGACCGGACACGGCGCCTGAAGTGATCCCGGTCCCGGCGGCCGCTGGGTCCTGACCCAGACCATGAAGTCATCGAACGCCTCACAACCGGCGATATCGAGCAGGAACTCGTTGAGGTCGTGCACGGACAGTAGTTCGCCGTGCTCGGCAGCCAGCCGCAGTGCGAGCCGGCGGGCGCGGGGGCGGCGCAGCATTCGCACGATCAGCTCGCGGTGGCGGATAAGGTTGCGCCGGCCGGTTGACAGCAGCCGCACCACCCGGGCCAAATCGCGCGAGGTCGTCCAGCCCCCGGCCGGCGATAGCGCGACCACCGAGCGCCCCCGGCCGCGATGCGCCAGCTCGAGGGTCACCCAGCCGCCGAGCGAATTGCCGACCAGGTGGGCGGTTTCGATGCCGGCTTGGTCGAGCTGCGACTCGACGTCGTCTGCGAGCGCCGCCAGGGACACGGCGACTTCGGGTGCGAGGGGTGGGCCGCCGCGATGGCCGGCCAGCGTAGGTACCGGGACCTCGTGGCCGCCGGCCGCGATCGGCTCGATCACCGGCGCCCAGACGAGGCCCGACGCCTGGATCCCGTGGATCAGAACCACGGGTGGCCCGCTTCGACGCGCTGCATCGCGGCCTAGACCCTCCTGACCGCCGGGGCGGCGTCCGGATGCAGCGAGAGGACCTCGTTGAAGCCCGCCTCGAGGCAGCGGCCGAAGCCCTCCACGTCCGTGAACGCTGCGGCGTCGATGTTTGCGCCGACGCAGCAGTACGGCCCGTGACTGACCATCGTGATCATCGCGCCGCAGCCTGGCAGCGGCCCGAACGGATAGCTGCGCTCGATCCTTGCGCCGGCGAGGTAGACGTCTTCGCGCAGTCCGGGCACGTTCGAGGCCTGCAGATCCACGTTCTTGGTCGTGCCGCCCGCGAGCTGTGCGATCACCGGGCCCGGCAGCCACGCCAGCAGGGGCGCGAGCGTGTCCAGCGTCTTCCATCGCGGGCTCCGCGCGCCGCGCTCTTCGACGAGCCCACTGATCTCCTTCATCCGCTCACCGGATCCTCCACCGCGACCGGGCCCGCCAACCGCGCTGCGGCGATCCGGTTTCCCCCGCTCTTTCCCCCGCCTTTCGGATCGAGAGCGGGATCGACATCGGGATAGCTTCGGCCGGCGCGTCCGTTGCTCGCGTGGTAGCGCCGGAACGCGCCCGAGCAGCGCGGCGAGGAGCGTCGTTGATGAGCCGGCGCGAGCCTTCGACGTCGGCCCGAAGGCGCGAACGGCAGGTCGAGCGCGAGGAAACGCCAGTCCGGCATGCTGGTCGCGAAGCAGCGGGGATGGCGGCCGCCGGGGTCCCGATCACCCGGCTGCCGACGATCAGTGAATGCGACGGCATCCCGGGCCGCGCGGTCGGGTCGCGCGGCTCGGCGCCGAGCCGCGCCAGATTGGGCCGAGTCACGGACGCGTGCGCCTCGAGCGTCGCGGCCGGAATCTGGCGCCCGAGCGCTCGCGAGTGCGACGCGGTCCTGGCTCCGCGGGGTCCGGCGCCTCGTGGCTGCGGCTTGTTCGGGTCGCTCTCGCGTCCGGCTGCGCAGCAGCCCCGAGAGCAGTTGTCACCGCTCCCAGCCCGTCGGTGGTGGCGTGGTGCAGCTTCAGCAGGTAGGCCGGCCTTCCTGTCCGGCAGGCCCTGGCGAACGAGCAACGTCTCCCACGGCGGCCGGTGCCTTGTCGAACGGCGTCGTCGGCCAGGTCGTCCGGGCGGCCTCGAGCAGACAAGGAATAAGCCGGTCCCCTCGGCCAGCCGAGTACGGCGCAGGTGCAGGTGACAGGTCGAAGTCGGGGTCCGACGACCCGCACCGGGTGTCCCCAGCCCGAACATCGGCTCGACGACCTGCTCGCGGAACCGCGGCACCATCCGCGTCGCCCAGTCGTGCGCCGCGAGGTAGCGGTCCCAGTCGGGCACTGTTCGAGCATGCGCGCGCGACGATCGTCGAGCGGAGCGCGGGGTCGGCCTCCGCACGCCACATGACCGCGTCGAGCGCGCTCATCTCGCGCTCGAGGCCCCACCCCAGCGGCAATCCGTAAGGTTGCTCCGTCATCACGGTCACGACGCGCTCCCCGCCGGCAGCTGCGCCACCGCCGAGCCGGGCCAGTGTGCGAGCGTCTCCAGGAATTTGTTCCGTACTTCGTCGACGTGTTCGTCCAACGGTCTCCACCGCAAACGCGGTCGTGTCGATCGGTGGCAGCACGGCCACCTCGACGGTCCCGGGCCTAACAATCTGCGCGCCGCGCCACATCACCTCGCCGACGTTGCGCAGCACGATCGGAACGATCGGAACCTCGGCCTGCATCGCGATGTGGAAGGCGCCCTTCTTGAACCGGGCCCAGCCGTGGCGTTGACCGAGCGCGTTCCCTCGGGTGCGATGCACAGCGACATCCGCTCCTCGCGGATCTTCTGCACGGCCGGTTGGAGTGCCAGGCGCGCCTGGTCCGTGTTGCCGCGGTCCACGAACGCGACGCCGGCGAGCTGGAACACCTGGCCGAAGATGGGGACGTTCTTCGCCTCCTTCTTGGCCACGCCGGTGAACTGCTCGCGCAAGAGCTTCATCACGATGATCGGGTCTAGCTTGGACTGGTGGTTGAAGATGAACACGCACGGCCGCGAGGACCACAAGTGCTCATGCCCGCGAACCACGTCGACCTCGACCCCGGCGAGCGCCAAGCCGATGTCCGCCCCGATCCCGCCGCCGACATCGAGCATGGTCGAGCGCTTTTGCCGCAGCAGCCCGATCGCTCCGCCGACCACGAACCCGCCGAGTAACCCGCCGTAGAAGGCGCCCGTGCGGGCCAAGTCGGTGACGCCGGGGCGCTCGCCGCGGGGCTTGCAGCGGACCACGGGCCACCCCTCCTGCTCGGCTACCGCCCGTAGCCCGTCCTCGGGCTCGACGCAGACAGAGTGGCCGACCGCTTCCAGCAGTGGCAGGTCCTCGGTGCCATTGGAATAGGCGAACGACGCCGAAAGGTCGTATCCATGCTCGTCGGCCAGCGCGACGAGTGCGTCCGCCTTGCCCTCGCTCCAGAGCGGACGACCGCCGACGCGCCCGGTGATGAGTCCGTCCACCACTTCGAGCGGGGTGCACAGTACGTGGCGCGCGCCGACCTCTTCGGCCATCGGCTCGACCTGGAAGCGCGTGGCCGACGATGCCACCACCACGGTGTGGCCCATGTCGTGATGGGCCTGAACGAGCTGCCACACCTCGGTATGGAGCTTCGAGCCGATGTCGTGCTTGAACAGGCCGGCCCCCAGCTTGGTGAGCTCGTCCTCGGTCTTTCCGTTCCACGACCGCAGCGACATGTCGAGGAACGCCCCGAACTCCTCCTCGGTGTGGATCCCCCGGATCGTCGCCAGAACGGTCCGGGTCAGCTCGATCGGTCCGATTTCTCTATGCAGGATCCGGTGGCGATAGAACGCGCCGGCGCTGAAGCCGCTGATCAGCGTGCCGTCGTAGTCGAAGCACGCGACCACTTGCGGCCCGGGTTCCGCGTCGTATATCTGTGCGATCGCGTCCTCGATCGTCATCCCGTCAGCATCCCCTCACGCACCTCTCGCTCGAGCTCGTCGATCGCGCGCAGGCGTTCGATCACCTCTTCGATCTGCTGCTGCCAGGCGGTCCGCGCCTCGCGGACGTCGGCGCGCGCCGGGTCCAGCAGCTCGCGGTTGGCGGCGGCTCTCAGCGCCGCGGCGAACAGCTCGCTCGAGACGGATTCCTCGCCGTAAACCCGGCCCTGGAGGACGTGCTGGCGCCCGATCCCGAGCAGGGCCTTGATGATCTTCGGGCGATCGATCTCGGTCCCGGGTTCGAGTGATGCGAGGTGCGACGCCATGATCCACTGAGCGTCGAGGAACGATCGCAGCGCTCGGTGCGCCACGAGCAGCGGCCGCGGCTCTGACGGCTGCAGGAGTAGCTCGGCGGCGGTGCCCGTAGCCCGGATCCGCTGCGGCCACTCGGGGTCGATCAGGTCCATCTCCAAGCGCATCTGCTCCCGGAACTCCTCCTTCTCGGCGAAGAAGAACTCGAACTTCAGCAGGTCGCGCGTGGCGAGCGTGTCCTCCCACGCGAGCTCGATCAGGTCCGCGTCCGGGTCGCCGACGAACGACGCCGTGTGCAGCAACGCCAGCTCGACGATCGCCCGGTTGACCAGGTGGTGCAGCGCGCCGTTGCGATAGAAGGCCGCGATGTGATGGCCGCCCGAGGCGATCGACCAGACCGGCTCGCTGCCTCCCCGGAAGCAGCTCGCCACCCCAGCATCGACGAGGCTGTCGAGTCCTCGCCGCAGGCCGGCCGGCTCGCGCAGCTCGGCGACCGGACCGGGTATCCCCCGCCGTTCGACGTAGTCCAAGAGGGGAGCCGTCAGCCGGGCGACCTCGTCGAACGTCAGCGCGCGGTCGCGGCACCCCAGCAACGCCAGCGTCACGAGCGACGTCGAGTTCACCGGCGTGACGCGGTTGATCCCGTCGCAGATCCGGAACGCGATCTTGTCCAGCGAGATCGCGCTCGCTCCGGTCTCCTCCAGCGACTCGCGCAGCGACAGTGGCTCGCCGAAGTCAATCCGCGCACCCCCGACGTTGACTGACTGCGCCCTGATGTAGTCCCTCATCCACAGCAGGCCCTCGCCGCGCTTGGCGCCTCCTGTCTGTTCGGCGGTCATCGAGGAGACCTCCGGCAACCGGTCGTACTGGATCGACGTCGGGATCAGCAGAACGTCCTCCGCGCGGCCATCCTCTACCGCCGCGCTGATGTAGTGCAGCAGCCCCAACCGCGGCGGCCGAAGCTTGCCGGTCCGGCTGCGGCCGCCCTCGATGTACCACTCGAGGTTGAAGCGCTTGGCCACGAGATGACCCAGGAACTCACGTACGCAGAGCTTGTAGACCGTGTCATCGCCGAAGCTGCGGCGGATGAACACCACACCGGCCCGCTTGCCGATTGGGCCGATCGGCCAGAACGCCATGTTGTCTCCACCGATGAGGTGGTTGCGCGGCATGTCGTGCTCGCGCAACACCTCTGCGAGCACGAGCGGGTCGACATAGGAACGGTGCGTCGGTAGGAACACGAGCGCGTGCCGCTTGTTGAGCGCTTTCAGTTGCCGAATGCCCTCCGCGTCGGCACGAACGTCCCAGGCCTTGGCGTGCATCGGACGCAAGACCGTCCGGAACGCATCGATCCCCAGTCGGCTCTGGACCGTCGCCACCTCGTCCAGGCAGGCACGCGCCTCTTCGAGAATCTGCTCGAAGGAGCGATCGAGGCGGGCAGCCAGCTCCTCCAGCCTGCTGCGAAACCGCGCCGAGGCGAGGATCTGCTCGGACACCAGCCGCGGGACCTTGTAGCGATCGCCGATGATCTGACGCTCCGCCCGGTCGCACGCGACCGCCGCCTGGCGGCGCACGAAGACGCCAGATCGTCGGTGCTCCCCGTCTCCGTCTGGCAACGGTGGCGCAGATCTACCGTCGACGCCGGCTCGCCGGCCGTGACCCGCACACGATCGGGCTCCCGCTCGGCGATCCGGCGCTGGATCCACGCCCAGGGCCGGCGCGGATCGCGCAGCAGAATCAGGTCCGAGAGGCGGCTCTGGTCGTCGCCCTCGCGGTCGGCGGGCAGCCAGGTCACGCATACCGGGACGACGAGCGCTTCACCGAGCGCAGACAATCTGCCAAGCGCGGTGCATCGCGCTCGACGAGATCCGCGCTCGGGTGCTCGGCGTGGACCCAGTCCCTCACCAATGAACGCTCGACGTCCGACTCGACGTCCGCCAGTACGATCGTGGGCATCGACGGCTGGCGCTCTGTCCGGGCGATGAAACGCGTGTCCAGCATCGTCGCTGGCGCCCGGGTCCCGTCCGTCAAGCCGCTTTAGCCGGCCGCCAGGGCGGCCGGATCGAAGTCGGCGTCCCAGTAATGCGGCGTTGCCACCGGAATCCCGAGCTCCTGGAAGATCGGGTTGTCGTTGAAGCACGTCGACTCGAGCACGATCTTGCCATCGCCGGAGAACTGCAGGAAGGTGGAACCCTTCGTCTGCAGACGCTTCCGTCCGCGGGAAGCCCGCGGTAATAGCTTGCACCCTCGGAGGTGTAGTCCCAGTGGATGAGTCCGTATCGCTCGTCGCCGATGTACTCGGTCGCGGTGAACGTGTGGATCCCGATCCCGTTGTCACGGTCGCTGTTCGCGAGACCGCCGAGGCGTTCGACCAGCGTCGCTCTGTCTGAGATTGTGTCCTCCATGTGGTCGTCCATCATGTGCCGCTCGACGCAGAAGTCGCCGTCGTCGGCGTACAGGTCTGCGAGCGCGGACGTGTCTGTGCTCAGCGCGTCCGCCCAGCGCTTAGCGTAATCGAGGTTCATCTCTGCTGCCTCCTCAGACGCTCACGGTGGAGCGGGTCGGGGTCACGTCCTTGGTCGGTTTCCATTCGCTGACCGAGCGCACGACCTGTGCGGCGTCCCACCAGGAGGACTCGCGGACGATCTTGCCCTCCTCGTTGTAGACATGGAAGGTGTGGCCCTGGGTCCAGAACGGCTTGTCCTTGACATCGAGGCCGAGGAAGATGGCCGCCGACTGCGGCGACCACTCCCAGCGGATCAGGCCGCTGCGCTCATCGCCGGTGTAGGACCGAATCCGGAAGTTGTGGATCCCGATCCCGTTCTCCGGATCCTTGTTCGCGTACGGCGCGAACACCCGGTGCAGATCATCCTTGTCAGTGATGCTCTGATCGAGCATCAGATCCTCGAACAGAAAGTCGTCCGCGTACAGCTTGCAGACCTCCTCGGAGCTGGTCCGGAAGGCCTTCAGCCACTTGACGGCGAAGGCGTAGTTCATTCGTGCCTCTCCTGTTGAATTGGTGGTCGTACTAGGCCGATGCAATTCTGCGAGGAGCGCCGCAGCGTCGCCACGCACCGGGGGATGATCGTCGTCCGTCATTAGGGGGACCGACCCCCCTGAAGGGGTGCCGCGATCGAGGCCGACCCCCCTTACGGCATATGGCGATCACCCCCCGGTGCGTAGTGTGCCCGCGCACCGACGATGAGAATCCCCCCGGTGAGCGGATTTGCATGGGAGCCGACGCCGGAGCGGATCGCCGAAGCCAACGTCACCCGTCTCATGCGGACGGCCGGCGCTGAGTCGATCGACGAGCTCCGCCGCCGCTCGGTGGAGAACATCGACTGGTACTGGGACCTCGTCGTCAAGGACCTCGGCATCCCGTTCGATCAGCCCTACACGCAGGTGCGCGATTCGTCGCGCGGGATCGAGTGGACGACGTGGTTCGTCGGGGGCCGGCTGAACGTCGCGACGGCGTGCGTCGACCGCTGGCGGAATGACCCCGCCGTCGCAGAGCTTCCTGCGGTCATCTACGAGGATGAGTCAGGCGTGGGGGAGACCCTTACCTACGCCGAGCTCGCCGCCGCGGTCGACCGGGTCGCCGCCGCACTCAGGCGCCACGGGGTCGAAAAGGGCGACGCGGTCGGGATGCTGCTGCCGATGTGCCCCGAGGCGGTGATCGCCGCGTACGCGATCGCGAAGGTCGGGGCCCTGTACGTGCCGCTGTTCTCGGGATTCGCGGCCGCAGCGATCGCCTCGCGCCTCAACGACGCACAGGCGAAGCTCGTGTTCACGGCCGAATGGTCGTGGCGGCGCGGGCGCCGCACGCCGCTGAAGGCCGCCCTCGACGAGGCACTCGTCGCGTGCCCGAGCGTGGAGACGGTGGTCGTCGCCGAGCGAGGAGACGAGCCCTTGCAGACAAGCGGATCCGACATCGCGTGGAGCGATTTCGCGCTTCCCGTTCACGAGCCGGTGCCCGCCGAGCCGACGAGCGCCGAGGACGTGCTCCTGCTCGGATACACCTCGGGTACGACCGGCAGGCCGAAGGGAGCTGTCCACACGCACGCGGGGTTCCTAGTCAAGGTCGCCTCCGAGGTCGCGTACGAGTTCGACATCCGCAAAGGCGACGTGTTCTTCTGGCTCACGGACATGGGCTGGGTGATGGGGCCCCTGTCGACCTTCGGCACACACGCGCTCGGGGCGACGCTGCTGCTCTACGAGGGTGCGCCCGACACGCCTGACCCAGGCCGGATCTGGCAGCTCGCCGAACGCCACCGGGTGACGATGCTGGGCGTCTCGCCGACGCTCATTCGCGCGCTGAAGCCGCACGGAGACGAGTTCCCCGCGCGCAGCGAGATGCCTGGTCACGTGCGCGTGTTCGGCTCGACCGGCGAACCCTGGGACGAGGCCTCGTACATGTGGCTCAGCCGGGTGGTCGGGGGCGGCCGAGTGCCGATCATCAACTTCTTGGGCGGCACCGAGGTGGGCGGGTCGTTCCTTGCGCCGTACGTGGTCGAGCCGATCAAGCCCTGCTCGCTCGGCGGCCCGTCGCTCGGCATGGACGTCGACGTGTTCGACGCCGCGGGGAACCCAGTGCGCGGCGAGCTCGGTGAGCTCGTATGCCGCCAGCCGTGGCCCGCGATGACGCGGGGGGTGTGGGGTGACCGGGAGCGATACCACGAGGCGTATTGGTCCACCTACGAGGGCGTCTGGAGGCACGGAGACTGGGCCAAGGTCGACGACGAGGGTCAGTGGTTCCTGTTCGGGCGCTCGGACGAGGCGATCAACGTCGCCGGCAAGCGCGTCGGCCCGGCCGAGGTGGAGGGCGTGCTCGTGGCGCACGAGGCGGTCGGCGAAGCGGCCGCGGTCGGTGTGCCGGACGAGCTCAAGGGAGAGGCGATCTGGTGCTTCTGGACGCCCGCCTCAGGCGGCCGGCCGGACGTCTCGGACGAGCTCGCCGCCGCCGTCGGACGCGAGCTGGGCAAGCCTTTCACGCCTTCGCGCGTGATGCGGGTCGACGTCCTGCCCAAGACGCGCTCGCAGAAGATCCTGCGCCGCGCGATTCGCGCCGCGGCGATCGGCGCCGATCCGGGCGATCTGTCCGGCGCCGAGAACCCTGATGCGCTCGAGCTGATCCGCGCTGCCGTAGCAACAAATGGGAGGAGACGGGAATGAGCACCACCGAAGTCACGCAAACGGAGCCGGACGAGCTTCGCCGGATGACACCCGAGGAGTTCCGCGACATCATCGGGCGGTTCGCGAGCGGGGTCACCGTGATCACCGCGACCCACGACGACGAGCCGAAGGGAGCCACCGCCAGCGCCGTAAGCTCGCTGTCGCTTGACCCGCCGATGGTCCTGGTGTGCCTGAACAAGACATCATCGACGTGTCAGGCCGTCTCCGCCGCGCGCCGCTTCGCGGTCAACATCCTCGGCGAGGACCAAGCCGAGGAGGCGATGCGCTTTGCCAAGAAGGGCGCGGACAAGTTCGCCGGGGTCGCCCTGACGCCCGGTCAGTACGGAGAGCCCCTCCTCGCCGACGCGCTCGCGATCCTCGAGTGCAATGTCAAGGAGGAGGTGACCTGGTGGCACACACTCGGTGTTCCTCGCCGAGGTGGAGCGCGCATCGGCGCGGTCCGGGGCCCCGCTCGCCTACTTCCGGGGCCAGTTCGGACGGCTCGAGCTCGCGCAGGACGAGAATGCGTTCCTCAAGCTCAAGGCCCGCGTACTCAGCCGGGAGATCGAGATCGGAATGCCGCTCAGCCTCGACGACCTCGCCAAGCGGTTCGATCTGATGCGCAGCCCCGTCTATCACGCACTCACCAGATTGGTGGGCGAAGGGCTGGTGACTCGCGACAAGCACGGCGCATTCGTCGTCACGCCGTTGACTGTCGACGCGGTCCGGGAGGCGTGGCGGGCGCGCGCCATGATTGAGCTAGGCGTCGCGGCGCAGACCGTGGGCCAGGTCTCGGAGGACCGCGTCGGCGAATTGCGCCGGCTCCGGGACGCGGCGCGGCCCGCTCCCGCAGACGAATTCGACATGGACGCCTGGCTCCCCGCCTACAACGCCTTCCATGAGGGCGTCGTGTCGCTCGCCGACAGCGGGCCGCTCCTGGATGCCTATCGACTCGTCAACGCCCCGGCAATGATCCTCAGCCTGACCCAGCGGCGGATGGAGCAAATGGGGCTCGATCGCGCCCAGGCCGAGACCGCGCATCAGCACATGTCCGACTCGTCTCCGCCTACGAGTCGGGCGAGCTCGAAGCCGCCAAGCGAGCGATCCTCAGCCACGACGAGCAGGCCCGCGAGGTGGCCGTCAGCTTCATGGACGAGCAGGGCGGCTCGGTATAAGCCGAGGCGCCCGGGCGCTACGCGGCCGCCGACCGGCGGCGGGGCCGGTCGTGTAGCGGACTCCTGCCCGCCGGGTCGGGATCCTCGAACGCTGCCAGCAACGCCGCTCCCTCGACGGCCAGCCCGCTCTCGTGGGGCAGGTCGTGCGCCGCGTTGACGCACGTCACGATCGCGCCCGCGGCCGACACCGGCGATCGCGCCAAGAAGCGCCGCGACCTCGCAGGCCTCCTCCACCACGTTGCGGTACAGCAGCCGTCAGACCAAGCCGATTCTTAGCGCCTCGTCTCCATGTACTTCTCGGCCCGTCAACAAAAGCTCAGCGCGCGACCGTGGCCGACCAGCCGCGGGAGCCGCTGCGTGCCGCCTCCGACCGGGATCCGCCCAGGAGCGCAAATCGGGGAATCCGAGTCGCGCGGTCCGGGAGCAGAAGCGCAGCCTGCAGCACCATCGCCAGCTCCAGCCCCGCTCCGAGCGCACGACCGTCGATCGCCGCGATCGACGGGCGCGCGCAGCCCGCCAGGCGCTCCAGCGGCCCGCGCAGGGCCTCCTTGTAGGCGGCGACCTGATCGACACCGCCGGGGCCGAACTCGGGGCCGACAGCGAAGAAATCGGGGACCGCCGAGCTCAGCACCAGCACGTTTGCTGGGCCGCGCTCGAGTGCATCGACCAGCTCGTCGAGTGCCTCGAGCAGTCCCGGCTCGAGGACGTTGGCCGGAGGAGCGGACATCACCGCGTGCAGGATCCCGTTCCCTTCTTCTCCGGTCAGGTGACGGTTGATGCCCATCCGAGCGGCACTGTACGCCGCGCCGGCTGGGCCGCCATCACCCTCCTGGGAGAGTTGCATCGCCCGGCAGGAGCGGTCCCAGGGTAATCTACGTTTTCGGGAGAGAGCAGAGATGGCGTCAACAAGCCTGGCTACGGCTAGCACGAACGGATCGCCTACGGATCTGGAGTCGATCGTCGAGACGATCCGGTCAGAGCTCGCCCGTCCCCACGGGGAGCGGCCATCGCACTTCGTGCGCCTCGAGCGGCGCCTCGAAACCGCTACCGAACAGTTGCGCTCCGCGCTCGCGGACCCCGCCAATCACCGCCCGTCGGAGGTCGTCCGGCGCCTCGAGTTTCTCTACGAGGCGGCAGAGCTCGGGGTGAGTTAAGCTCGCGCGTGCTGCTCGAGCAGCTCGAGGTGCTCGCCCGGATCCAGGAGAGCATGGAGGAGCTGCGTGAGTGCGCAGCCCCGGAGGAGTTGATCGAGGCGGCCCCGGGGAGGTGTCCGCGCGTGCGGCTTCAGCGGGCGTATGATCTCGCAGGTCCGCGGGTCGCACTGGGTTCCGGTGGTGATCGAGGCGGTCCCCGGAGGACCGCCGGAAGAGGAGCCGTTCCGCGAATGGGTGGAACACGCCGTGATTGCACTTGAGCACATGTTGTTCGAGACCGAGCTGGTGCGTCGCCGGATGCCGGCGCTGGTCCCCGATCCCGTGAACGACCCGGCGAGCGCCTAGGGAGGTCGTCACCCGCGGTCGGACTGTCGCGTACGTGGCGACGCCGATCATCACAGGCGATGGCCGTGCGATCGGGTTCTTCCACCGCGACCGGATTGGACAGCCGGAGCAGGTGACGGCCAAGAACTGAGACACGCTCTGGACGTTCGCCGGCAGTTCGGGGGGCTGATCTACCAGCGCGCGGTGCTGGTCGAGCGGCTCAGGGCGCAGCGGGACCCAGCTGCACGAGGCGTTCGTCGCGGCGGAGAGCGTCGCTCGCGAGCTCCGTGAGAGCAGAGCTGAAGCTAGGCGCGCACCCCGCACACCGGCTGCGGAGGCGCCGAGCGCCGCCGCGCTGTTCCGCCCCGAGGAGTCGCGGCTGGCGGCGTTGCTGACCAGGCGCGAGCTGGAGGTCATGGAGCTGATCACGAGTGGCGCCACCAACGTCCGCATCGGCGAGCAGCTCGTCATCTCCGAGGGAACGGTGAAGTCTCACGTCAAGCACATCCTCCGCAAGCTCCACGTCAACAACCGCTCCGAGGCGGTCGCCCGGTATCTGCAGCTCCTCAAGCAAGAGCAGCCAAGATGAGCGCGGTAGCCGTCGAAACCCGTCAAACAGCGCCAGCCGGCCTCGTGCGCGAGCGCGAGCTCCACGCGGCGCCTGGCGGAATTCGTCGCCGACGCACGCGAGCTTCTCGATGCGGATCTGCCCACCTGCGGATCTTCGACGATCCTGACCACGATGCGGCGCTCGCCGTCCTCACCGCGGTGGCGCTGCTGAGTCTGTTGGAGGAGCTGCGGTCCGCCCGGCGTCGGGGTCCGCGCGTCTCGGCGCTGTGCGAGCTGGCGCTCCGTGGCGCCGATCTCGCCGCCGACATCCGCGACCGCGACCTCAGGCGCCGCCAGCGAGCGCTTGCCGGCGTCGAAGCGACGCTCGGGCACCTGCGGCGGATCGGGACCGCGGACGAGCTGGTCGCAGCGATCTGCAAGGAGATCGTGCAGAGCTGCGGGTTCTCCCGCGCGATGCTGAGTCGCGTCGAGCAGGACACG
>CAVPKT010000040.1:0-56879 GCA_963705775.1 uncultured Solirubrobacterales bacterium | reverse complement strand
ATGTTTATGTGGCCTCGACTGGTGCGTATTGCTGGGCACGAAGTCGGGTTCCTGCGCGAGATGATGGTCGCACCGGTCCGCCGCAGCTCGATCGTGATCGGCAAGTGCCTGGGCGGCGCGACGGTCGCGTGCTCGCAGGGGGTCATCATGATCCTGCTGGGCCCGGCTGTGCACGTGCACTACAACATCATCCTCGGGATCTTCGGGCTGCAACTCCTGCTCGCGTTCACGATCACCGCGTTCGGGGTGATGATCGCGATCCAGATCGACCAGATGCAGGCGTTCTTCGGCGTCATGCAGATAATCGTGATGCCGCTGTTCTTCATCTCGGGCGCGCTATTCCCCGCCAGCGGCCTCCCCGGCTGGCTCACCGTTCTCAACCGGTCGATCCGCTGACGTATGCGGTTGACCCGATCCGCCGCTTGTGTTCGACCACCTGCACGTCTCGGCAGCGGCCCGCCGCCACTCGACCCCGGGGTGTACTGGTCGGGCTCGCACGTGCAGGCGCTGCTCGAGGCTGGAGTTGTCCTCGCGCTGGGCCTGCTTCATGATGGGATCGCGATACGGGAGCTCAGGCAGACCGAGTAGCCGGCAACGGACACGCTCAACGCATCCACTCAGGAATCAGCTGTTTCTGGCGCGCTTCGCGCTGAATAGACTCGGCCACGTCATCAACGACGAGGCTAGAGGATCGAAGTACGTTTCGGTTTCATCGGACGGCGCCGCGTGTGCCCGTCGTGTTCGGCCAGACACAGAGGCCGCGCGCCGCTGGTCGTGATCGCCCACGCTTCTCGGCCCACGCATGAGCTACCGGCTCGACGCCTACGCCGAGCGCTTCGCCGCCGCCGGGCTGGGCGTGCTCCTGTTCGACTGCACCACTCGGCGCGAGCGCGGGCGAGCCCACGCCAGTTGGTCAGCATCGCCAAACAGCACGCCGACTACCACGCGGCGATCGCGTACGTAGCGGTCTCGACTGGGTCGACCCGGATCGGGTCGCGGTCTTCGGATCGTCGTTCTCCGGTGGTCACGTGCTGGCGGTCGCCGCGCAGGATCCGGGGCTTGTTGCAGGTCGTCTCCCAATGCCCGTACACGGACGGGCTCGCGACGCTGCCTCGCCCTTGGCGCGGTCAATGCACGTGAAGCTAGACGACTCGCGGAAGGCTGCAGGACCAGGTCCGCGCGCTCGCCGGAGGGCGCCCGCCCTACTTCGTTCCGGCAGTCGGAGCAGCCCGGTTCGTTCGGCGTGATGACGACGCCCGACGCCGAGCCCGGGATGAAAGGCTCTCGTACCGCCCGAGACGAACTGGGAGAACCGCGTCTCGGCGCGGATCACACTTCACGTCGCCCCGTACCGCCCGGGCCGAGCGGCCGCCAAGCTGCGGTGCCCGGTGCTGTTCTGCCTCTGTGATAACGACTCGCTCACCCCGGCGCCCACGAGCGCGAAGCACGCGGCGAAGGCGCCGCGCACGGAGGTGAGATGAGGCACCCGGTCGGCCATTTCGAGATTTATGTCGACCCCACCTGGAGCGAAGCGGTTCGCGACCAGACGGACTTCCTAGTGCGCACCCTCGCCCCAGGGGTCACACGCCCCGCTCAGCAGGCCACCACTGCATGAAAAAGGGCCGCGCCCCTGAAGGCGCGGCCCCGTTAATTCGGCTTACGCCGCGGCGCCGGCCGTGGCGGGCTCTTCGACCCGACGCGGCAGCAGTGTCTCGCGTGCGATCACAAGCCGCTGGATCTGCGCGGTGCCCTCGTACAGCTGGAGGATCTTGTAGTCGCGATCAGCTTCTCGACCGGGTATTCCCTGATGAACCCGTAGCCGCCGTAGACCTGCACGGCGTCGGTCGTGACCTCATCGCGGTGTCGGCCGCGAAGCGCTTCGCGTGCGAGGACTCGAGCGTGTTGCGCTTGCCCTGGTCGAGCAGCACAGCCGAGTTCCAGGTCGCGAGCCGGGACAGGTGGACCTTCGTCGCCATGTCGGCGATATGAACTGGATCGCCTGGTGCATCGCGATCGGCACGCCGAACTGGACGCGCTCCTTGGAGTACTCGATCGCGAACTCCATCGCCGCACGGGCGACACCGGTGCCCATCGCCGCCACACCCGGGCGCGTCCGGTCGAGGGTCATCATCGCGATCTTGAAGCCCTTGTTCTCCTCGCCGACGAGGTGGTCGGCGGGGATCTCGACCTCGGGGAACGTCAGCGTGGCGGTGTTCGAGGCCCGCTTGCCCATCTTGTCCTCGTGCTTATCGACAATCACGCCCGCATCGCGGAGGACGACGAAGCACGAGATGCCGCGGTGGCCTGCCTCCTTGTTGGTCTTGGCGTAGACCGTGTACCAGTTGGCGTACTCACCGTTGGTGATGAACGTCTTGGAGCCGTTGATGACCCACTTGTCGCCCTTGCGGGTTGCGGTGGTCTTCATCCCCAGACGTCCGAGCCTGCATGGGCTCGGTCAGGCAGAAGGACGCGACAAAGGCGCCTCGGAGAGGCGGCCGAGGTACTCCTTCTCGAGCTCCTCGGACGCCGCCAGGATGACTACGGCGCGGTGGCCAGTCCGTTACACGACAGCGACGTGCCGATGCCCGAACAGCCCCACGCCATTTCCTCCTCGATGATGCAGCCGTGCGGAAGCCAAGTCCTGGGCCGCCGTACTCGGGCGGGAGATGATTGTTCATCAAGCCCAGCCCCCACGCCTTCTCGAGGATCTCCCCTGGCCAGGTGCCCTCCTTGTCGTACTCCCAGGCCACCGGCCGGATCTCCTTCTCCGCAAAATCATGCGCCATCTCACGCATGCTCTTCTGCTCGTCTGTGAGCGCGAAATCAACCACTTGAAGTCTCCTTCGGGCCGCGCCAGAGCTTCCCCGACACGGATAGATTGACTAGTCAGTCAACGTTGTTACGTAAAGCGTATCGCGTACCACAGCGCATTGGGATGGTTGCTCCATCTACCCCCGCCCCGCGGCGCCAAACGCTGTTCGTGCGGAAAGTCACGATCCTCGCGAGCGACACCGGGCGAGCCTCGGGAGCGAGGTCGGACGTGTCCTCGAGAGCGAGCTCGGCGACTTCGCCGGCACCGCCCCGGACGCCCCCGCCGGCGCGCAATACTCGTCTGAACCCCTTCCAGGATGCCTTCGGGCCCGTGCTGTTCGTCGTTTGCGGCGTTGGCGTTGCCCTCGCTCTGCTGGCGCTCGCGTCGAGCGCCAAGACCTGGGAGGACTACGGTCGCAGTCGGCTTGTGATGGAGCGCGATCTGCCGGCTTCGCCACGATCGGATCGGCCGCGGCGCTGCTCGAGCGCGACACCGAGATCCGCCAGCTGCTGGAGGCCCGCAACGCTCGCCGGAGCGCCGGGCGAGCCCCCGATCGATTCGAGCAGGAGTTGGCGCGCCTGACCGCGCCTCAGATCGATGCCGAGCTTCGAACCGAGATCCGCGATCTGGTGATCGCTCGCAATCATCGCCGGGTTCGGGCCGGGAAGCCGCTGCTCGACGTCGAGCCCGAGGTCCAGCGCGAATCGCCTCCCTGAGCACGCTCTAAACGTTCTCCGGGCTCTGGTCGGGTCCGCCCGTTTGGGTACATTGCCCAACCGATGCCCGACCCACGCCGCGTCGAGCTCGACGAGCTCCTTATCCGTCCAGGCACCTATTTCAACCCGCAGACCGAGGTACTGGTCGTGGTCGACGACCCTGAGCTCGACTCCGAGATCTTCAACATGGAGGAGTTCGAGGGCGCCGACTGGGTCCTGATCTCCGACGAGACCCCGGTCGACGAACAGCGCCGGGACGAGCTGCTCGACGCCTTCCAGGTCCGCACCACCCGGAGGCCCTCATCGACCACGAGGAAGACCTGGACGAGGAGTTCGACGAAGAAGAAGACCCGCGGAGCTGGAGGAGTAGCCGGACCGCCTACCTGGCCGGGCGCGACTACTTATTCAGCAGCGCTGCGCACTGCTGCATCTTTGGTGACGTCGCTGCCGGCCGACTGTAGGCATTGCCCGTACTGGGTCACCCCGCCGTTCGACCCGCCCGATGAGCTCGAGCCGACCCGATGAGCTCGACCCACCCGAAGAACCCACCCACTCGCGGCACCCCGACTGCGCCCTGAAGCGCGGCGAGCAGCGACCGTAGCTTGGTCTGGAACTGGCTGAACGGCGCGACGGAGCTCGGCGCGGTGATGGTCTGCGGCTGGTTGAGGTTGGCGTACTGCATGCTGAGGCTGAACTGCGCAGAGCTGAGCCCGCCGAGGAGCTGCGAGAGCTGCCCGGTGATAGGGAGCTTGAGGCTGATCGCGAGCCTGCGGAGCGTCTTGTCGCTGCTTCCCGTCCACACGTCGACCTTGGGCTGCTGAACCTCGCTTGCGATTCGGCTCTGCGTCGAGGGCGAGATGCTGGTCGGGAGGTTGGCCGCGCTCGAGACGCCAAGCGAGGACGCCTTGCCGAGGAACGTGCTGAGGTCGGAGAGCAGCGCGGAGACATTGATTCCGGCCTTGATGTGCGTCGCGTTCGCGCCTCCGACGCTGTCGCTGCCCGCGACGGTCGGATGAATGAGCCAATGCAGCGGGTCGATCCCAAGCTTGGAAAGCGCGCCGGACCGCGAGCCGCCGCCCCGGAAGAGGCGGTCAGCGATGAGAAGCTCGATTCGAGCTGTTGGAAAGTCGATGCCGGCAGCTGATAGCTCTTGCCCGAAACTGTGACGTACCCGCTGGTGCCGGTCGAGAGGATCGCGAGCGAGCCCGTGTGCCCGAACCCACTCAGCGAGATATTGAAGTTGGACTTCGGCAGCTTGCCGGTGCCGAGGCTCGCGAAGGGACCCCCGAAGCTCAGCGAGATCGGGCCCTTGAGCGTGCTCGAGCCGGATGGATTGACGGTCAGGGCGACGTCCAGGTTCCCGCTGTTGACGGTATGCGAGCCGCTGAAGGTCTGCCGCAACAGTGACGTCGCCGAGCCGGAGCTGCTGCTGCTCCCCCGCAGGCTGCGACGCCAAGGCCGCGACCGGGGAGGCAAGGAGCGCCAGCAGGCGCGGGAAACGACGTCGTCCTGTCACGGGCGGCGAATAAGCACCGCAAAGCGGCAAAGGCGCAGGTCGTAGACTCGCCTGCTCATGCGGCCGCGCACGATCCTTTACCGGGCAAGGGCGGCGTGGGCAAGACCTCGTAGCCGCTTCACCGCGCGCGCGTGTGCGGCTCCGTCTCCGACACTGTTGATCTCGACCGATCCAGCGCACAGCCTGTCCGACTCACTCCAGTCCGGATATCGGGCTCGCAGCCGACGGAAATCGGGGAATGCCTCTGGGGCCACGCGGTCAACGCGCAGCGCGAGATGGAGCGCCACTGGTCCGGCGTTCAGCAGTGGCTCGGGGAGCTGCTGATGGAGCGCGGCGTCGACCGGATCTCGGCCGAGGAGCTGACCGTTCCGCCAGGCATGGACGAGCTGTTCTCGCTGCTCCAGCTCCAGGCCCAGCACGAGGCCGGTGAGTGGGAGGCGATCGTCGTGGACTGCGCCCCCACAGGTGAGACGCTCCGCCTGCTGTCGTTTCCCGACGTCGCGCGCTGGTGGATCGAGAAGGTGTTCCCGCTCGAGCGTCAGATCATCGCCGCCGCGCGGCCGATCGCCCGTTCCCTGCTCGACATCTCGGTTCCGAGCGAGGCCGTGTTCGCCGACATCCGCCGGCTCTCGGAAAACCTGATCGCGATGAACGAGATCCTCCGCGACCGCGAGCGCTGCACCGTGCGGCTCGTGATGAACCCGGACAAGATGGTCATCGGCGAGGCGATGCGCACCTTCACGTACCTCAATCTGTACGGGTACCTGACCGACGCGGTGATCGTCAACCGGATCTTCCCCTCCGAAGTCGGCGACTACTTCGCAGCCTGGCGAAAGCTCCAGGAGGAACATCTCGAGCTGGTCTCCTCCGCGTTCGCCCCCGTACCGGTCCTGTGCGCCCCCTACTTCGATCAGGAGGTGGTGGGGGCCGAGATGCTCGACCGGCTGGCCAGTGGCTGTTCGGGAACGCGATCCTGCGGCGATCCTGCACACGTCGCTAGCTCAACAGATCCAGGTCCTCGACTCGGGTGCCGCGGATCCGGCTCGAACTGCCGTTCGCGCGCAAGAGCGAGATTTCGCTGAAGAAAGCGGGCCTGGAGCTGATCGTCGGCGTCGACGGGCAGCGGCGTACGATTTCGCTCCCGCCGGCGCTCGCCGCGCTTCGGCCCTCAGGGGCCACGTTCGAGGACGGTGCGCTGGAGGTGAGCTTCGATGCCGAGCAGCGATCCCCCACGACCGGATGACCGAGCCCTCACCAGCGACGCGCTCAGGCGCTTCGAGGAGCGGCTCGACCGGGCATCGGAGGCGGCGGAGCGGCTGATCGCGGAGGCGGCGACGGAGGCTGGCGCGCGCGAAACCGCCACCCGCCGCGGGCAGGCGCCAAGAGACGGGGAGGAACGGCGGCCGGACGGCGATCTCGAGTTGCTCTCGCAGTTGATCCAGTCCGTTCGGGATCTGATCCCTCCGACCTTCAGCGCTGCCTGGCGAGGCTCTGCGGGAGCTACTGATGGCGCGCAGGCGCCGATCACTCCCACCTCGAGCGGATCGACCCACGGCGCGAATCCTCCGCCAACGTCGAGGACATTCCGATCTCCTGATCGGGGCCGGGCGGGCCTCCTACCGGATCCGCCACGAAAACCGCGAAATACACGCTCACGAACCCGATCACAGATTCCCGTCACGATCAGAGCCGCGACTTGATGATGTGCCCGAACACGCCGACCACAGCCCGAGCGCCATCACCGCAGAGAAGCACGTCGAGCCCCGCGAGCGACAACGCAAACACGAGGGGCACCACCCCGGAACCCTATATTTGAGCCATGCCGGACCACCCCCATCGGTTCAGGACGTCGCCGAGGGGCTCAAGCGCGCCGGTTACCTGCCCGGCGAATCGACCGCCCTCGTCTCATTTCTCGCGACGAAGCTCGACAAGCCGGTGCTGGTCGAAGGTCCCGCCGGCGTCGGCAAGACGGAGCTGGCCAAGGCGCTCTCCCGATACCTCGGCCGCACCCTGGTCCGTCTTCAGTGCTACGAGGGCCTCGACGAGGCCAAGGCTCTTTACGAGTGGAACTACCGCAAGCAGCTGTTGCGCATTCAGGCGGAGTCGGAGGGCGCCGGCTGGCAGGAGGTCCAGGACGACATCTTCGGCGAGGAGTTCCTGCTGCTCGCCCGCTGATGACCGCGATCGCCTCGGACGAGCCCGGTCGTGCTTCCTGATCGACGAGATCGACAAGACCGACCAGGAGTTCGAGGCGATGCTGCTCGAGCTGCTGTCCGATTTCCAGATCTCGATCCCGGAGCTCGGCCGAATCGAAGCCAGGACGCAACCAGTCGTACTGCTCACCTCCAACAACACGCGCGAGCTGACCGAGGCGCTGAAGCGACGTTGTCTGTATCTCTGGCTCGACTACCCCTCGCTCGAGCACGAACTCGAGATCGTGCCGATTGCACTCCCCTGAGCTCGACCAGACAATCGCTCGAGCGCTTGGTGGAGATCATTCAGCAGGTGCGCGAGCTGGACCTGAAGAAACCGCCGAGCATCGCCGAGTCGATCGACTGGGCGCGTGCGCTCCTGCTGCTCGGCGCCGACGAGATCGACGCACAGACGTTCCGCGAGACGATGAGCGTGATCGTCAAGCACCGCACGGACCTGGACACCGTCGCCGAGCGCGTTGGGAGTGAAACTTGCCGACGCCGCCCCCACCCCGTAAGAGCGAACCTGTTCGGCGGGACGCGCGAGCAGCGGCCCGGCGCGTTCGACGCCAAGTTGCTGGCGTTCGGCGAGGAGCTGCGTGAGGAGGGAGTGGCGATCGGCACCTCGGAGCTGCTCGACGCGTTCGAGGCCCTGGGCCATGTCTCCTGGACGGCGCAGACCGACTTCCGCGAGACGCTCGCCGCAACGCTCGCCAAGTCCCCCGACGATCGTCGCGTGTTCGAGCTGGTCTTCGATCGCTTCTTCTTCCGCGCCGCCGAGGCGGAGGCGACGCGACGCGAGATAACCGAGGCCGGCGCAGACGGCGATGGCGACGGCCCCCAGGTCGACCTCGACACGCTGCGTCAGCAGATCGCGCAAGCGCTCCGGGACGGTTCGGATGCCGCGCTGCGCGATCTGGCCCGGCTGGCGATCGCCGCGTTCTCGCGCGGCGAGGGCTCGGGCGTGCTCGGTGTCGACGTACAGCGGATCCGCCGGCAGTTGGGGCTCCGCACAGAGCCCCAGCCAGAGCTCGCGGACGACGACCCGCGCCGTCACGGTCTCACGCGTGATCAGCTAAGGCGCTTCGAGCAGCACCTTCGGCGCGAGCTCGAGCGTGACCTGATCGAACGGACGCAGAGTCTCCCGCCGAAGCGCCCGCTGAGCGAGCTCGACCGAACGCTCCCGACGGGCCCGATTCAGGATCTCGCAGCGGTCCATCGCGTTGTCGCCCAGCTCAAGCGCCGGCTCGCCACCCAGGGCCACGAGATGCGAGGCCGAAAGCGCCACGCCCACGTCGACGTGCGCCGGACGATGCGAGCGTCGCTTGAGACCGGGGGCGTGCCGATCACGCTGAAGTACCGGCCCCAGCGCCCGCGCCGGCCCGAGATCTTCGTGCTGTGCGACGTCTCCACAAGCGTCACGAGCGCATCGACTTTCTTCCTCAGCGTGCTGCACGCGCTCCACGACGCCTTCCGGAAGCTGCGCTCCTTCGTGTTCATCGAGCGGATCTCCGAGGTCACCGACGTGTTCGAGCGCGAGCGCGATTTCCGCGCCGCCAGCGAGGCCGTCTCGCGCGACGCCGGCGTTGCCGACGTCTCCGGCTACACGGACTACGGGCGGGTATGGACCGAGTTCCTGGCGCTGATCGAGGACGAGCTTCACCCGCGCGCCACCGTGATCGTGCTCGGCGACGCCCGCACCAACGGGCGGCCGCCGCGCGAGGACGTTTTCGCCGCGATCACCGCCAGGGCGGGTCGGACCTTCTGGCTGAACCCCGAGCCTCGCCTCTACTGGAACTACGGCGACTCCGTGATCTCCGCCTACGAGAAGTACTGCACGGCATTCGAGTGCTGGCGAACAGACCAGCTCGAGGAGTTCGTCAAGGCGCTGACGAAGCCGATCGTTGCGTAAGCACGGTCCCCTGGAGGATCAGCTTGATCGTCTGCGCAGCGACCGGCCGTAGCTCGCGCAGGTCGCGCCCCTGCTCGGCGGCGCTGACGATCAGCTCCCGCAGGCCCCCGACGATGATCAGCGCCAGATCCTCCGTTAACGGGCCCGACTCGAGCTCCGGCTGCGCCTCGCGACTCGACTCCACGAGCCCGACCAGGAGCTCCGCAAACCTAGCCATCGTCGCGCGCTGCCGCGCTGCAGCCTCCCGCCCCAGCGCGGGCAATTCGCGCGCGAAGCTCTGCCACAGACGTGGACGGGCCACCATCACCTCGAGATATGCGCTCAGCGCGGCGTCGACCTGCTCCTCCCAGGGACCCTCGGGATGAACTGCCCCGGCGATGTGTGAAATCGCGCTCCCCGTTGGCGTCGTCGAAACCGCGCAGGACGAGGCTGTTCGGCGGTCGCTGAAGTGCTCGTAGAAATTCCCGCGCGGAGGTGCGAGCGATCCGAACGACATCCGCCACGAGTGTCTTGCGGGTAGCCCTTCTCCTCGATTGATTGCCGCTATCGCGGCGAAGTCGCGATGGAGGGTGGGACCTCCTGGGTTGGCTGCGGCTCGGTTCCTGCTGGTGAGGACATGCCAATGCGTGACTGAGATGCGTTCTACAGTCGACGGAGGTAATTTACACTCGCGCAACCGTGGTGACCCAGCCTCCTCCCCCCGCATCGCCAAGCGGCGCCGGGAGCGCGTTGTCCCGCCCTCTCCGGCCGGGCCGGTCAGTGCTGATGAGCGGCGCCACTCCCACCGGGGCTTCCCGGTCCGCAACTGCTCAACACCGTCCGTTTCGGGCTGCAGCCGCTTCGCTTCAGCCGTCAGGGGCCGTCGCCGCCTCGGCGACGTCTGGCAGGTGATGCTGTTCACGCAGGATGTCCCGTTCGTGATCACGAGCCACCCGGACCACGTTGATGTGTTCAAGGCCAAGCCCGGCGACGCGCCCTCGCTGACCGGTGAGTCGCGCGCCGGGTGATCCTTGGTCCGAACCTCGGTCCTGATCCTCACCGGCGGAGCCCCATCTCCGCGAGCGCAAACTGCCCCCCCCCCCCCCCCCCCTTCAGGCGGTCCAGCGCTACGTGGAGACGCTCTCCCGAATCGCCGAGCGCGAGATCGACAGCCGGCCGATCGGCAAGCCGTTCGCGCTCGCGCTGCGCACGCAGGCTGTGACGCTGGATGTGATGATGGGCGGCATCTTCGGGATCGAGGCAAGCCGGGCCCGGGGCACACCCGAGTACCGGTTGCGCGAGACGTTCCGCCGGTGCCTCGGCCTCGACGTTCATGGCCTGGCAGCTCGTCGAGCTTCAGAACATCGGCCGCGCCGAGCCCAAGGGGATCATGCGTCTCGCGCTGGGCCTCGCGGACCGCCAGCTGTATTCCGCGCCCCCCGCGCGGCGCGCGGCCGAGACACGCAGGCCGCCTCGACGCGCTCTCGCTGCTGCTCGAGGCGCACGACGAGGAAGGCCGGCTGCTCCGCGACTCGCACATCCGGGACGAGCTGATGACGCTGGTGCTCGCCGGGCACGAGACGACCGCCAACTCGTTGGCATGGACCGTCGAACGCCTGCTTCGCGCACCCGCCGCCTATCAGCGGCTCCGTGAGGTTGTTCGGTCCGGCAACGGAGACGGAGACGAATATGTCGTTCCAGCCAGCACGAGGGGCATGCCAGTCCCGCCCGTGATCCCGATGGTCGTGCGGCTCGTCAAGCGGCCATGGCGGCTCGGCGACTATGTGCGTCGGGATGAGCATCGTCGCGCTCCATCATCGCGCAGGACGTGTATCCGGATCCCTGATCAGTTCAGGCCCGAGCGGTTCGTCGAGAGCAAGCCGGGGACGTATACGTGATTCCTGTTCGGGCCCGGATCTGCCGGGCGCCTCGGCGCCTCGCTGGCGATGGCCGAGCAGAAGGTCGTGCGAAGGAGATCGCGCGGCGCACTGACACGGCGGCCCCGCGTAGCCCGCGGAGGGCGCGCGCCAGCGCAACGTCACGACGATTCCGTCCCGCGGCGGGCGGAAATCCGCCCCGCCGCGAGACGGAATCGTCGTGACGTTGCGCTGGCGCGCGCCCTCCGCGCGGCTGCGCGGGGCGACCATGTCAGTGCGCCGCGCGATCTCCTTCAGCACGACCTTCTGCTCGGCCATCGCCAGCGAGGCGCCGAGGCACCGGCGGATCCCGCCCCCGAACGGGATCCACGTATACGTCCCCGGCTTGCTCTCGACGAACCGCTCGGGCCTGAACTGATCGGGATCCGGATACACGTCCTCGCGATGATGGAGCGCGACGATGCTCATCCCGACGGGCGTGCCGGCGGGCACCACATAGTCGCCGAGCCGCCATGGCCGCTTGACGAGCCGCACGACCATCGGGATCACGGGCCGGACTCGCATGCCCTCGTGCACCGTGGCCTCGACATATTCGTCTCCGTCTCCGTTGCCGGACCGAACAACCTCACGGAGCCGCTGATAGGCGGCGGGTGCGCGAAGCAGGCGTTCGACGGTCCATGCCAACGAGTTGGCGGTCGTCTCGTGCCCGGCGAGCACCAGCGTCATCAGCTCGTCCCGGATGTGCGAGTCGCTGAGCGGCCGGCCTTCCTCGTCGTGCGCCTCGAGCAGCAGCGAGAGCACATCGGTGCGGCCTGCGCTGTCTCCGGCCGCGCGCGCGCCCGGATCGCGGAATACAGCTGGCGGTCCGCGAGGCCCAGCGCGAGACGCATGATCCCCTTGGGCTCGGCGCGGCCGATGTTCTGAAGCTCGACGAGCTGCCAGGCCATGAACGTCGAGATCCTTAGCAGCCGGCGGAACGTCTCGCGCAACCGGTACTCGGGTGTGCCCCGGGCCGGGCTTCCCTCGATCCCGAAGATGCCGCCCATGATCACATCCAGCGTCACGGCCTGCATGCGCGGCGCGAGCGCGAACGGCTTGCCGATCGGCCAGCTGTCGATCTCTCGCTCGGCGATTCGGGAGATCGTCTCCACGTAGCGCTGGACCGCCTCCCCGTGGAAGGGCGGCAGCAGCAACTTGCGCTCGCGGAGATGGCGCTCGCCGGTGAGGATCAGGACCGAGTTCGGACCAAGGATCGGCCGCAGCGGCGACTCACCGGTCAGCGAGGGCGCGTCGCCCGGCTTGGCCTTGAACAGCGACTCGACGTGGTCCGGGTGACTCGTGATCACGAACGGCTCATCCTGCGTGACAGCTTCATCTGCCAGACGTCGCCGAGGCGTCGACGGGCCTACGGCTGAAGCGAAGCGGCGGGAGCCCGAAACGCACGGTGTTGAGCAGTTGCGGCCCGGGAAGCCCCGGCGGGAGTCGCACCGGCTCATCGGCGCTGACCGGCCCGGCCGGAGAGCTGCGGGATAACGCGCCCCGGCGTCTCCGGCGAGGCGGGGAGGCGGTTACGGTCGCCACGGTACGTGAGTGTACCGCTACCTCCGTCGACTGTCAACGGTACCGTCACGCATTGGTGATGTCCGCGCCGGCCGGAACCGAGCCGCAGCGAGCCCAGGAGGTCCCACCCTCCGATCGCGAGCGACTGATCGCCGCGATGGCGCAGTCGATCGAGGAGAAGGGCTACCGCAAGACGTTCGTGGCGGATGTCGTCCGGATCGCTCGCACCTCGCGTCGGACCTTTACGAGCACTTCAGCGATCGGGAGGCCTGCTTCCTGGCGGTGTTCGACGATGCCAACGGGGACGTGATTTCACAGATCGCCGGGTCAGTCCGTACCGAGGGCCCCTGGGAGGAACAGGTCGACGCCGCGCTGAGCGCATATCTCGAGGTGATGGTGGCCCGTCCACGTCTGTGGCAGAGCTTCGCGCGGGAATTGCCCGCGCTGGGGCGGGAGGCGGCAGCGCGACAGCGGGCGACGATGGCGAGGTTTGCGGAGTTCCTGGTCGGGCTCGTCGAGTCGAGGCGCGAGGCGCAGCCGGAGCTCGAGACGGGTCCGCTGACGGAGGACATGGCGCTGATCATCGTCGGGGGCCTGCGGGAGCTCGTGTCAGCGCCGCCGAGCAGGGTCGCGACCTCGTGAGCTACGTCCGGTCGCCGCGCAGACGATCAAGGGGATCCTGCAGGGCACCGTGCTGGGCGAGGGGGCATAGAGTGATGCGTGCCGTGCGCAAGCTCCAGAGCCAAGGCGTCCATCACATCACGCTGACCGGGGCCGACCGTCAGACCTCGATCGATTTCTGGGAGGGCGTGCTCGGGATGCCGTTCATCTTCGAGCAGCCCAACCTCGACAACCCCGGCGAGAGCCACCTGTACTTCGATACCGGCGACGGTCGGCTGATCACGGTGTTCACCAACGAGGAGCGCACCGGGGATCCCGAGCGGACCCCGACAGATCCGGGCTGCGTCCACCACCTAGCGTTCGCCCTCTCCCAGGCGACGTTTGCGCAGGCTGTCGAACGGCTCGACGAGCGCGGGATCGAGCACTCGGGCGTCAAGGACCGCGGCTTCATGGACTCGATCTATTTCCAGCCCGCGGTCACCGGCCGGGTCAGCGCCTTGACGAACTCCTTGAGCTGGTCAGTTCGCCAGCACTCGAACGCCGTGCAGTACTTCTCGTAGGCGGAGATCACCGAGTCGCCGTAGTTCCAGTAGAGGCGAGGCTCGGGGTTCAGCCAGAAGGTCCGACCCGCCCTGGCGGTGATCGCGGCGAATACGTCCTCGCGCGGCGGCCGCCCGTTGGTTCGTGCATCGCCGAGCACGATCACGGTGGCGCGCGGGTGAAGCTCGTCCTCGATCAGCGCCAGGAACTCGGCCCATACCCGCCCGTAGTCTGTGTAGCCGGACACGTCGGCAACGCCGGCGTCGCGCGAGACGGCCTCGCTGGCGGCGCGGAAATCGCGCTCGCGCTCGAACACCTCCGTGACCTCGGAGATCCGCTCGATAAACACGAAGAGCGCAGCTTCCGGAATGTGTCGTGGAGCGCGTGCAGCACGCTGAGGAAGAACGTCGAGCGCTCGTCACGCTTGTCGAGACGTCGCACAGCACGAAGATCTCGGGCCGGCGTGGGCGCTGGGGCCGGTACTTAGCGTGATCGGCACGCCCCCGGTCTCAAGCGACGCCGCATCGTCCGGCGCACGTCGACGTGGGCATGGCGCTTTCGTCCCCTGACTCGTGGCCCTGGGCCCGAGCCGGCGCTTGAGCTGAGCCACGACGCTATGGACCGCGGCGAGTCCTGAATCGGCCCCGTCGGGAGCGCCGGTCGAGCTCTGTCAGCGGGCGCTTCGGCGGCAGACTCGGCGTCCGCTCGATCAGGTCACGCTCGAGCTCGCGCCGCAGGTGCTGCTCGAAACGCCTTAACTGATCTCGCCTGAGACCGTGACGCGGGGGTCGTCGTCCGCGAGCTCTGGCTGGGGCTCTGTGCGCAGCCCCACGCCGGCGGATCCGTTGGACGTCGACACCGAGTACGCCCGAGCCCTCGCCGCGCGCTGAACGCGGCGATCGCCAGCCTGGCGAGATCGCGCATCGCGGCATCCGACCGTCCTGGAGCGCTTCGCGATCTGCTGACGCAGCGTGTCGAGGTCGATCTGGGTGCCGTCGCCATCGCCTCGCGACCGCCTCGGTGACCTCCCTTCGCGTCGCCTCCGCCTCGGCGGCGCGGAAGAAGAACCGATCGAACACCAGCTCGAACACGCGACGATCCTCGGGGGACTTGGCGAGCGTTGCGGCGAGCGTCTCGCGGAAGTCGGTCTGCGCCGTCCACGAGACATGGCCCAGCGCCTCGAACGCGTCTAGCAGCTCCGAGGTGCCGATCGCGACTCCTTCCTCCCGCAGCTCCTCGCCGAACGCCAGCAACTTGGCGTCGAACGCCGCCGGGCCGCTGCTCGCGCGTCCCGCCGAACAGGTTTTGGCCCTTACGCGGCGTGGGTGCTGGCATCGGCGAGCTTGGACACCCCACGCGCTCGGCGACCGTGTCGAGGTCGGTGCGGTGCTTGACAATCACGCTCATCGTCTCACGGAAGGTGGCCTGACCTGAATCTCGCTCCGCGCCGAGCAGCAGCAGCGCCCGCGCCCAGTCGATCGACTCGGCGATGCTGGGCGGCTTCTTGAGGTCAAGCTCGCGCACCTGCTGGATGATCTCGACGAGCCGGCGCTTGGCAATTCGTCTCATCCAGCTCCGGCGAGTGGAGCCGCACGATCTCGAGCTCGTGGTCGAGGTCGACGGGTAGTCGAGCCAGAGATAGAGACAGCGCCGCTTCCAGCGCCTCGGTCAGCTCGCGCGTGTTGTTGGAGGTCAGCAGCACCACCGGGCTGCGTCTTGAGCCTCGATCCGCCCGGAGCTCTGGCATCGAGATCTGGAAGTCGGACAGCAGCTCGAGCAGCATCGCCTCGAACTCCTGGTCGGTCTTGTCGATCTCGTCAATCAGCAGCACGACCGGGCTCTCGGTCGTGATCGCCGTCATCAGCGGCCGGGGGAGGAGGAACTCCTCGCCGAAGATGTCGTCCTGGACCTCCTGCCAGCCGGCGCCGTCCGCCTCGGCCTGGATCCGCAGCAGCTGCTTGCGGTAGTTCCACTCGTAGAGTGCCTTGGCCTCATCGAGGCCCTCGTAGCACTGAAGGCGGACCAGCGTCCTTTGCAGATAGCGGGCGAGGGCCTTCGCCAGCTCCGTCTTGCCGACGCCGGCGGGCCCTCGACGAGCACCGGCTTGCCGAGCTTCGTCGCGAGAAACGAGACGAGCGCGGTCGATTCGCCCGGCAGGTATCCGGCCCGCCTGAGGCCCTCGGCGACGTCCTGAACCGATGCGGGGTGCTCCGGCATCCCTCAAATATAGGGTTCCGGGGTGGTGCCCTTCGTGTTCGCTTTGTCCTCGACGGGCTCGACGTCTTCTCTGCGGTGATGGCGGTCGGGCTGCTGGTCGGCGTGTTCGGGCACATCATCAAGTCCAGGCTGCTGATCATCACGGGAATTCTGTTGGTCGGGTTCGTGAGCGTCTATTTCGCCGTGTTCGTGGCGAAGGTCCGCTAGGAGGCCCGCCCGGCCCCGCTACGAGATCGGAATGTCCTCGACGTTGGCGGAGGACTCGCGCCGTCGGTCGAGGCGCTCGAGGTAGAAGTCGATCAGCGCCCTGAGCGCCATCAGTAGCTCACGCAGGGCTTCGGCGAGGCGGCGCTGAAGGTCGGGCGGGATCAGGTCCCGGACCGATTGGATCACCTGGGCGAGCAGCTCGAGATCGCCGTCCGGCCGCCGTTCATCCCCATCTTTTGGCGCCTGCCAGCCGGCGGGTGGCGGTTTGCGCGACCGGCCCGCCTCCGACGCCGCCTCCGCGATCAGCCGCTCGGCCGCTTGCGATGCGCGGTCGAGCCGCTCCTCCAAGCGCCTGAGCGCGTCGCTGGTGAGGGCTGGATCATCCGGTCGTGGGGGATCGCTGCTCGGCATCGAAGCTCACCTCCAACGCACCGTCTTCGAACGTGGCTCCGGAAGGATGAAGGGCGGCGAGCGCCGGCGGGAGCGAAATCGTACGCCGCTGGCCGTCCACACCGACGATCAGCTCGAGCCCGGCCTTCTTCAGGGAAATGTCGCTCTTGCGCGCGAACGGCAGCTCGAGCCGCAGCCGGGCGCCCGACTCGAGCACCTGGATCTCCTGAGTGAGGGCCGTGTGCAGGACCGCCGCGGGATCGAGCTCGCCGAACAGAGCGGCGCCGAGCCGGTCGAGCATCTCGGCCCCGACCACCTCCTGGTCGAAGAACGGCGCCCGCAGCACGGGCACGGGAGCGAACGCCGATGAGACCAGCTCGAGGTGCTCCTCCTGGAGCTTTCGCCAGGCCGCGAAGTACTCGCCGACCTCGGAGGGGAAGATGCGGTTGACGATCACCGCGTCGGTCAGGTACCCGTACAGGTTGAGGTAGGTGAAGGTCCGCATCGCCTCGCCGATCACCATCTTGTCCGGGTTCATCACGAGCCTGACCGTGCAGCGCTCGCGGTCGCGGAGGATCTCGTTCATCGCGATCAGGTTCTCCGACAGGCGGCGGATGTCGGCGAATACGGCCTCGCTCGGAACCGAGATGTCGAGCAGCGACCGCGCGAGTGGCCGCGCCGCGGCGATCAGCTGGCGCTCGAGCGGGAACACCTTCTCGATCCACCAGCGCGCGACGTCGGGAAACGACAGCAGCCGCAGGGTCTCGCCGGTCGGCGCGCAGTCCACGACGATCGCATCCCATTCGCCGGCCTCGTGCTGGGCCTGGAGCTGCAGCAGCGAGAACAGCTCGTCCATCCCCGGCGGGACGGTCAGCTCTTCGGCCGAGATCCGGTCGACGCCGCGCTCCATCAGTAGCTCACCGAGCCACTGCTGGACGCCGACCAGTGGCGCTCCATCTCGCGCTGGGCGTTGACCGCTGGCCCCAGAGACATTCCCCGATTTCGCTCGGCTCCGCCCCGATATCCGACCTGCAGCGAGTCGGACAGGCTGTGGGCTGGATCGGTCGAGATCACGAGTGTTCGCAGGCCGGAGGCCGCACACGCCCGTGCGGTCGAGGCGGCGACCGAGGTCTTGCCGACGCCCCCCTTGCCCGTATAAAGGATCGTGCGCGCCCGCATGAGCAGGCGAGTCTACGACCTGCGTCTTTTGCCGCTTTGCGGTGCTAGATTCGCTGCCGGTGTCAGGACTACGACGTTTTCGGGGCGTGTTCGCTGTGCTTGCCGCGCTGGTCGCGGCGGTTGCCGTGGCTGCTTGCGGGAGTAGCGGCAGCAGCTCCGGCTCGGCGACGTCACTGTTGCGGCAGACGTTCAGCGGCTCCCATACGGTCAACAGCGGGAACCTTAACGTCAGCTTGACCCTTACACCCTCCGGGTCGAGCACGATCAAGGGCCCAGGTGTCGCTCAACTTCGGCGGTCCGTTCGCCAGCCTCGGCAAGGGCAAGCTGCCGAAATCGAACTTCAACATCTCGATCAACGCGCTGGGTCACAGCGGGTCGCTCGGGATCCTCTCGACCGGCACCACCGGGTACGTCACGCTGCAGGGCACGAGCTACCAGCTGCCGGCGTCGACCTTCCAGCAGCTCGAGTCGAGCTTCTCCTCGCTGACATCCTCCTCGGGCAGCGGTGGCTCAGGGTCGAGCACGCTCTCGAAGATCGGGATCAACCCGATGCAGTGGCTCGTAGACCCCAAAGTGGTCGGCAGCGAGAGCGTCGGCGGCGCGAGCACGACGCACATCAAGGCCGGGGTCAACGTGCAGGCGCTGCTTTCGGACCTCAACACGTTCCTCGGCAAGGCCTCGACGCTTGGCGTCTCGGGCGCCTCGAGCCTTCCGAGCAGCATCTCGCCCGCGACGCGGAGCCGGATTGCAAGCGAGGTCCAGCAGCCGCGCGTCGACGTCTGGACCGGCAGCAGCGACAAGACGCTGCGCAAGCTAGCGCTCAGCCTGGCGCTGCCGGTGTCGGGACAGATCTCGTCGCTGCTGGGCGGGCTCAGCTCCGCGCAGCTCAGCCTCAGCATGCAGTACGCCGACCTGAACCAACCCCAGACGATCAACGCGCCGACGTCGGTCGCGCCGTTCACCCAGTTCCAGACCAAGCTGCGCTCTCTGCTGTCGGCGGTTCAGAGCGCGGTCGGGGGCGCAGCGACCGGCTCCTCGTCGTCGGGCTCGAGCGGGTCCACAGGATCGAGCGGGTCGAACACCGTCAGCAAGTACGGGCAATGCCTACAGTCGCCGGCAGCGACGTCACCAAGATGCAGCGTGCGCGCACTGCTGAATAAGTAGTCGCGCCCGGCCGGGGTCGGCCGTCCGGCTACTCCTCCAGCTCCGCGGGTTCCTCGTCGAACTCCTCGTCCAGTCTCTCCTCGTGGCGGTGAGTGCCTCCGGGTGGTGCGGACCTGGAAGGTCTCGAGCAGCTCGTCGCGGCGCTGTTCGTCGACCGGGGTCTCGTCGGAGATCAGGACCCAATCGGCTCCCTCGAACTCCTCCATGTTGAAGATCTCGGAGTCGAGCTCGGGTGAGTCGTCGACCATGACCAGTACCTCGGTCTGCGGATTGAAATAGGTTCCTGGACGAATGAGGAGCTCGTCGAGCTCGACGCGACGGGGTCGGCCATCGCCTGGGAGCCTAGTCCAAACGGGCGGCCCAGTCAGAGGTCCCGGGAAACTTTAGAGCGTGCTGAGCGAGTCGATTTCCCGCTGGACTTCGGACTCGACGTCGAGCGGCGGCTTGCCGGCCCGAACCCGTCGATGGTTGCGAGCGATCACCAGCTCGCGGATCTCGGTTCGCAGCTCGGCGTCGATCTGAGGCGCGGTCAGCCGTGTGAGCTCCTGCTCGATGTCGAGCGGCGGCTCGCCCCGGCGCTGGCGCCGGGTGTTGCTCGCCTCGAGCAGCTGGCGGATCTCGGTATCGCGCTCGAGCAGCGCCGCGGCGGATCCGATCCCCGGTCCGCCCGGCAGATCCCGCTCCATCAGCAGGCGGCTGCGGCCGTAGTCCTCCCACGTTTTACCCGTCGACGCGATCGCGAGGAATGCACCCACGATGCCAATGCCACAGACGATGAAAAGAACAGGCCCAAAGGCCTCCTGCAAAGGCATTACGTAAGTGTATCTTGCGCCCTGGGCAGGCCCCCGGTACCCTTGAGATACGAACTTTGACTGACTAGTCAATCTATTCCGCGCCGGGGACACCTTGGCGCGGGCGAAGGAGACTTCAAGTGGTTGATTTCACGCTCACCGAAGAGCAGAAGAGCATGCGGGAATTGGCGCACGACTTCGCGGAGAAGGAGATCCGCCCAGTGGCCTGGGAGTACGACAAGGAAGGCACCTGGCCCGGGGAAATTCTCGACAAGGCGTGGGAGCTGGGTCTGATGAACAACCATCTCCCGGAGGAGTACGGCGGCCCCGGCCTCGGCTTCTTCGACGGCGCGATCATCGAAGAGGAGATCGCGTGGGGCTGTTCGGGGATCGGCACCTCGCTGTCGTGTAACGGGCTCGCCACGGCGCCCGTGATCCTTGCCGCCTCAGACGAGCTGAAGAAGGACTACCTCGGGCGTTTGAGCGAGGCGCCGCTGCTGGCGTCGTTCTGCCTGACCGAGCCGGATGCCGGCTCCGATGTCTCGGGGATGAAGACCACCGCCACCCGCAAGGGCGACAAGTGGGTCATCAACGGCTCGAAGACGTTCATCACGAACGGTGAGTACGCCAACTGGTACACGGTCTACGCCAAGACCGACAAGGAGGCCGGCCACCGCGGCATCTCGTGCTTCGTCGTTCCGCGTGACGCGGGCGTGATTGTCGATAAGCATGAGGACAAGATGGGTCAGCGGGCCTCGAACACGGCCACGCTGACGTTCCCCGAGGTCGAGATCCCCCTCAACCATCTCGTCGGCGAGGAGAACAAGGGCTTCAAGATCGCGATGATGACCCTCGACCGCACCCGCCCGGGCGTGGCCGCGATGGGCACCGGCGTCGCCCGTGCGGCGATGGAGTTCGCGATCGAGTACTCCAAGGAGCGCGTCCAGTTCGGCGTGCCGATCGCGATGCACCAGGCGATCCAGTTCATCATCGCCGACATGGCGACGAAGGTCCATCTCAGTCGCCTCGCGACCTGGAACTCGGCGGTGCTGCTCGACCAGGGCAAGCGCAACACGCTCGAGTCGTCCCACGCGAAGCGCTTCGCGGCCGACACCGCGATGGAGGTCACGACCGACGCCGTGCAGGTCTACGGCGGCTACGGCTTCATCAAGGAATACCCGGTTGAGAAGCTGATGCGCGACGCCAAGATCCTCCAGCTGTACGAGGGCACCGCGCAGATCCAGCGGCTTGTGATTGCGCGGGAGACGCTGCTGCCGCGGCGGGCCGAGGAGCCCGCGACGGCGGCTCCGACTGCCTAGAGCCGGATTTTCGGGGCGGTCGCCTTCAGGGGCGCGGCCCTTTTTCATTCATGGTGGCCTGCCGAGCGGGGCGTGTGACCCCTGGGGCGGGGTGCGCACTTGGAAGTCCGTCGGTCGCGAACCGCTTCGCTCCAGTGGGTCGCTTTACTCGAAATGGCCGACCGGGTAGCGCTTGATCTCCGCGCGCGGCGCCGTTCGCCGACGTGCTTCGTCGCTCGTGGGCGCCGGGGTGAGCGAGTCGTTATCACAGAGGCACGAACAGCACCGTGGCACGCAGCTTCGGCGGCCGCTCGGCCCGGGCGGTTCGGGGCGACGTGAAGCCTGATCCGCGCCGAGACGCGGTTCTCCCGTGAGGTCTCGGGCGGTACGCGAGCCTTCATCCCGGGCTCGGCGTCGGGCGTCGTGATCACGCCGAACGAACCGGGCTGCCCCACTGCCGGAACGTAGTAGGGCGGGCGTCCGGCGGCGCGCGGACCTGGTCCCGCAGCCCCGCGGGCGTGAGCTTCACGGCATTGACCGCGCCAAGGCGAGGCAGCGTCGCGAGCCCGTCGGTGTACGGGCATTGGGAGACGACCGCAGCCAGCCCCGGATCCTGCGCGGCGACCGCCAGCACGTGACCACCGGAGAACGACGATCCGAAGACCGCGACCCGAGTCCGGGTCGACCCAGTCGAGACCGCGACCGTCGCGATCGCCGCGTGGTAGTCGGCGTGCTGTTTGGCGATGCTGCCCGAACTGGCGTGGCTCGCCGGCGCTCGCGCCGAAGTGGCGTAGTCGAACAGGAGCTCGCCCAGCCCGGCGGCGGCGAGGCGCTCGGCGTAAGCGTCGAGCCGGAGCTCACGTGTGGCCGAGAAACCGTGGGCCATCACGACCAGCGGTGCGCGGCCCTCTGTGTCTGGCCGGTACAGCCACGCGGCACACGCGGTGCCGTCCGATGAAAACGAAACGTCACTTCGCATCCTCTAGTCCCTCTCGTTGACGACGCGGCCGAGTCTATTCAGCGCGAAGCGCGCGAGTAACAGCCCATTCCTGAGTGGACGCGCTTGAGCGTGGTCCGCTTGCCGGCTATTCGGTCCGGCTGAACTCCCAGATCGCGATTCCCATCATCAACAGGCCCAGCGCGAGGACCACTCCAGCCTCGAGCAGCGCCGGGACGTGCCAGCCCCACCAGGTCACCCGGGGTCGAGTGCGCGGCGGGCCGCTGCCGAGACGTGCAGGTGGTCGAACACAAGCCGGCGCATCGGGTCAACCGCATACGTCAGCGGATCGATCCGGTTGAGCACGGCGAGCCAGCCGGGGAGCCGCTGACGGGGAATAGCGCGCCCGAGATGAAGAACAGCGGCATCACGATTATCTGCATGACGCCGAAGAACGCCTGCATCTGCTTGATCCGGATCGCGATCATCACCCCGAACGCGGTGATCGTGAACGCGAGCAGGAGTTGCAGCCCGAAGATCCCGAGGATCAGCACCACGTTGTAGTGCACGTGCACAGCCGGGCCCAGCAGGATCATGATGACCCCCTGCGAGCACGCGACCGTCGCGCCGCCCAGGCACTTGCCGATCACGATCGAGCTGCGGCGGACCGGTGCGACCATCATCTCGCGCAGGAACCCGAATTCGCGGTCCCAGACGATCGAGGCCGCGGAGAACATCGCGGTGAACATCACCGAGATGCAGAGGATCCCGGGGTAGATGAACGTCTTCAGGTCGACGCCGTGGGTGCCGGCGCTCGATAGCCGTTGGAGACCCGAGCCGAGCACGAACAGGAACAGCAGCGGCTGCACCAACGTGGCGGCGATGCGGATCCGGTCGGCTCTGAACCGGATCAGGTCGCGGCGCCAGACGATCCGGATCGCGCGGAGCTCGGACGCGAGGCTGTGGGGCGGGACGTGGACCCTGACCGGCTGTGGTTGCTGTTGACGCGGCTGCTCGACCGCGGTCGCGCTCAACGTTTGCCTCCGTGCATCATCTGCATCATCATCCGGTTGCGGTTCTTGGCGGCGTCCTCCTCGGCATCCCTGATGGTCGTGCCCGTGTAAGACATGAAGACGTCGTCGAGGGTGGGGCGGGAGACGCTCACGCTCTTGATCGGAACGGGGAACTCCGCGAACAGGAGCGGGACGAACTCCTCGCCGCTCGGCACGCCGAACGTGACCGCGCCTTCGACGATCCGCGCGTCGATGTCGAATCGGTCTCTGAGCGCGCTGATGGCGCCCTCGTCGTCGTCGGTGTGAATCATCACCCGGTCCTTGCCGACCTGCGCCTTGAGCTTGCCCGGCGGATCGAGGGCGACGATTTCTCCGTGGTCCATGATCGCGATGCGATCGCACCACTCGGCCTCGTCCATGTAATGCGTGGTCATGAAGATCGTGATCTCCTCACGCTCCTTGAGCTCCTTTATGTACGTCCAGATCGATCGCCGCGTTTGGGGATCGAGACCGATCGTCGGCTCGTCGAGGAACAGCACACGCGGCGAGTGCATCATGCCGCGGGCGATCTCGAGCCTTCTTCGCATGCCGCCTGAGAAGGTGCCGACGGGGGAGTCCTTGCGCTCCCATAACCCGACCATCTCAAGCACCTGCTGCATCCGCGGTTTGACCAGGTCCCTTTGCAGCCCGTACAGCTCTGCATGAAGCTTGAGGTTCTCGACGGCGCTCAGGTAGTTGTCGAGCGTCGGGTCCTGGAACACGAGCCCGATGTTGCGGCGGACGTCGTCGCGCTCCTTGACGACATCGTGCCCGGCGACGGTCGCCCAGCCTTGCGTCGGCTTGACGAGCGTGCAGAGCATGTTGATCGTGGTCGTCTTCCCCGCGCCGTTCGGCCCGAGAAAGCCGAACACCTCGCCTGTCGCGACCTCGAAGTCCACGCCCTTGACCGCCTGCACCTCGTCGAAGTGCTTGGTCAGGCCGTGGACTGTTATCGCTTGGTTGCGGTGATTGAGAGCCGAGCCGGCGCCGTTGCCGGCGCCGGCCTCGGTGGTGGTCTCCCCGCCGTCAGACTCGGAGATCATTGGTGCTAGGGATAGCACGCGGTCAGGCTTCTTCGTCCTCCGCGAGGATCCGGTAGAGCTTGCGGCGAGCCTCCTTCAGCGTGTCTATCGCCTGGGCTGCCTGCGCCTCATTGCCCGATTGCATCACGTGCGCCGAGGCGCGGGCGATCTCGGGGATGAGGTGCCGGAGCTGCCTGAAGGGGTGGTCCTCCTCTTCCTCGGCGGACTCCCACGGCGGCGTCTCCGTCTTCGCGCCCTCGACGTAGTCCCGTCCGGCGTCGGTTAGTTCGAAGCGCCTGGCTCCGTCCTCCTCGGTGGCTCCGATGAGCCCCTCGTCCTCGAGTTGAGAGAGGATCGGGTAAACCGAGCCCGGGCTGGGGCGCCAGCTTCCGTCGCTGCGCTCCTCGATGGTCTGCATCAGCTGGTACCCGTTGCGGGGCTCCTCGGCGAGCAACATCAGGATCGCCATTCGGACGTCTCCGCGGCGCCGCCGCGCGCGTCCACGGCCGCGTCCGCCGGGGCCGCCGAAGGGACCGCCGACCGCCAAATGGGGACCGCCCAGATCGTCGAAATGCCGGTGACGGCCTCTTCCCCGGCCGCGGCCCTTCCCCGGGCCGCCAGCGGCGGCGAACCGCCAATTTTGCTGTGCGGGGGCGGATAGCCACTTTGGTCCTGCGGGCCAATCGCCCGCGATGAATGCGTTGTCCATTTGTTTGTCCTTTTCTGCTTGGATGGATAACGATAGGTAACGATATATCGTGAGCGGTCGTTTGTCAAGGGTTGAGGGCGCGCATTCCAGCGGCCGCTCCGACTGAAAGCCGACAAGCCAGCGTGCCCCCGCGGTCGCCTGATCTGGCACGCGGGCGGACTCGCTGGCGAGCGGGTGGGAGCTGCGGCGATTCGGCTGGGGGCGTCCGCCTACGAGCCCCCGCTCCTGAAAAGCGGCTGTGCGGGCGATCGTTTGGCGCATTTGTCGGGCAGCCCACCGATCCGGGGCAAGCGATTCCGGCCGGCGGCGGCCCGCATTGGGGGCTAGTGGGGGCGATCCGGTCCGCCTACCTCGTCCCCGCCGCGGCCGCCGGCCGGCTCGATTCCTCAGAAGAGCCCCCGCCCGCGAGCTGCCGGAGGATCGGTCCTGTCCGCGGCCCGGAACCCGGTTGCTCTGCCATGGCCGCCCTATCATGTCGCCGAGCTCCCGGTGACGTTGTCGCCGATGTCCTTGAACAGGTTGCGGAAGCGCTCGGCGTAGAACTCCATCGCCTTGCTCGCCTCCTCCGACACCGGGGGCTCTTCGCCGCGCTTGATGTACTCGCCGCGGGTGATCCGGTCGTATTCGCCGCTCTGGACCCACTTCATCACCTCGGAGACGCGGCGGACGGCGTTCGGGTGGGTGGCGTTGATCTCGTAGAAGAAGCGGCGGACGCGGTCGCCCGGGTCGTCCCAGTCCTCGTACTCCCTTGCCTGGGACAGGAACGGGTCGAGGTCGAACTTGTCGGCGTGCATGCCGCCCGCCAGGACCATCAGCGACCGGCACACGATCCGCGGGTCGCGGACGACTAGCGCCTCCGCCCGATCGCAGCTGAGCTCGGCGGCGCGGTACCACTCGAGCAGGACCGCCCGGACCGCCATCACCGGGATCCCGATCGGGAACGGCAGGTCGCCACCCGCCCGCAGCAGGATGTCGAGCGCGGTCCGGTAGACCATGTGGTCGGAGAGGATGTGCGCCGTCTCGTGGGCGATCACCGAGCGTTGCTCTCCGGGGCCGAGTCGCTCGAGCAGCGGCGTTCCGAACACGATGATCGAGTTCTGGGATCCCGCCGCGACCGCGTTCGCGCCGATCGCATTCTGTCACGTACAGGTCGTAGCTCCGCGGCATGTCGAGGATCTTGTAGACGCCCAGCGCGTTCGACCACAGGTCCGGCAGCTGACGCTCGCCGACGCGCACGGAGTTGCTCATATAGAACTGGCGCAGGGCCTTCTCGTAGCGCCACTCGATCAGCTTGCGGACGACGGTGTCGAGCATCGGAATGGCCTTGAGTGCCGCGGTCGCGGCCCGGTCTGCCGGGTGCTCGTAGGCCTTGGGCGAGATGCTCGGATACGGCTCGATGTTCTCGGGGAGCGTCTCTGTCACAGCGTTCCCCCAGCGTATTGGTCAGCGCCTGACAAAGCGAGCAAAACATCGGTTGTTGCCGGTGGTGACGCCGATTGCATAGAGTCGCGGCACGGGGCGATGAGACAGCCGCACACGTAGACAGGAGGCGACATGCAGCGGACCGCGGTCAACCCTTGGAATTGGTCGCAGCAGTTCGGCTTCAACCAGGCAGAGCTGGTCGAGGGCCACCAGCGGGTCCTCTACTGCTCGGGGCAGACCGCCGTCGATGCCGACGGCAGGCCGCAGCACGCCGGCGACATCGCCGCTCAGCTGGGCCTGGTGCTCGACAACCTGGATACCGTCCTGGCGACGGCCGGCATGAGCCTCGCCGACGTCGTGCGCGTCACGACGTACACGACCGATGTCGACGGCCTCCTTCAGCACTATGGGATCTTCGCCGAGCGGCTCCAGAAAGCGGGCGTGATGCCCGCGTCGACGCTCTTGGGTGTTGCGAGGCTCGCGTTCCCCGAGCTGTTACTCGAGATCACCGCCACCGCGGTGCAGTAGCACTCACCGCTGATGAGGGTCGTGAGCGGCGTCGAGACGTTTCCCGCCTCTGTGCACGAGGCCGAGACCGTGTGGTACGCGACGGATCGCTGGCGGGGTTGGGTCGACGGGCTCGAGCGCGTCGAGCACGTAGATGGAGGCTGGCCCGAGGCCGGCGGGACGATCACGTGGGAGTCGGGGCCGGCCGGCCGGGGGCGGGTGATCGAACGGGTCGTGAGCTACGAGCCGTTGGGGGGCAGACCGTCGAGGTCGAGGACGATTCGATCCGCGGGCGCCAGACGGTGACGTTCACTCCTGAGGGCGAGGGTGTCTCCGTGGTCCTGAGCCTCGAATACGAGCTGAAAAAACGATCGCCCATCACGGCGCTGGTGGACCTCCTGTTCATCCGGCCGGCGTTCCGGAACTCGATCCGCGCGACGCTGCACCGATTCGGGATCGAGCTCGCGGCGCGGCGGGCGCGCGACCGCTAGCGTTGGCGCCGATGTTCGTGTTCAAGGCGGCAGTGGTCGGTGCCGGGACGATGGGCGGCGAGATCGCGCAGACGATCGCCAACGCCGACATCCCAGTCGTGCTTAAGGACGTTGAGCAGAAGTTCGTCGATCAGGGGCTCGAGAAGGCCCGCTCGCTGTGGCAGGGCCGGGTGGATGCCGGAAAGCTCGAGGAGTCAGAGCGCGACCGCAAGCTGGCGCTGATCACAGGCACGACCGACTACGGCGGCTTCGGCGACGTCGACTTCGTGGTCGAGGCCGTGCCCGAGCTGATGAAGATCAAGCAGGTGGTGTTCTCGGAGCTCGACGAGGTCACGCCTGGGCACGCGATCCTGGCCTCGAACACTTCGTCGCTCTCAGTCACCGAGATGGGCGAGGCGACGAGCCGGCCCGACAAGGTCGTCGGGTTTCACTTCTTCTACCCGGCGTCCGTGATGCGGCTGATCGAGGTGATCGAGGGTGAGGACACCGCTCTGGAGACCGTTCAGGCGGCGATCAACTTTGCCCAGGCGATTCGCAAGGCGCCGATCCGATGTCTCGAGGCGCCGGGTTTCGTCGTCAATCGGATCCTGAACTCGAGCGTGTCGGAGCTGTGGCGCTACCAGGAGGAGACCGGCATCGACATCAAAGAGCTCGACAGGATCGTCGCGGAGTCGAAGGCCGCGCCGATGGGCCCGTTCTTCCTCACGGACCTGCTCGGACTCGACACCGTCCTGCACGTAGCCAAGCACCTCCGCGACTCCTATGGCAAGCGCTTCTACATCCACAAGGGGATGAAGAAGCTCGTCGGTGAGGGGAATCTCGGCGCCAAGACGGGGAGGGGGTTCTATGAGCACGGAGGCTGAGGCCGCGGTGGACTCACAGGCGCTCGTCGACCGCTTCACGCTGAAGGCACTCGTCGAGAGTTGCCTAGTGCTCGAGGAGGGCATTTCCTCGATCCGGGAGATCGACCTCGGGATGATGGCCGGGGCCGGGATCATCCCGCCGCCGTTCGCTCGGGCGGATCAGACCGGGCTCGACGAGGTCCTGGCGAAACTCGAGCACGCCGCGCAGGAGTGGGGCAAGCACTTCGCGCCGCCGACGATTCTCAAGCGCCTCGTCGCGCAGGGGAGGCTCGGCGTGAAGTCCGGCCAGGGCTTCTTCCCGTACCCGAAGCCGGATGCGGCATGGGAGGACGGCCCGGTCAAGCTGGAGACCCGCAATGAGATTGCGATCGCGTGGCTCGACCGACCGCCGGCGAACTCGATCTCACCCGAGGTCGTCGAAGCGCTCCAGCGGGTGTGGGACACCGTGAGCGGCACCGCGCGGGCGCTCGTGTTCGCCTCCGCCAACCCGATGCTGTTCTGCGCGGGGGCGGACATCAAGGCTTTCACGAAGATGGATCCGGATGCTGGCAACGCGCTGACCGACCAGATGCACGGGCTCCTGCGAGCGATGGAGCGCTCGCGAACGGTCACGATCGCGGCCGTCAACGCCGGGGCGTTCGGTGGCGGGTGCGAGCTCGCGATGGGGTGCGACTTCCGGATCGCGGCCCAGTCGGCGGCGTTCGGCCAGCCGGAGATCAATCTCGGGATCATCCCCGGCTTCGGCGGCACGCAAAGACTCCCTCGTCTCGTGGGCGAGGCCAAGGCGCTCGAGATGAACCTGCTCGGAGACCCGATCTCCGCCGAGGAGGCATACGAGTTCGGGCTCGTCACGCGGGTCGTGCCCGATCACGAGCTGATCGACACCGCGCTTTCAATGGGCGCGGAAGCTCTCGGACCAGGCACCGCTCGCGATCGAGCGGATCAAGCAGGTCTCGGGAGCGGGCGACCTCGATGCTGGGATCGAGGCCGAGAAGGAAGCCTTCCAGGCCGTGTTCGGCTCCGAGGATGCCCGCGAAGGCATCGGCGCCTTCGTCGGAAAGCGCCCGGCACGGTTCACGGGGAATTGATGGAGCGGACGGTCGACACGCGGGCGGAGGAGCTCGCCGGCATGATCCGCGAGGCCGGCTCGGTTGTTGCGCTGACCGGGGCGGGAATCTCTGTGCCATCAGGAATCCCGGACTTCCGCTCGCCCGGAACGGGACTGTGGGAGAACGTCGACCCGATGGAGGTGGCGCACATCGAGGTGTTCATGCGCGACCCTCAGCGATTCTGGTCTTTCTACGGCCAGCGCTTCCAGACTCTCGACGAGAAGCGACCCAACCGTGCTCACGAGGTGCTCGCCGAGCTCGAGCGCGCGGGGATGCTCGATGCGGTGATCACCCAAAACATCGATCGCCTGCACGCGCGCGCGGGTTCGAATGAGCTGATCGAAGTGCACGGCACGATCGCCCACTCGTCGTGTCTGCGCTGCCGAGCGCAGTACCCGCTCGAGGACGTGCGCGCGCGCCAAGCCGCCGCTTTCGACGGGGTGCCGCGCTGTGACTGCGATGAGCCGCTCAAACCGGACGTGGTTCTGTTCGGCGAATACCTCCCGGTCGACGCGATCGCGAAAGCGGAGCAGCTCGCCGCGACGGCCGACCTGATGGTGTGCATCGGATCATCGCTCGAGGTCTATCCGGTCGCCGACCTGCCGCTGCGAACGCTGGCGGCCGGTGGCAGCGTCGCGATCGTGACCAAGGGACCGACTCCGCTTGACTCGCGCGCGGCGGTGAAGCTCGATGGCGATGTGGTCGACGAGCTCGACGGCGTGAGCGCGGCGCTGGGGCTCTAGAGCGCAGATGCCCGAACCGGTTGAAACCGTTCTCGTCACCGGCGGGACAGGTTTCCTCGGAGGCTGGTGCATCGCGGCGCTGCTCGAACGCGGATATGACGTCCGGACCACGGTGCGGGACATGGCTCGCGAGCAGGACGTTCGCGAGACCGCGAACGCGGCCGGAGTCGACTCCACGCGTTTGGAAGTGCGCGCCGCCGACCTCAACGACGACGCAGGATGGGCCGAGGCGGTGGCCGGGTGCCGGTACGTGTTGCACGTCGCGTCCCCGTTCCCGCCGGTCCAGCCGAAGGATCCCCAAGAGCTGATCGTCCCGGCTCGCGACGGGGCCATGCGCGTGCTGCGTGCGGCGCTCGATGCGGGCGCCGAGCGGGTGGTCATGACCTCCTCGATCGCCGCCGTTCGGTCGGGTCGCCTCAGCTCAGAGCAAGAGCCGTACACGGAGGCCGATTGGGTCGACGGGGATGACACCGCGCGAACGCCCTACGTGCGGTCGAAAGCACTCGCCGAACAAGCGGCCTGGGAGCGCGCTCGCGACGCCGATGCCGGGCAGCGGCTCGCGACGATCAACCCCGGCGCGATCATCGGACCGGCCCTGAACAAGGACAGCTCGTACTCGCTGCAGGCGATCCAGCGCTTGCTGGACGGGATGCCTGCCGCACCGAGGCTCGGCTTCACGTTCGTGGATGTGCGCGACGTCGCGGACTTGCACGTCAGGGCCATGACCGCCCCGGCCGCGGGCGGAGAGCGCTTCATCGCCACGGATCAGTTCATGTGGCTGGCGGAGGTTGCGTCGGTCCTCAGAGACCGCCTCGGGGAGGCAGCGAAGCGGGTCCCGACCAGGGTTGCCCCGGATCTGCTGGTCCGCGCGCTCGCGCTGTTCGACGGCAGCCTGCGGTCGATCGTCGGCGACCTCGGCAAACGGTCGTGGTTCTCCAGCGAGAAAGCGCGCGCGACCCTCGGGTGGACCACGCGACCCGTCGAGGACTCGATCGTCGACTGCGCTCGCAGCCTGGTCCAGCTCTAGGCGTTCGCGACCGCACGCGCCCGCAGCGCGGCCTCGATCCGTCCGAGCGTGAACTCCACCGCCTCCCGCTCCTCCACTGAGATCGGGCCCGCGAGTGCGCTCTGCGCCGCGGCCGCGATCCCAGCTTCGTTGATCGCGCAGCTCGTCGAGCCGCGCGCTGAGCGCCTCCCGGGTCGGGTCCCACTGAAGCTCGGCGAGGGCCGCATCGAGCGCCACGAGCACCTGCAAGGCTGCCTCGCGATCCCGGCCGTGATCGAGGTCGAGGCGCCCACGCAGGGCGAGCTCCTCGCAAGCAAGCGCGCGTTCGCGGCCGCCGAGGACGGCCGCGAGGCGCGCTTGGGGCTGGAGCACCTTGGCTCGGGGCTGGCGCGCTCGCGCGGCGCTCAGTTCGCGGGCATCGGTCCACTGGCCGTCCGCCACCTGCTCGCCGGCCCCGAAGCCGATCCGGGCCACCAATGCGTGCTCGCGACCGGCCGGAGAGACGTAGGGGTCGGCGGTGACGAGTCTGAACGCGTGCAGCGCGCGGTTCAGGACCTGGATACCGGCCTCGAGCTCGGGCTCCCCGGCGCCCGCCAGCCAAGACTTCGCTTCGGCATCGGTGGCGAACGGCGTCCCGACGTCGATGATCGTCGCGCGCCCTGTCGGGACGGGGGTAGGCTCAGGCTCTACTTCAGCCTTACGTTTATGCTTGGCGAGCAGCCGCCGCCGCTCCGGCGCACCGAGCGTTGCCAGTACGAGGACGTGCTCCGGGCGTCCACCCGCGTCGCTTTCGGCGCCCCGAAGCAGGTAGCGACCATCTGGCGGGCCGAGCGTCCACGGGTACTCGACCTGGATGAACCGGAATAGAGGCTTACCTACGCTCGACGACTCAGTGCCCGACTTTGATTGCGTATTTGCTGGGGGCGATGGGGACGATGGGTTCGGGGAGTTGTCCGATGCGCTGGATGAGTTGGACCCATTGGTTGGGTTTGAGGATGTTTTGGACTTGTTGGGCGAGTTTTTTGTTGTTGCCGAATTGGGGTGTGTAGGTGATTTGGAGGCGGTTAGCGTGGTCGGGGAGGGCGAGTGTGTTGTTTTGGGCCTTGTAGCTCATGGTGGAGATGAGCTCGTTGGGTTGGAAGGTCCCTTGGAGGGTCAGCAGCCGTCTGATGGTGATGTCGGTGACCGAGCCGGGGCCTTGGTGGCCTTGGATCGGGATTCCGTTGATCTTTGAGATGTCGAGGCTCGATCCGGTTTTGCCTTCGGGGTCGACGCCGGTGCTCGCGTTGGTGCTCGCGCCGCAGACGAGACCGGAGACGGTCGGGTCAAGGCCCGAGGCGCTCAGGAATTCGATCACTGCGAGGATCCGGCGGTCGACGAGGCCGGCGGCGATGTCGCGTTGTCCGCACGCGTAGACCTGGACGTGCGGGTCGGTGAGCACCTGGTTTTGCAGCTGCTGCTTTGACTCGAGGAGGATTTGCCCGACCGACGGGTTGCGACCGAGGAACGGGTTCACGCCCGCCGCCCGGTACACCGCGGTCGCTTCGAGGAGTTTCCACCCGTCGAGGATCGGCTTCGGGTCGATGTAGGGGGCGGTCTTGCCGGCGGGGCGGACCATGAACTCGACGTGCGACGCGCGGGTGGCGGTGTTCGGGCCGATCCGCCCCAAAATGGTTCCCGCGACGACGGTCGCGCCGGTCTTCAGTGGTTTGAGCGTGTACTGGTTCTTGCCCAAGTGCAGGACGTCTGAGAAGTAGGACTGGAAGTCCTGGATCTGCTGGGCGGCGGACTGCAACTGCTGGCTGCCGCCCGCCGTGTAGGACGCCGAGCGCGACGGGAACGCGAACAGTCTTTCCTTGACCTGCGGCGCGGAGATCGTCGTCTGCGGGGCGCTCGTGACGGGCAGCGAGATCGGGGCGGCGGCCTTGAGCTTCGCGTTCGCCTGCTTGGACGTCGGGACCGCCTTCGCCGCCTGGCTACCGGCCGACGCCGCTCCCGTCGGCGCGGGCGCCCGCTGAGTCCCGGCGGTGGCCGACCCGGTCGGTTTCGGCGCCCGCTGATGGGAGAGCTCGCGCGCGATCTGCGCCGCGGTCACGTGCACCGCCTTGGGCACCGGATACTCCTTCGGGACGCTCCCGAGGTTCGCGTACGTATAAACGTTCCCGTTTGAGTCCTGGACCTGCACGTAGCGGCCCCACTGCGAGTTCTGACCGAGGCCGACGACCTTCCCGTCATTGACCGCGATCACCGGCGAGTTCTGGGCCGCGTAGATCGCGACCGCCTTCTGCGACGGGTTCGACTCGATCGGGACCGCCGCATTCGCGGTCTTCACCCGGCGGGTCGCGAGCTGCTCCACATAATCATCCGCGTACTTCGCCTTCGCCGCGACCGGGAAATGACCCTCCACCAAACCCGACAGAGCGCCGATGAACTGCGACGGCAAACCACCGATCAGCTTCGCGCGCAACAACACCGACTGCACATACCAACCCGCGTGGTTATAAGCAAAAATCGCCTGACCCACATTCTTCGACGCGCCCGCCGCCTGCAAATACCTGGCCGCGGTGAAGATCGCGTCGACCGGGTTATACGGATCCGCGATCCCATTCCCCGTCGCCGCGACCGCATAACGCTTCCACGTCGACGGCAAAAACTGCATCCACCCAACCGCCCCCGCAGTACTGACCGAGAGGTTGCGCCCATAATCGGTCTCGATCTCGTTAATCGCCGCCAACACCTGCCACGGCACGTCGTACTCGATCCCCGCCGCCTGGTAGATCGGCAGCAAGAACGGCGGGATCTGGAACGAGTTGATAAAGAAGTTCGGGACCCCCAACGGCGCCGCGCCCGGCAACGAAAACGAATACGTCGGATTCGCTGAGGACGGCACCCCACCAGAACCACGCAAACCCGCCGGCTTCTTCGCCTTCGGCTTCACCTGCCCAGGACTCGCCCCACCACTACCCGACGCGTTCGAGTTCTTAGAACCCGACTTCTTGCCCGGCTTATGCGACGAAGACTTCTGCTTCTTCGCCTTCCCCCCCTGCCTCGGCGCCGAACCCCCCGACGACGTCGTCGTCCTCCCAGACCCGCCGTTCGTAGACGTCGGATGACTCGACGAAGTGGTCCCGGTCCCCGTACTCGTCGTACCGCTCGACGGCGTGCACGACTCCGACACCCCCACCACACCAACATTCACCGGCAACGAAATCGCCGACAACGGCGTACCCGGCGGAACATTCACCGTAAACGAGAGGTGCCCGCCCCCAATCAAAGTCACCGTAATCACGCACGTATCGGCCGACGCCGTCGGGATCGCGGCAATCCCGAGCATCGCGACGGTCACCGCCGCCGTGACCACCCCCACCACAAGTTTTCGACTCCTCAACACCGTGGTGTTTCTCCTCCCGCCATTACGCCGAGCAAGCCGCTTTCGCCGCGCCCGAATGGCGGCGTTTGGAGGACGCTACTGGCTGACACCGGCGTTTGCAACGGTGAACTGTCTGTTGGGGACATGTCGTGTAGATGCACGCCTCAAGTCACCGCATTTGCACGGGTCTGAAGGCCATCGGCCCGTCCAAGCGCGAGGGCCACCGCAACTCGTATCGGCGCGCGGCGAGGCGAACTGTAGCTGGAGCTGAGGATCCCGGGCTCCATAATGCTCAAGTAGAGGGTCATGGTTGTCTCGGGCGGATGCAGTCTGCCGTCCGCGGGTAGAGTGGACCCGCGAAACCTGACCCCCCCGGGAGACACGATGAGCGAAGACAAAGGGCTGCGGGACCGCGCGGTCAAGCAAGGTGAAGAAGCGATCGGCAAGCTGGCTCAGGAACTGCTCGACAATCCGGTCGTCACCGGTGCCCTGTCGGCGGCATTCGAGACCCGGGAGCGCGCGATGCGGGCCCAGGAGCTCGCGATGGGCGCCCTCAACCTGCCGTCGGCCAGCGACCTGGAGCGGCTCACCCGCCGCCTGCGCAGTGTGTCCCAGCGGCTCGAGGGAATCGAGGACGGGCTCGACCGGGTGGAGCAGCGGATCGAAGGGCTCGGAAGCTCGACTGCGATCGAGACTCGGCTGGCGGCGATCGAGGAGAAGCTCGATCGGATCGAGTCCGCCCAATCGCCGTCCAGCTAGCTCAGCGCCGCGGCCGCGATCGCACCGGCCCGCTGCTCTGCGGTCTCGAGGGCGTCGGGCTCGATCCGCGTGCGCGTGGGGACTATCAGGTCAGAGACGATCAGCAGCGACCCCGCTTGTAGCCCTTTCCGGTCGGCGAGGGTGAACAGAGTGGTCGTCTCCATGTCGAGGGCCTGAGCTCCGTCGGCCGACGGGGGCTCGGCGTAGAACAGGTCGGTCGAGGCGATACGGACGGGGCGTAGGTCGCCCGCGGCCGCGAGCGCGTCGGCGAGGGCGGGATCGGGCGTCAGCGTTTCGACGGCCCCGAGCGCGCGACTCGTGCCGTCGACCGGCAACGCCTCGACGATCTGCAGGAGCTCGCCCAGCTCGAGCTCGGGATCGAGCGCGCCGCAGGTGCCGACGCGAACGAACCGCCGGGCACCGAGGTCGGCCAGCTCGGTGATGACGATCGCTGCGCTCGGGCCGCCCATGCCGGTGCTCTGGATCGTCAGCAGCTCCCCGTCCGCGGCGGTGCCCGTGTATCCCCAGAGCCCACGGTTGTGATTGAACATCCGCGGCTTGTCCAGGAGAGCGCTTGCGAGCAGTAGCGCCCTTCCCGGATCGCCGGGGATGAGGACTCGCTCCGCGAGTGGGGCGGTGGGGTGTAGGTGGACTGGCATGCCGCCCTGATTATCCGGGCGGGGGCTACACTGCGCGCGCCATGTCGACCGACCGCGAGGGCTCGGGCTTCAAGTCCGCGGCCGAGTTTGTTGAGGTAATGGACCGCACGTTCGGCCTGATGAGCGACGATCCCGACATGGGTCCGAAGCTGCGGGACGCGGACACGCCGCAGCGTTTCGAATTCACGGACTTCGATCGCGTCGTGAACATCAGGGCCGGTGGTCCGGACGAGCCGAATCTCGTCTGGGAGTGGACCGACGAGATCGAGTGGGAGCCAAAGGTCAAGATGGCGATGAGCTCCGAGATCGCGAACCGCTACTTCCAGGGCAAGGAGAACGTCGCGATCGCGATCGCCCGCCGGAGGATCAAGGCCGGCGGAGACGTGCGGGCCGCGCTTGCAATCATCCCCATCACCAAGCCTCTGTTCTCGCAGTACCGCGAGATGGTCGCGAAGCATTACCCGCACCTCGCGGTCTAAAAAGCGTCCGAAAAGCACCATCTTCCGACGCTTCTATTGACACGCGCGGGGGAGGCGAGTAGACCTACGGGAGATCAAATTCGGCAATAGGCCGGAGCGTGGGCGCACTCCATACCGGCGTGCGCGTGCGAGGCGCCGCTGCACCCGCAACGAACGCCTACGGCCGAGGCAGCGGGCCGTATTGCCCGCAGGCGGCGGGACTTCGCCTCTCAACGAGGTCCCGCCGCTGTTCATTTAAGAGGCCGACGGGGCTTGGAACGCCACAATGCTTTTGTGCCCGGTCTATCGCTCAAAGACGCCGCCAGCCGCGTCGGCGTTTCGCCTGCGACGCTCAGGCGCTGGCAGCAGCAGGGGCTGATCCCGCAGTACGACGGAGACGGGTGGACCGCCCAGGCGATCGGTCACGCGCGTGTGGTGGCGCGCATGCGCGAACGCGGCCATTCCCTGCAGGAGATCCGCAAGGCGTCAGACGAGGGACGCCTCGCGTACGCATACGCGGAGGATCTGTTCCCGGGGGGCGACACGACCTATACGCTCGCGCAGGCCGCGCGCGAGACCGGCCTCGAGCCGGGTCTGATCGAGCGGATCGTGACCGCGATCGGGTTTCCGATGCAGGCGAGCGCCCTCAACGAGGAGGACCTGCAGCTGCTGCGTTACGCCGCGGCCGCGCTCGACGCGGGGTTCCCACTCGTGGCGATGCTGCAGCTCGTGCGGGTGTACGGCCAGGCGATCGCCCAAATCGCGGACGCCGAGGTGCGACTGTTCCACCTGTACGTCCACGAGCCGCTGATGCGCTCAGGGGCGGGAGGACTGGAGGTCGCGGGGGAGATGGAAGACCTCTCAAAGATGCTGCTGCCGCTCTCCTCCCCGGTGATGGACCAGATTCATCAGCGCTATCTGGAGCACTTCATCGACCAAGACGTGGTCGGCCACATGGAGTCCGATCTCGATGGAGCGGGGACCGATTTAGGACGGATGCGGGTCGCGATCGCGTTCGCGGACCTGACCGGGTACACGCGGCTGACCGAGGAGGCCGGAGAACTCGAGGCGCTCGACGCCGTGGAGCGATTCATCGAGGCGGTTGAGGTCACGCTGCCGGAATCAGCCCGCGTAATCAAGTTGATCGGCGACGAGGTGATGGTGGTTGGCTCGGATCCCAGCGCGCTGATCGACTGGGCAGTCGGGTTCCAGCGGCTCCACGCCGAGCGACCGCTCCCTCGGATCGGGATCCACTACGGCGACGCCCTGTACCGAGACGGGGACTACTACGGCCGCGACGTCAACATCGCCGCTCGGATCGCCGCCCGCTCGGCGGGGGGCGAGGTGCTAGTGACCCGGCCAGTGGTCGAGCACGCCGGCCCCCACCTGGAGTTCGACCGGATCGGCGAGATCATGCTCAAGGGGTTCAACGAGCCGACCGAGATGTTCCTCGCGCGCGCGAGAGACGAGTGAGCGAAGTGATCGACGCCGTTCGAGCCGACGGGCTGCTCGCCCCGGGCCGCCCCGTCGTCGTTCTTCTCTCTGGCGGGCGCGACTCGACCTGCCTCCTCGATCTCGCGACGAGTATCGCCGGGCAGAACGTCGTGCGCGCGCTGCACGTCAACTACGGACTGCGCGAGGCGGCGGACGACGATGAGCTGCACTGCGCCGCGCTGTGCGAACGGCTCGGCGTGCCGATCGAGGTCCATCGCCCGCCGCGCCGCGAGAGCGGGAACCTCCAGGCGTGGGCGCGGCGCGAGCGGTATGACGCCGCCCTGACGCTCGCGGGCGGCGGGGACGTGGCCGCCGGACACACCGCGAGCGATCAGGTGGAGACGATCCTCTACCGGCTCGCGTCGTCGCCCTCGCGGCGCGCGCTGTTGGGAATGAAGCCACGGGACGGTCAGGTGGTTCGCCCCCTGCTCCGTTTCACGCGCGAGGAAACCGGGGCCTACTGCCGCGAGCACGGGCTCGGGTGGCGCGAGGACCAGAGCAACGAGGACCCTGGGTACGCGCGCAACCGCGTCCGAGCGGAGCTCGTGCCGGCTTTGAAGCGGATTCATCCGGCCGCCGAGGAGAACGTCCTGGCGGTCGCCGAGGTGCTGCAGGACGAGGCAGCGGTGCTCGAGCGCGTCGTGGACGAGGTGCTGGGCAGCGACTCGTCGATCGAGCTCGATCGGCTGCGGGGCCTTCCGACGGGGCTCCAGCGGCTCGTGGTTCAGCGGCTGGCCGACGAAGCGGTCGGTGGGCCCGCGCCCGGCGTGGCCAGGCGGGCCGACGAGATCTCCGCGATGGGAGCCACCGCGATGCTGGACTTGCCGCACGTCCGCGCCCGCACCGTGCGGGGAAACTCAAGTTCGAGACACTGCGCGCGTGAGCGGAGGCTCCGACAACGACGCCATCGGCGAGATTCTCGTTCCAGCGGACGCTCTCTCGAGGCGCGTGCACGAGCTGGCCGGCGAAATTTCGCGCGACTACGCCGGTAAGGATCTCGTACTCGTCGGGGTGCTGAAGGGCGCGGTGTTCTTCCTGTCCGACCTGATGCGCGACCTCGAGGTGCCCTGTGAGGTCGACTTCATGGCCGTCGCCTCGTATGGATCGGCGACCAAATCGAGCGGCGTGGTCCGGATCCTCAAGGATCTCGACGCCGTGATCGAGAACCGCGATGTGCTGATCGTCGAGGACATCGTCGACTCTGGTCTCACGCTCCAGTATTTGCTTCGCAACCTTGGCGCCCGCAACCCGCGGTCACTCGAGGTCTGCGCCCTGCTGATCAAGCCAGAGCGGCGAAAGGTGGACCTACGGCCAAGGTACGTTGGCTTCGAGATCCCGAATCGGTTCGCGATCGGGTACGGGCTCGACCACGCAGAGCGTTACCGAAACTTGCCGTTCGTGGCCGCGTTGAGGGAGTGACAGGCCCCTGCCCACCGTAGCTGCGGGCCTCTTTCCGATGCTACGCTTGGCTATTCCCTGTTCCAGCTGGGCCGCGCCGGAGGCGCGAGAATTAGGACATGAGCAGGTTCTTTAAGAGCGCCGCCTTCCCGATTTTGATCGTGGTTGTCCTTGCGTTCTTCGCGCAAAAGCTGATCGGTACGGCAAGCCACCAACAGCGGTACACGTTCGGCACGCTGCTGCAGCAGTTGCCCGTGGGAGGGGTAAAGAGCCTGTCCCTGCACGTGTCCGACAACACGGTCAACCTGACGACGAGCCAGGGACAGCACTACACGGTCGGGTATCCCGACCAATACGCCACGCAGCTGATCAAGGACATCCAGACCTACGTCCCGGGCAGCAATTTCGACATCATCGGGAAGCAGTCCAACGGCTGGCTCTCGCTCCTGACGTACATCCTGCCGTTCGTGATCTTCATCGGGTTCTGGATCTTCCTGATGAATCAGGTCCAAGGCGGTGGATCGAAGGTGATGTCGTTCGGCAAGTCGCGTGCGAAGCGGATGTCGGTCGATTCGCCGAAGATCACGTTCCGCGATGTGGCGGGCGTCGACGAGGCGGTCGAGGAGCTGCACGAGATCAAGGAGTTCCTCGAGAACCCCAAGAAATTCCAGGCCCTGGGGGCACGGATCCCCAAGGGCGTCTTGCTCTACGGGCCGCCGGGAACCGGTAAGACGCTGCTGGCGCGCGCGGTGGCGGGCGAGGCAGGCGTGCCGTTCTTCAGCATCAGCGGGTCCGACTTCGTCGAGATGTTCGTCGGGGTCGGTGCCTCGCGCGTGCGTGACCTGTTCGAGCAGGCGAAGCAGAACTCCCCCTGCATCATCTTCATGGACGAGATCGACGCGGTCGGCCGCCATCGCGGCGCGGGTCTCGGCGGCGGCCACGACGAGCGCGAGCAGACGCTCAATCAGCTGCTCGTCGAGATGGATGGCTTCGAGATGAAGGACAACATCATCTTGATCGCGGCCACGAACAGGCCGGACATCCTCGACCCCGCGCTGCTGCGCCCGGGCCGCTTCGATCGGCAGATCGTCGTCGACCGGCCCGATCGGATTGGTCGCAGGAAGATCCTCGAGGTCCACACGCGCGGCAAGCCGCTCGCGCGGGAGATCGACGTCGATGCACTGGCGGGCCAGACGCCTGGCTTCACCGGGGCTGATCTGTCGAACCTGGTCAACGAGGCCGCCCTGCTGGCGGCTCGCAACGGCAAGCGCGAGATCACCCAGGACGAGCTCGAGGAAGGGATCATGCGGGTGATCGCGGGCCCGGAGAAGAAGACCCGGGTTATGAGTGACAAGGAGCGGCGGATCACCGCCTTCCACGAGATGGGCCACGCGATCGTCGGCCACTACCTCCCGAACGCCGACCCGATCCACAAGATCTCGGTCATCTCCCGCGGCCAGGCGCTCGGCGTGACGATCTCGCTACCGGGCGAGGACAAGTTCTTGACGACCCGAGCGGAGCTCCTCGACACGATGGCCATGACCCTGGGCGGGCGCGCCGCCGAGGAGATCGTGTTCTCAGAAATTACGACCGGCGCCGCCAACGACCTCGAGAAGGTCACGGCGACCGCCAAGCAGATGGTGATGCGCTTCGGTATGTCCGAGAAGCTGGGGCCCGCGAGTGTTCGGGCACGAGCATTCGCAACCGTTCCTCGGCCGCGAGTTCAGCTCCGAGCCCGACTATTCGGATGAGATCGCACGCGAGATCGACGACGAGATCCGCCGTGTGGTCGAGTCGTCGCACGTGCAGGCCAAGAGCATCCTCACCGAGCACCAGGGTGCTCTTGAGAAGCTCGCCGAGGTCCTGATCAAGCGCGAGACGATCGAGCGCGAGCAGTTCGAGGCGCTGCTCCAGGGCCAGAGCGAGGCTGAGGTGTTCGGCTCGGAGGCGCCGCCTCCCCCGCAGGTTCCGATTCCCACGGAGCCGCAGTCCGAGCGCGGGCGCACCGAGGGTCCGCGGCCGCTGCCGCGCCCCGGCTTCGCCGCGGACTGAGGGCTTCGCGGGGCGCTGGCGGACTGAGCCTTCGCGGGGCGCTGGGATATTACGGTGAATAATTCACCGTAATCGCCCACTCAGGAGGGCGGTGGGAGTGCTGCGACGCTGAAGTCGCGGCTGACGCGCGCCACCTCGTCAGGGACGTGCGACAGGTGGACGTTCGCCGTGAACCCGAGCGGCGCGTCGAGGGGCTGGAAGAAGTCGTCGTAGTGGGTCGGGACGACGGTCTGAGGCTGTAGTCGGCGGAGGATCCGCTCCCAGTAGCGGGGCGTGAAGCCGCGTCCAGCGACGCCCGCCAGGAAGTAATCGACGCCCTCGGTCCGCACCGCTTCGTCGATCAGGTTCGCGCTCCCCTGGTGGTAGAAGGTCTTGCCCGCGACCTCGATCTGGATGCCCCACACCTGCCCGCACTTGTACGCGCCGGGGGAGAGGGCGTCAAGGTGGTCGCAGGTGAACTCGCCGGCGAACGGGACCGCGAGGCCGAGGATCAGCTTCGAGTGCAGGCTGGGGGTGAAGCTAACGACGAACGGGCCGAGCTCGTAGGTCTCGTACGGCTTGACCTCGACCGCTTGGTCGGCGATGCCGTGCGCCGCCATCAGGCGTTTGAGACTCGATGACCCGAACGCGCGGCAGCCGAATCGCTTGGCGATCGCGGGCGCGTCGACCGCGTGATCGAAGTGGGTGTGGCCGACGAGTACGCCGGCCACGTTCGGCGGCGACCCGATGTAGCGGTCGATCTGGGCGGGGTCGGGGAGGGTCGGCTCGCGTTTGATGACCGCGGCGAGCGGCACCCGGGAAACGTAGGGGTCGATGAACAGCGTGGACCCCTGGTAGGTCATGCGATAGCCGGACACGCCCAGCCATTCGAGCTCGAGTCCCTCCGGCAGCCCTAGCGGCCGCGCCTGGAGCTCGGCCAGCGCCTGGGCGTCGTCGCGCTCCTGGGTCTTGCGGACGGCCAGAAACCGCGCGAAGTCCGCCAGGTAACGTGCGGGAGCGAGCATGCGTTCGGATCGTATGAGCAATGGCGATGGCCTGCGTGGATTCCTACTCGGCGTCACTCGCGTGTGGCTCCCGGTGGCGATCGCCGTCGCGGGTCTGGCGGGCATCATCGTCGGGCACGGCAGCACGGACTCGCCATGGGCGGCGGGGGGCGTCAGCCTGATCATCGTCGCGGTGATCGTGTGGATGATCAACTGGCTGTTCCGGATGAGCGTGGAAAGCAACCGCGATCGGGATCGCGAGGAGGCGGCGCGCGACTACTTCGAGCGGCACGGGCGGTGGCCCGGGGAATGAGCGCCGTCGATTTCACCGTGATGGGGGTGGTGAACGTGACCCCAGACTCGTTCTCTGACGGCGGTCTGTACCTGGATCCCGCGCAGGCGATCGCGCACGGGATCGAGTTGGCCGGGGAGGGCGCCGCGATCCTCGACGTGGGCGGTGAGTCGACCCGGCCGGGAGCCGAGCCGGTAGATCCCGAGGAGGAGCTACGCCGAGTCGTGCCGGTCATCGAGGGGCTCCGCGAAGTTGGGACCGGCGTACGGATCTCGATCGACACCTCCAAGGCGGCGGTCGCGTCGGAGGCCCTCAAGGCAGGCGCAACGATGGTCAACGACGTGAGCGCTCTGCGAGGGGACCGGGAGATGGCTTCGGTGGTCGGCGAGGCGGGCGTCGAGTTGTGTCTCATGCACATGCTCGGCGAGCCACGCACGATGCAGGACGACCCTCGCTATGACGATGTGGTCTCGGACGTCAAACGATTCCTGGCCGAGAGGCTCGCGTTCGCGGTCGACCACGGGATTTCCGAGCAGAAGGTGACGCTCGACCCCGGGATCGGATTCGGCAAGACGCTCGAGCACAACCTCGAGCTGGTGCGGCGGCTCGACGAGATCGTCGAGCTTGGCAGGCCGGTGCTGATCGGCGCCTCGCGCAAGTCATTCCTGGGGCGCATCACCGGCCGGACCGACCCGGCCGATCGGATAGCCGCAACGGTGGCGGTCAACGTCCTGGCGTATCAGCGCGGAGCGCGCGTGTTCAGAGTCCACGACGTCCGCCCGTCCTACGACGCGCTCTCAGTGGCTGCTGCTACGGTCAGCCCGCGATGGAGTCCGACGACGAGCCCGACGAGTTCGACGACGTAGACGCCGGGGACGAGGACGAAGAGGGCACAGAGCCCGAGGTCACGATCGAGATCAGCGGGCTGTCGCTGTTCACGCACATCGGCGTGACCGCCGCCGAGCGCGAGGTGGGGCAGCGGCTGCTGCTCGACCTGCGGCTGGACGCCGGCGAAAACGACGCGACGGTCACGGACCGCATCGAGGACACCGTCGACTACGCGGAGGTCTGTGACACGGCCAATCTCGTCGCCCAGCAGCGCTCGTACAAGACCCTCGAGCGGCTGTGCACCGCGATCGCCGACCGGCTGCTCGATCGCTACGGCGTGCGCGCGGTGTGGGTGAAGGCGGCCAAGCCCGAGCCGCCGCTCGCCTTCCCAGTGAGCGAGGTCTCCGTCGAGGTGTGGCGCGAGGGCAGGTGAGCCAGGGGTACCTAGGGCTCGGGTCGAACGTGGGGGATCGGCTCGAGCATCTGCGCGAGGCCGTTGCGGCGCTGCTGCAGCACGATGTGCGCGTACTCGCCAGCTCCTCGGTGTATGAGACCGAGCCCGTAGGCCTGGTGCTCGATCAGCCCGACTTCTACAACGCCTGCCTGCAGGTTCGGACCGAGCTGGGGCCAGAGGCGCTGCTGACCGCCTGCAAGGCCGTCGAACGCGAGCTGGGTCGTGAGGCGGGCGGCGTCCGCCACGGGCCGCGCGTGATCGACGTCGATCTGTTGCTGCTCGACAATCTCGAGTACGCCTCTGAGCGGCTGACCCTTCCCCACCCAACGATCGCCGAGCGCCGCTTCGTGCTCGTTCCCCTACTGGAGCTCGATCCCGACGCTGACGCTACCCGACGGCGACCGCGCTGACCGACGCGCTCGAGGCGCTCGGGCCCGGTCAAGGGGTCCGCCGCGTGAGCCAGCCGCTCACTCGCGGATAATCCGGGGTCATGCTGCTGGTCGTCGACGTCGGGAACACGCAGACGCACTTCGGGGTGTTCGTCGACGGCGGGAGCCAGCTCGCCCAGCACTGGCGCTTTGCGACCGTGCGCGAGTCGACGCGCGACGAGCTCGGCGGCAGCGCTGTCGAACCTGCTGGGGCTGCGGGGGCTGACGTTCGAAGGACCTCGATTCCTCGATCGTGTCCTCGACCGTCCCGCAGCTCTCGCAGGAGTGGAAAGAGATGGCGAAGCGCTACCTGGGGCAGGACATGCTCGTCGTCGGTCCGTCGATCAAGACCGGAATGCCGATCCGCTACGACAACCCATACGAGGTCGGCGCCGACCGGCTCGCAATGCCGTCGCCGCGTACGACCGTGTCGGCGACGCGTGCGTCGTAGTCGACTTCGGAACCGCGATCACCTACGACGTCATCTCGGCGGCGGGCGAGTACCTGGGGGGGATCATCACTCCCGGCGCGGAGATCTCGATCGACGCCCTGTACGACCGCGCCGCGAAGCTGCCGAAGGTAGAGCTCGCGGAGCCCAAGTCACTGATCGGCAAGTCGACAGTCGACGCGATCCGGAGCGGGATCGTGTACGGGTTCGCCGGCCAGGTCGACGGGATCGTCCGTCGTCTGCGCGCCGAGCTCGGCTCGGGCACGACCGTGATCGCGACCGGGGGGCTCGCGCCGGTGCTGGTTCCATTCGTGCGTGAGACGATCGACTACGTCGACGACCTGTTGACGCTCGTCGGACTACGCCTGATCTGGGAGCGGAACAGCTAGGAGGGCACCGCCGGCTCGATCGCCGGCACGGGACATCAGGCGTCCGGGCGACGGTCGCGGCCAGCATCAGTGGGCCCATGCGGCGGCGGTCGGTCGGATCGGCCTCGTTTAGCTGGTCGTAAGCGTCGAGCAGGGAGCGGATCGCGGCGAAGATCGGGGCGTCGTCGATCTCCTCTGGTACATCGCAGGCGAGCCGCGCGAGGGCGATCATCTCGCTGCCGTCGCCGCCGCGCATCGTCGCGATTATCCCGAGCAGCAGGAACTCGGAGACGCGGTCGAGCAGAACGTGCTGGGCGTGCTCGTGTCGCTCGCCAGGGGCGGCCCCCGCGGGTTGGAGCGGCTCGCCGGCGGCCAGGCGCAGTGATTGCTCGGAGGCGATCGAGCGGACCTGGTCGGACGACAGTCCTGCCTGGAGCGCCCAGCGCAGCTGGACCGCGGAGGATCCGATCGTGTTGCCGTACGGCGCGTCCGAGGCGAACACGATCTGGCCCGGCGGGACGAGCGTGAACAGCGAGCGCAGATCGGCGGGCATGAACCAAGCGGTGTCGAACAGCAGGTTCGGGAGATCCGGCGCGGCGCGCCAGATCCATGACAGGTCGCAGATCCCGGCATGGGCGAGGATCAGCCGCGCGTCCGGAAACTCGCCGGCGAGCTCGACGGCGTTTAGGCCGAGCGCGGGGATGCCACGGCCGGCGTGGATCAGCACCGGCAGCCGGCGCTCGTTTGCGAGCGCGACAAGCCGCTTCACCTCCGGGTGATCGAGCGTGAATTGCTCGGCTCGCGGGTGGAGCTTGATGCCGCGGGCGCCGTTCTCGAGGCAGCGCTCGGCCTCCGCGACCGGGTCGTCGTGGGGGTTCACGCGGCAGAACGGCACCAGCAGCCCGTCCGACGCTCGCGCCGCCTCCAGCACCATGTCGTTGGCGGTCGGGTAGCCCTCGGGCTCGTGCATTGGGAACACGAACGCGCCGCGAGCGTCGGCGAGCTTCAGGCCCGCGAGCAGCTCTTCCGGCGTCTGCTTCATGCCGTCGGGGTCGTTCTGCCCGAGGTGGGTATGAGCGTCGAACAGCTCCAGGCCAGGCACCTCGCGATGCAGAAGCTCACTCCACGGCCTGATCGCGGTCGCGATGTCCACGGACTGATTCGTACCATGAAAAGCGTGCAATTGACGGACTCATGGACGCTGGGGGAGTGAAGCTCCCCAACCGCGTCGTGCTCGCCCCGCTGGCCGGGATCGGCAACTGGTTCGTGCGCCTGCAGGCCAAGCGCTATGGCGCGGGCTTGGTCGTGTCCGAGATGGTCTCGAGCTTCGCGGTCCACTACCGCAACGAGCGCACCTGCCGCGAGCTGCTGCGGATCCACCCGGATGAGCACCCGGTCTCGATGCAGCTGTTCGGCCACGACCCGGACGTGATGGCCTCGGCGGCGGAGCAGATCGCTGGCGCGGGTGCCGACCTGATCGACATCAACATGGGCTGCCCGGTGCCGAAGGTGTGCAAGACGGGCGCGGGGGCGGCGCTGCTCGACGATCCGTCGCGCGCGGTGGCGCTCGCCCGCGCGGCGGCGCGGGGCAGCGGGCTGCCGGTGACGGTCAAGTTGCGCAGCGGGCAGCGTCCCGGCGATCTCGGCGGCGTCGAGGTCGCGCGGGCGCTCGCGGCCTCCGGTGACGTTGCGGGGATCTGCATCCATCCGCGGCACGCGTCGCAGCGACACAGGGGCACGCCGGACTACGAGCTCGTAAGGGGGCTGGTCGAGGAGCTCCCCATCCCTGTGCTGATGTCGGGCGGGCTTCAGACCGCGCCCGCCGCGCAGGATGCGTTCGAGCGCACAGGCGCCGCCGCCGTACTGCTCGCGCGCGGGTCGCTCGGGAATCCGTGGCTGTTCTCTCAGCTCCTCGGGGCGCAACCGCGCTTCGCCCACGCGTGACGAATCCTCGAGGAGCTCGACTGGATTATCGACCGCGCGGTCGAACACCTCGGTCCTGACCGCGCCGGACGTTATCTGCGGAAGTTCTATCCCTGGTACGTGGAGCGGCTCGGGCTGTCGTCCGGACGGACCGGGCGAGAGCTCCTGTCCGCGCTTCAGACGGCGCCTTCGATCGAGGCGGCGCGGGCGTTCCTGCGCGCCTAGACGCCGTCTCTATACTTGCCCGCCGACGCGAGCAGGAACCGTGTTCATTCCCGTCATTTGCAGGCGGGAATTTTTCGTCCAGAACGCCTAACAACTCAAGGGACATGCCCAGGGACGTCATCCTCACCCCCGAAGGACTTGCGAACCTCAAGTCCGAGCTCGATCACCTGTCGACCACACGTCGGCGGGAGGTCGCGGCGCGGATCAAGGAAGCCCGCGAGTTCGGGACATCTCAGAGAACGCCGAGTACGACGACGCCAAGAACGAGCAGGCGATGCTCGAAGCCAGGATCGCGCAGCTCGAGGAGAAGCTTCGCTCGGCCACGGTGATCGATGCCTCCGACCTCGGCACCGACGTGGTGCGGGTAGGTTCGGTTGTCCACGTCAAGGAGGGCGACGGGAAGTCGACGAAGTACACGATCGTCGGGTCCGCGGAGGCCAACCCCTCCGAGATGAAGCTTTCGAACGAATCCCCGGTGGGCAGGGCGCTGCTCGGCCGCAAGCGCGGCGAGGAGGTCGCGTTCGCGACCCCCAAGGGCCAGCGCAAGCTCAAGATCACGAAGATCGACATCGGGAAGTAGGGCCGGCGCCTGTCCGGCGACCGCGAGGAGCCGTCCGCACTGCTCGCCGCGCGCCGGGCGAAGCTCGATGCGCTGCGGGCCGCCGGGATTGATCCCTTCCCTCATGTCTACGAGGGGGTTGAGCCGATCGCATCCGTCCGCGAGGCACACGCCTCGCTGGGTCCGGGCGAAGAGACCGACGTCTCCCACCGCGTGGCAGGCCGGCTCGCGGCCCGTCGAGGCCAGGGCAAGATGGCGTTTCTGGACCTGGTCGACCGCACGGGGCGAATCCAGCTACAGGCGCGCGTCGATGAGCTCGGGCCCGAGCGCTTGGGGCAGCTGCTCGATCTTGACCTCGGCGACCTGATCGGAGTCGACGGAACCGCCTTCGCCTCCCGTCGCGGCGAGCTCACGCTGCGCGTGAACGACTTCACCGTGCTCGCGAAGTCCCTGCGCCCGCCGCCCGAGAAGCATCACGGGCTTCACGACGTCGAGACCCGCTTTCGCCACCGCGAGCTCGACCTGATCGCGAACGACGAGGTGCGTGGGCTGTTCATGGAGCGCTCCCGCGTGATCTCGGCGGTGCGTAAGTACCTCGACGATGAGGGGTTCATCGAGGTCGAGACACCTGTGCTGCAGCCCCTATACGGGGGCGCGCTGGCGCGCCCCTTTACCACCCACTACAACGCCCTCGACCGCGACTTCTACTTGCGGATCGCGACGGAGCTCTACCTGAAGCGCCTGATCGTCGGGGGGCTGGAGCGGGTCTACGAGCTCGGCAAGGACTTCCGGAACGAGGGCCTGTCGCCCAAGCACAACCCCGAGTTCACGATGCTCGAGTTCTACGAGGCATACGCCGACTACCTCCTCGTAGCGGACCGGTTCGAGCGGCTCATGGCGGCGGTTGGCGTGGCGGGGCCGTGGCGGCGAGAGACGCTTGTCGGCGCGATCCGGGACCGCACCGGGATCGACGTGCTCGAGCACCACGACCGCGACGCGCTGGCGTCCGAGATGCGTTCGCGGGGCTTTGACGCGCCGGCGGACGACACCTGGCCGCAGCTGGTCGACGAGCTTTTGTCAAAGCACGTAGAGCCGACGCTGGTCGAGCCCACAATCCTGGTCGATTACCCGGTCGAGATGTCGCCGTTCGCCAAGACCCATCGCTCGGACCCGCGTCTGGTGGAGCGGTTCGAGGCGTTCATCGGCGGCCTCGAGATCGCGAACGCGTTCACCGAGCTCAACGATCCCGATGAGCAGCGCCGGCGCTTCGAAGCGCAGCGTGCCCTGGCGGGCGCCGGTGACGAGGAGGCGCAGCCGTTCGACGAGGCGTTCCTCCAGGCGCTCGAGCAGGGGATGCCCCCAACGGGGGGCCTCGGCCTCGGGATCGACCGGCTGGTGATGGTCCTGACGGGGACGCGGTCGATCCGCGAGGTCGTGCTGTTCCCGGCGATGCGGGACTAGGGGGGCGGTCGGGGCTTGGGGCGCTGGGGCCCCGGGGCGGTCCGTGCGCGGGGGCGCGGCGGCGGCCCGGCGCGGCGTTTTTCCGGAGCGTGCGGACACCCAATCAGTGACCCTCGTCACATGCCGCTCCGCTTGCGGGTCGAGGAGACACCTGTTGGTAGACTTGCGCATGGCCCGAGAACGAGCCCGAGCCCACTCATCCGATTCGCGCGTTACGCCGAAAAGGGATCAGTGGACCGGGATCTTTGGCGTCCCGTAACCGGCCTTCTATCATCGCTAGCTACCGGCCCCGAAAGAACGAGAAGTCATGTTCGAGCGATTTACAGAGCGAGCCCGCCAAGTGGTCGTCCTCGCCCAAGAAGAGGCGCGGACGCTCAAGCACAACTACATCGGTACCGAGCACATCCTGCTCGGCCTGCTCCGCGAGGAAGAAGGTCTCGCTGCGCGCGTTCTCGAGTCCCTCGACATCACGGTCGAGCGCGTCCGTGCCCAGGTCGTTCGGATCGTCGGATCCGGCGAGGAGGTCACCTCCGGCCAGATCCCGTTCACCCCGCGCGCCAAGAAGGTCCTCGAGCTAGCGCTGCGTGAGGCCCTGTCGCTCGGGCACAACTACATCGGTACCGAGCACATCCTGCTCGGTCTCGTCCGAGAGAACGAGGGCGTCGCCGCCCGCATCCTGCTCGACTTCGACGCCGACTCCGAGAAGATCCGCAACGAGGTCATCCGGATGCTGTCCGGCCCCGGCAGCCGCCAGCGCTCGGGCTCGTCATCCGGGGCAGGCCCCGCCGCGGGCGAAGGCAAGAAGTCATCCAAGCTGCTCGACCAGTTCGGCCGCAACCTGACCAAGCTCGCCTCCGAGGGCAAGCTGGATCCGGTCGTGGGTCGCGAGACTGAAATCGAGCGGATCATGCAGATCCTCTCCCGCCGGACGAAGAACAACCCTGTTTTGGTCGGGGAGCCTGGTGTGGGTAAGACGGCCGTCGTCGAGGGTCTCGCTCAGAGGATCACCAACGCCGACGTGCCCGAGCTACTGAAGGGCAAGCAGATTTACACGCTGGACCTGGCGGCTCTGGTCGCGGGGTCCAAGTACCGCGGCGAGTTTGAGGAGCGCCTCAAGAAGGTGATGAAGGAGATCACCCAGCGCGGCGACATCATCCTGTTCATCGACGAGCTGCACAACCTCGTCGGGGCGGGTGCCGCCGAGGGCGCGATCGATGCGGCGAGCATTCTGAAGCCGGCACTGGCGCGCGGCGAGCTGCAGACAGTCGGCGCGACCACGCTCGAGGAGTACCGCAAGTACCTCGAGCGCGACAGCGCGCTGGAGCGCCGCTTCCAGAAGATCACCGTCGACCAGCCCACCACCGAGGAGACGGTCCAGATCCTCAAGGGCCTGCGCGACCGTTACGAGTCCCACCACAAGGTGAACATCACCGACGAGGCACTCGAGGCCGCAGCCGACCTGGCCGACCGCTACATCTCCGACCGGTTCCTGCCCGACAAGGCGATCGACCTGATCGACGAGGCCGCGTCGCGGATGAGGATCAAGTCGATGACCTCACCGCCGGTGTACCGCGAGCTCGAGGAGGACATCGAGCGCACGCGGCGCGCCAAGGAGGAGGCAATCGAGAACCAGGAGTTCGAGAAGGCCGCCAACCTCCGCGACGAGGAGCGCAGGCTGACGCAGAAGAAGCGCGAGCTCGCCGAGCAGTGGGAGGCCGGTGAATCGACCGAGCGTCCCGCGATCGGCGAGGAGGAGATCGCCGACATCGTCTCGATGTGGACCGGGATCCCCGTGTTCAAGCTGACCGAGGCCGAGACCGCGAAGCTGATGCGGATGGAGGACGAGCTGCACAAGCGCGTCATCGGCCAGCATCCCGCGATCGAGGTCGTCTCCAAGGCGATCCGCCGCTCGCGTGCCGGGCTCAAGGACCCCAAGCGCCCGACCGGCTCGTTCATCTTCCTGGGACCGTCCGGTGTCGGGAAGACGGAGCTGGCGCGCACATTGGCCGAGTTCCTGTTCGGCGACGAGGACACGATGGTGCGGATCGACATGTCCGAGTACATGGAGAAGCACGCGGTGTCTCGTCTGGTGGGTTCGCCCCCCGGCTACATCGGCTACGACGAGGGCGGTCAGCTGACGGAAGCCGTGCGGCGCAAGCCGTACAGCGTCCTGTTGCTCGACGAGATCGAGAAGGCCCACCCGGACGTGTTCAACATCCTGCTCCAGATCCTGGAGGACGGGCGGTTGACCGACGCGCAGGGCCGGACCGTGGACTTCCGTCACTGCATCGTGATCATGACCTCGAACATCGGCGCCGCCGAGATCTCGCGTAACACGCCGCTCGGGTTCGCGGTCTCCGATGACGAGACGGGCATCACCTACGACGATATGAAGAACCGGATCATGGGCGAGCTGAAGAAGGTCTTCCGGCCCGAGTTCCTGAACCGGATCGACGAGGTGATCGTCTTCCACAAGCTGGCCAAGGAAGAGATCAAGGAGATCGTCGACCTGCTGCTGGCCCGGATCCGCGAGACGATGGCGGAACGCGAGCTGCAGCTCGAGCTGTCGGACGGCGCCAAGGACCTGCTCGTCGACAAGGGCTGGGATCCCGCGATGGGCGCCCGGCCGCTGCGTCGAGCGATCCAGCGCTACATCGAGGACCCGCTTGCGGACTTCGTCCTGCGCTCCAACGTTCCCTCGGGATCGACGGTAATGGTCGACGCCGTGATCGCTCCGGGCGACGACGCGGTTGAGGGCGACAGCGGTGAGCCCGAGGTCAAGCTGACGGTCATCGAGCCCGAGCCCAAGCCGACCCCCGTGGGTGTTGGCGCCGAGGGCGGCTCGGAGGACGAAGGCGACGCCGAAGCTCCACCCGAGCCTGCCGCGGAAGCGCCGGCCGAGGGCGAATAGCAACAAATCGCTCACGCCGCGTCACGCGGCTGTGCCAGTTCGAGCTGATTGAGGCCGTGCCGTCGGGGGCGGGACGTAGGCTGGTCCAATGCCACGAGCCGCGTCCATCTATATCTGCTCGGCGTGCGGACACGAAACGCCGAAGTGGGCCGGGCAGTGCCCGGGTTGCGCCGAGTGGAACTCGCTCGTCGAGGAACGGATCGCGAAGGGACGGAGTGGGAACGGCGGTGGTGCGGGAATCGGGGCTGGGTCTCGATCGAGCAGGCGCGCCGACGCGATCAAGCCGCTCGCCCTCGCAGACGTGGCGCCGGACGAGCACCGGCGCCTCAGCACGGGGATCGGCGAGCTCGACAACGTCCTCGGTGGCGGTCTCGTGCCGGGATCGCTGGTCCTGATCGGGGGGGCGCCCGGAATCGGCAAGTCGACACTGACGACGATGGCGCTCGCCAATATGACCGCCTCGGGCCGGCGGACCCTGTACGTCTCCGCGGAGGAGTCGGCCGCGCAGATCCGGTTACGAGCCGAGCGACTGAACGGCGACGCCGCGCTGCAGATCCCGGTGATCGCGGAGACAGACCTCGGCGCCGTGCTGGCGACGATCGAGCGCGAGCGGCCCGAGGTCTGCGTCGTCGACTCGGTGCAGACCGTGCATTCGGGCGAGCTGTCGAGCGCCGCTGGCTCAGTCGCGCAGGTCCGCGAGGCTGCGACGCAGATCATGGAGACCGCCAAGCGTCTCCGGATCGCGGTGTTGCTCGTGGGCCACGTCACCAAGGACGGCGCCCTCGCGGGTCCCCGGGTCCTCGAGCACATCGTCGACTGCGTGCTCCAGTTCGAAGGCGAGCGTGAGCGCACCTACCGCACCGTGCGGGGGATCAAGAACCGGTTCGGGTCGACCGACGAGGCGGGAGTGTTCGAGATGCGCGACGACGGGCTCGTCGAAGTCCTCGACGCCTCCGCGCGGTTCGTGGGGGAGGCCACGCGCGCCCCCGGCAGCGTTGTGCTGTGCGCGATGGAAGGTCGCGACCGCTGCTGGTCGAGGTCCAGGCACTGGTCTCGAGCTGGAGCTGGTTCCGCCGCGACGGGTGGTGGCTGGGCTCACCGCAATCGGCTTGCGCTCGTGCTGGCGGTCCTGGGGAGGCACGGCGGCATCGGGCTCGGCGCGGCGGACGTGTTCGTGAACGTGGTCGGCGGGTGCGGGTCGACGAGCCGGGAACGGACCTGGCGGTCGCACTCGCGGTCGCGAGCGCGGCGAAGAGGGTCCCGCTGCGGACGGCCGGAGGCGAGCGGCCGTTGGCGTGCTTCGGCGAGCTGGGCCTCACGGGCGAGCTGCGCACGGTCGCCCATGCTGACCGCCGGCTGGCCGAGGCGGAGAAGTTCGGGCTGCTGCCCGTGGTCGGGCCGGGGGCGTTCGGGACGCTGCGCGAGGTGCTTGCGGGCGTGATCGGGGCGCAGCTCAAGGCGGCCTGAGAGGCGCGGTCCCTTCACGGGTACGATCGTCCAGTGGCTGGCGATGAGAGTCCGTCAGAACGTGTCAACCGCGAGCTGATCGAGCTGCTGAACGAAGTCCGGGTCGCCCTCCCCGGGGTTCAGGTGCTGTTTGCATTTCTGCTCGCCGTTCCCTTCCAGCAGCGGTTCAAGGAGGTCTCGACGTTCGAGCGCGACACGTATTTCGCGACGCTGTCGTGTGCGTTCATCGCCACCGCGCTGATGATCGCGCCGTCGGCGCTGCACCGGCTGAACTTCCAGCAGCACGACAAACAGCGAATCGTCCGCGTGTCCAATTCCCTCGTGATCGGCGGGATCGCCGTCCTGGGGATCGCGCTCGTGGGAGTGATGATGCTCGTAGCCGACTTTCTGTTCGGTGGAGCCGCGCCGGTGATCGCTCCGATCCTAGGGACGATCGTCCTGGTCTCGCTCTGGGGCCTGCTTCCATTGCGCATTCGCGTCACGGAGCCGGATGAGGGGCAATCGGGCGGGTCGGCGGCGGCGTCCGCGTCCGGCACCGACGGGCCGACGGATCGTTGACCGAGGGTTCCGCTGCGGAGCGGCGCCGGGCGGGGCTGCGGCAGGGGTGGTCGTTCGGGATCGCGGTGTTCGCGATCGCGGTCTCGTTCGGGGTCTTGGCCCGCCCGGTTATGGGGACCGTTGCCCCGATCGTGATGTCGATCGTCGTCTTCTCGGGGGCGGCGCAGTTCGGGGCCCTCGCGGTGCTTTCAGCCGGCGGCAGCGTGGGGGCGGCGATCGCTGCCGGAGTGCTCCTGAACGCGAGATATCTCGCGATGGGCCTGGCGCTCGCGCCGTCGCTCCGCGGCCGGCCGGCGTCACGCACTGGATTCGCGATGGCGATCGTCGACGCTTCTTGGGCCGCGGCCAGCCAGGGCGACGGGACCTTCGACCCGTGGTTCATGCTCGGCGTGACCGTGCCCCAGTACGCGGGCTGGGTGCTGGGCACGGTCCTCGGGGTCGTGATCGGCCCCGGGCTCGGGGACCCGAAGTCACTCGGCCTGGACGCTCTGTTTCCAGCATTCTTCGTCGCTCTGCTCCTTGAAGAGGCGCGCGGGCGGCGGCGGCTTGCCGCGGCCGGCGGCGGGGCCGGGATTGCGCTCGTGCTGACTCCGTTCGTGCCGGCCGGGCTTCCGATCCTTGCGGCCACCGCGGCGGCGCTGGCTGCTACGAGGTGGCGCCGATGACGGGAGTCTGGGTGACGATCGCCGCGCTGGCGTTCGCCACGGCGGCGCTCAAGCTCGCCGGGCCACTGCTGCTGGGCGGGCGCCCGCTGCCGGCAGGAGCAATGAGCGTGATCGAGCTCCTGCGTCGGCGCTGCTCGCCGCGCTCGTGGTCGTCGAGACGTTCGGCAAAGGGCGCTCGCTGACGATCGACGCCCGGGCGCTAGGGGTGGGGGTCGCCACCGTCGCGCTCCTCAAGCGCGCACCGATGATCGTCGCGGTGCTCGGGTCGGCTGCGGTGGCCGCGATCGTGAGGGCGATCACGTTAAGAGCAGGGCCAAGGGGCCAAGCCGGCGAGCCCGGCCCTGCTCACGAGCGAGCGATCGTCGTAACCCGCGGGGGGAGCGCCGCCCGGGGGTGGCCCGCCATGGCCGGCCCCGCGAGGCCCGCCAGGGCCGCGATGGGCGCCGGGGCCTTGGAATGCCTTGAGCGAGCTGTCGAGGTGAACCTCGACCTTGCCGCCGTCGGACTTCGTCACGGTCGTCCTCGTAACCGGACCCCCGCTGTAGTCGGTGGTCACGGCGCCGGCGGTGCCGCTGCCCGACCGCCTTGACCGCGGCGGCCTGTGCTTTGGCGGCCGCCGCCACCGGTGACCGCCTTCTCGGCGTCCTCATGTGCGGCCGTGCCGTGTGCCGGGCCGTTGAATGCCGGCGGGCGCTGGGTGCTCGAGCCGCTCTGAGTGGTCGTGGTGGCGTTGGTCGACGTCGCCGCGTCTGCGATAGCCGCGCCGCCGAGCGCGAGCGCAGCCAGGGCGGCGATGCCGACCATCACCTTCTTTGCTGAATGAAACACCTGGGTGGCTCCTTTGCTTTACCGGGCTTTCCCGGGCTTGAGCAACAAGGTGGACGCTCCGTGTAAGAGGGTGGTCGCAGAGGCAGAAGAATCCGCTTACACGCGGACAGTTAGCGCTCCCGGACTGCGTAGGTCAGGTGGGTCACCCGCTGCGTCGGCTCCGCCCGGACCGGCTCCAGGGCCACGCGGCCCGCGTCCACGCGCTCGAACAGGCGGATTCCGGAGCCGAACAGCACGGGTGAGAGCGCGATCGTGAACTCGTCGATCAGGCCGGCGTTCACGTACTCCAGGATCGTTGCGCCGCCGCCCGCGATGCGGACATCTCGGTCGCCGGCGGCCTCGCGGGCCTGGTCGAGCGCGGGCTCGATGCCGTCGTTGACGAAGTGGAAAGTGGTCCCACCCGGCCTCTCCCAGGGGTCACGCTTCTCGTGCGTCACGACGAAGATTGGCGTATGGAACGGCGCCTCCTCCGGCCACATCTGCTCGCCGGCGTCGAACATGCGCTTGCCCATCACGCTCGCGCCGGTGCGCTCGAACGTCTCCCGCACGATGTCGTTCTCGCGCCCTTCCTCGCCGCCCTCTCCAAGCCCCAGGTTCTCCCGGAAGAACCGCTGCGGGAATAGCCACTGCTGCAGTTCCATCCACTGCTGCCCCATCAATTCCCCGAGGGACCCGGGCGCGATGAACCCGTCCAGCGACATCGACACGCTGAAGAACACTTTTCCGGGCATCAGTCCTCAACTCCCTTCCGAACGATCTCGGTGACGTAGGCAGCCAGTTTGCTCAGGGTCTGCTGGCCGCCCTCGATCGCGTGGTACTTCTCGACCGCCTCGTCGTGCAGCTCCTTGGTGGGGAACACCGTGCGCATCTCGATCCGGGTCGCCGCGCCGTCGGGCGCGAACGTGAGGACCGACTCGAAGGCGTTCGGGTCGCCGCGGGACTCACCGTGGAGCAGCGCGATCCGCTCCGGCGGGGCGATCTCGGTCCAGGAGATCCACTCCTGGTAATCCGTCCCGTCCGGTCCGTGCATCACGAAGTCCCACTCCCCGCCGACGCGGAACTCGAACGCCCGCGTGGTGGTGGTGAACCCCTCCGGCCCCCACCACCGCGACAGGTGCCGCACCTCGGTGAACGCCTCGAACACCAGCTCCCGCGGGGCACTGATGACCCTGGAGATCACGATCTCGCGCTCGGCCGACGCGGACTGCGCCGGCGCTCCTCGTCCCGTCGCGCTCATCAGCTACTCCTCCTGTCTTGCCTGTTTGAGGTCCCGCACGTACTCGTCCAGCCGGTCGAAGCTCTCGTTCCAGAACCGCTCGAACCCGCCGGTCCACTCGTGAACCGGTCGCAGCTCGCGGGCGTCAAGGCTGTACAGGCGTTGCTTGCCCGCCTTGCGGTCCCGCACCAGTCCGACCTCCCGGAGCACCCGCAGGTGTTTGGACGCCCCCGGCTGGGTCAT
>CAVPKT010000039.1:0-38695 GCA_963705775.1 uncultured Solirubrobacterales bacterium | reverse complement strand
AACAGCGGCTGGGTGATCTGCTCAAGGATCCAGATCGAGTTGTTGTCGAAGACGTTTGCCTCGTCCATCGACTTCGCGTCCTGCGGGTTGGCGAAGACGAGGTTGCCGCCCTTAACCGGCGTGCCGGGGCGGCGGTGGCGGTTGAACTGCTGCCGCTGCCGGCGGAGCCTCCGCTAGCGGAGGATCCGCCGCCTGACCCGCAGGCGGCGAGCGCCAAGGCGGCGCACCCGACACTCAGGGCCATGGCCAACGCTGATCGGTGCCTCACAAGCACCTCCCGTGGTAGTCACCGCGACAGGGTCGCCGCGGCGAGATGACGTGAAATTAGGACACGACCCTGTGTCGGGGTAAAGGCGTGGGCAAAGGTTTGCGCAAACCTTTGCCCGACACTGTACGGGTCGGGCAGGGTTAGAGCTAGGGTGTAGTCCACTCAAATGCTCGGTTTAACCATGTTGTAACGCAAGGTGACATATGAGGTATCTGGTAATCGGCTGCGGGGCGATCGGCGGGACCGTCGCCGCCGGGCTGGCCCGTGACGGGCACGACGTACTGGCCTGCGACGCCGACCCCGCCGTGGTCAAGGCGATCAACGCGGGACGGACTGCGCATCGAGGGACCGGTGGAGCGGTTCACCGCCCGTCTCACGGCGATCGGCCCGGACGACCTGCCCGCGCGGATCGACTTCCCGGTGCTGGTCGCGTGCAAGCAACTGCACACGGAGGCGGTCGCGGCGCTGCTGGCCGGCCGGCTGGCCGGCGACGCGTTCGTCGCCGCGCTGCAGAACGGGCTGCCGTCCGCCGCGCTGGCCGCCGCGGCGGGGCCGGGCCGGGTGGTGCAGGCGTGCGTTAACTTCGGCGCCGACGTGACCGCGCCGGGCGTGGTGCTGCGCGGGAACCGGGGCACGTTCAAGATCGGCGAGATCGACGGCACGCCGTCGGCCCGGGTGGACGCGCTGGTCGCCGACATCGCCGACGCGGAAGCGACCACGCAGGTCATGGGGTACGTCTGGGGCAAGGAGGCCTACGGCGCGATGCTGTTCGCCACCGCCGTCAGCGACCTGGCGATCCACGAGGCGTTCGACGACCCCGCCTACCACCCGCTGCTGCTGGCGGTCGCGCGCGAGGTGCTCGCCCAGGCGCTGGCGCGGCCGCTGCCGCTCGACGGCTTCGATCCCGATGACCTGGAGGGATCGCTGGCCCGGCTGGCGGACTTCAACCGGCGGTCGGCCAAGTCGCACTCGGGCATGCGACCACATAAGTCACGGGGGCCTCAGAAGTGCTCCTTCACCATCGTCGCCACATCGTGCAGCGACCACTGCTCTTTTGCTGTCCGCGAGTCAGGACCGGTGCCGCACCACAGCAGGGCGCCGAGCGAGTCCTTGTGGCGTGCAACGAGCCATGGCTCCCGCCTCCCACGTGGTCGGCACCGCCCCAGTCGACGAACTCATAACCAGGGGCGGCGGACAGCATTACGTCCCCGGCCGTCGGGCAATGGAGGATCGACCAGATCCTTTCAAGCGCGTTCGGGTAGGCGGCGCTCCGGAACCGGCCGTCGTCCACCTCGGCCCCGAGGGCCGCGAGCTCGCCCTCCACGCTCCACAGCTGTCCGCGCGCGTCCTCGAGCTTCTCCTCCTGCCGTGAACCGCAGCTCGCCGCGTGCGCTCCATCACCCGCGCCTCGCCGTCGCGCTTCGTCATCACGAGATCAACTCCCGGAACCGCCGCCGCGGTTTCGATCGCCCGGTCGACCACCTCATCGTGATGCTCCTCGTCGAGCGCGTAGATCATCGCTGAGCGCTGCGCGGGGCTGAGCGCCACCTCGGCCCCGATCGAGCGCGCAGCGCTCGGAGTGGCCACGTCGAAGTCCTCAACGGCCGCGCCAGACGGATCCGCTCTTCGACAGCCGCCTGGGAATGGTCAGAGGTGACGATGATCGCGTGCTCGTCGAAGAACGCGTCGGGCCCGCCGGCCGCGTGCATCAGCCGCTCGAGCTGGCGGTCCGCCGCCGCGATCGAGGTCACCTGTGCATGCGGCCCGTTCTTGTGGGACCAAGCGTCGTTGTCAGGCAGTGAAAACAGCAGGAAGTCGAACAAGTCGCGCTCGACCAGATAGGCGCCTACGCAGCCGGTGTGCTGGTCGCGGATGCCGGGCATGCCGAGCTGTCCGCGGCAGCCGGTCTTCCGACTGGCGTAGAGATCGGCGTAGAACAGTTCCTGCGGACCGTCGATCGTGCGCCGGAACAGTGTCGAGGTCACGATCCGGCGGCGCGGTCTCGTTCGAGACCTCGTGCTGATGGCGGCCCCGGTAGATCAGGTATGTCGTCCCGGCGGTCCGCACGCTCTTGTCGTCGAGCGTCTCGAACACGGTGTCCACATCGGGAGACAGATGTTCGGCATTCATCCGATAAACCGTGTCGGTCAAGGACCGGAGAACCCCGAACTGCCGGCTCGCGGAGAAGCTCGAGCCGTACTCGACGTATCGCGCCTCCTCGCGGTGGTACCAGTTCATGCTCGGGATCCAGTGGCCGTCGGGTCCGGCGCCGGTCGTGATCGTCGCGGCGCATACCGGTGTCACCGACGGAAACGCAGCCACGCAGTCGTCCACGTACACGCCGCGCTCCATGACATGCGCGAGCGCGGGAGCGCGCCCGACCGCGATCGCACGCTCGAGCATCGCCGGCTTGAGCGCATCGATCACCACTAGGACCAGCTTCTTGGGCTTGGCCGCGCTCACCGGTTAGCGGAGGATCCGAAGCCCCGCGTACTTCTGATCCCCGCGCCCGCGTCCCGCCACAAGCAACCACAGCAGGAGCAGCAGCACGATCACGCCGACCGGGGGAGCGACGACGGACAGCGCCGCCGCAATGACCGCGGCAAGCTCCGCGTAAATGGGAAGCGCTGCGGCGGCGCTCTCGTCGAGCCTCGCCCGCACCCGCCGCATCAGCGGGACCGTCGCCGCAAGCCCGATTGCAGCGCAGATAACCCCACCCATGATCCCCGGCCACACGGGGTGGTGGTCGCGGCACAAGGACCCCGCGAACTCGAGCGCCCCGATGGCCGCTCCCGCCAGACCCAGAACCAGGATCGCCGGCCGGCGCTCGAGCGCGAAGCGCCGCTCGATCACCGCGCATACGATCGCCGCGATCGCCATTCCAACCAGGAACGGCCAGTGCTGGAGGAACGCGTAGTCGGTGCCCTTGAAGTGGATCTCGACGTTCCCGGCGGCCAGGCCGCCGACCGCGAGTGCGGGCAGGAACGGCCTGATGCCGGCCGCCGCGGCGATCCCGATCCCCTGGAAGATGTCGAACGCGAGATGCATGTGCGCTACCGTGACCGGGGGATGACGATACGTGTTCGGGCCGTCGCGTGCGGGGACACAGCGCGAGGACGACATGACCGGGGGGATTGAGAGCGGTTCCGGGCGCCGCCGATCGACGGCGCGAGACCTCGAACGCTATGCGGGACTGTTCGCGGAGCGGACCAAGGTCATGAAGTCCTCCGCGATGCGCGATTTGATGGCCTTGACCGAGCAGCCGGACGTGATCTCGCTCGCCGGCGGGCTGCCTGACACCTCGACCTTCGCGCCGGACTCATACGCGTCGCTGATGAGCACCGTCGCCGCGGAATCCTGCGCCAGGGCGCTTCAGTACGGCCCGACCGAAGGGCTTGCGGTCGTCAAGACTTGCATCTCCGACGTGATGCGCGAGGAGGGGATGGAGGTCGACGCGGACGAGGTGCTGGTCACGACCGGGGGCCAGCAGGTGATCGACCTTGTCTGCAAGACGCTGGTCGATCCGGGCGACGTCGTCGTCTGCGAGGCCCCAACGTACCCGGGTGCCATCCCGACCTTCTGCGCGTACCAGGCCGATGTCGTGCAGGTGAGGATGGACCGTAACGGGCTGAGGACCGACGAGCTCGAGGGGACGCTCGACGCCCTCGAGCGCGATGGGCGCCGCCCGAAGTTCATCTACACGGTGCCCAACTTCCACAACCCCGCGGGCGTGACGCTGTCGCTGGAGCGACGGCGCGAGCTAGTGCGGATCGCGTCCGATCGCGAGCTGCTGGTCCTGGAGGACAACCCATACGGGATGCTCCGTTACGAGGGTACGCCGTTGCCGACGCTGCGTTCCCTCGACGATGAATTCGTGATCTATGCGAGCACGTTCTCCAAGATCCTGTCGCCAGGCGTGCGGCTCGGGTGGACCGTCGCGCCGGCGCCGGTGCTTCAGAAGATGAACATCGGCAAGCAGGCCTCCGACCTGTGCTCCTCATCGATCTCGCAGTACTTCGTGAGCGCTTACTTCGAGTCGGGTCCGTGGCAGGAGTACGTGCGCTCGCTGATCGAGATCTATCGCCGGCGGCGTGACGTGATGCTCGACGCCCTGGCCGAGAACTTCCCTCGCGAGGCCGAGTGGACGCACCCCGAAGGGGGTCTGTTCATCTGGGCGACCCTGCCCGACTACATCGACACCACCGATCTGCTGGCGCGCGCGCTGGACGAGCACGTCGCGTTCGTACCCGGGCGGGCCGCGTACGTGGACGGACGCGGTGGGTCGTCGATGCGGCTGAACTTCTCTGGCGTCTCCGAGCGTGACATCCACGAGGGGATCCGCCGCATCGGCGAGGTCGTGCACGAGCAGGTCGGCCTTTACGGCACGCTCACGGGCACCATCGCTCCACGGCGGGATGCTGAGACCGGCTCGCGGGCGCCCGAACGGCCGGACCCCGGACTCGCGAAGGTGCTCGAGCTCCGCAAGCGCGCCGGATGAGCCGCGTCGCCGTCCTCAAGGGCGGCCGCTCGCTGGAACGCCAGGTCTCGCTCAAGTCAGGGGCGAGGGTCGAGGACGCGCTCGAGCGGCTGGGTCACGACGTGATTCCGATCGACGTCGGCGCCGACCTGGTCGAACGGCTCGAGAAAGACCGGCCAGACATCGCGTTCGTGGCGCTTCACGGACGCGACGGCGAGGACGGAACGGTGCAGGAGCTGCTCGAGGCGATGGGCGTTCGCTACACCGGCTCTGGGGTCTCGGCTTGCATCCGCGCCTCGGACAAGGTGCTCGCCAAGCACGCGATGCGCGACCACGAGATACCGACTCCTGACTTCTTCGCCTTCAACGAGACCGCGTTCAAGGAACTCGGTGCCGCCCAGGCCCTGCCGGCGATCGAGCAACGGCTCGAGTTTCCGATCGTCGTCAAGCCCGCCAGCCAGGGCTCGGCGTTGGGAATCAAGTTCGCCCGCACCAAGGAGGACGTGCCGGCGGCGCTGGTGTCGGCGTTCTCCTACGACCGCAAGGTGCTACTCGAAGAGCACGTAACCGGGCGGGATCTGGCGGTGTCGGTGATCGAGCGTGACGGCGGGCCGACCGCGCTGCCGATCGTCGAGGCCGTGCCCAAGCAGGAAGACTTCTACGACTTCGAAGCGCGCTACGAGATCGGCCGCACCACCTTCGTGTGTCCCCCAGAGCTGCCGGACCTAGTCACCGACCGAGCGAGCGAGTTGGCGCTCGAGGTGTTCGGCCTCCTCGGGTGCTCGGGCTTCGCGCGGGTGGACCTGATGCTGAGCACCGGTGACGACCGCCTGTACGTGCTCGAGGCCAACGCCATCCCGGGCCTGACCGAGACCAGCCTGCTGCCACAGGCAGCGGATGCGGCGGGTATCGGCTTCGACGAGCTCGTCCAGGCAATCCTGGACGCGGCGCGGTAACGCGATAACCGCATCCAGCTGGCCGTGCGTTACTCGTCGCTCGCGAAGTCCTCGGGCGTGACGTGGTCGAGGAAGTCCTTGAACTTCTCGACGACTTCCTCGGTGTCCTCGACCTCGTGCTCGAATTCGATCGCCGACTCGGAGATCACATCGTCGGCTGCGAAGATCGGCGCTCCGGCGCGAACGGCGAGCGCGAGCGCGTCGCTCGGACGAGAGTCGATCTCGAGCTCGCGACCGTTCGCCCGGAGGCTGATCGAGGCGTAAAAGGTGTTCTCACGTAACTCCGTCACCGCCACGCGCGTGCACTCCACGTCCAGCTCACCGAGCACGTCGGAAAGCAGATCGTGGGTCATCGGGCGGGGGGTCGAGGCCCCTTGGAGCTTCATCAGGATCGCGGCGGCCTCCGGATGCCCGATCCAGATCGGCAGGAACTTGTTGCTCTCGACAGTCTTAAGCAGCACGATCGGCTGCTTGCCGACCATGTCGAAGCTCACGCCGTAGATCACCATTTCCTGCACACGCTGCTCCTCGGTAGGCCTTCCGGCGCAAGTATAGGGACGGCACCGGGCTCAACTGGACGGCTTCCCGCGCCCCTACACTGCGCCTCCGTGTCCGCAACGGTCGAGTCTCATCCCGATCGAGCGGGCGGGCCGCTCCGACACGGCACCCGGCCGAGCGGCTCCCTGTCTCAGCGCCTCGCGCGCCTGGTCCAGCGGTATCGGTGGGCGATTCTGGTGTACCTCGGAACGCGGGTGCTGCTGCTCGTGGTGGCGATCGTCAACGGCGAGTTGCGCCATCACGCACTGCTGATGGAGCTGTCGTGGTGGGACGGGCAGCTGTACCGCCAGCTCGCACACCATGGCTACCCGGCCTACGTTCCGCATGCCCGCTCGACACTCGGCTTCTTCCCTCTGTACCCGTTGCTGATGTGGCCGCTCGGCCATGCCATCTCGGCGATCACCGGCGCCGGGATCGTCAACGGCCTGACGATCGGCGGGCTGATCATCTCCTTCATCGGCGGGCTGGTGATGACGACGCTCGTCCAAGAGCTCGCGTCCGGCTGGTGGGGCGAGCGAGCCGGCCGCCGGGCGGTGCTGCTCTTCTGGCTGTTTCCCGGCTCCGTCGTGTTCTCGATGGTCTATGCGGAGGGGATCGCGCTGCCACTGGCGGCCGGCTGCATCCTCGCCCTCCAGCGAAAGCGATGGCTGCTCGCGGGCGTGCTCGCCGGAATCGCAACCGCGAGCGAGCCGGAGGCCGTCGTCCTGGTTCCGGTGTGCGCGGTCTCGGCGCTGCTCGAGCTTCGCCGCCGCGGCTGGAGTGCACGCGAGAGCCTGATCGCGCCGCTGTTGTCCCTCACCGGCGTCGGTGCGTTCGCGATCTACCTCTGGGCGCACGCCGGCACACCGTTCGCCTATACCGACGCTCAGCGCTACGGCTGGAACGAGAAGGCCGATCCGTTCGCGCTCGTTCACCTCGCACGCTCGCTCGGGAACGAGATCTCGTTCTCCCACTTCAACCACCCGACGATCAACCTGAACCTGGTCGTCGGCCTGGCCGGAGCGATCTTCCTGCTCGTCATGCTCGTGCTGCTGTTCCGGCGCTGGCGCGAGGTGTCGGTCGAGGCGCTCGTATGGACGCTCGGGATCAGCTACCTGTGCGTCACCTCCGAGTACACGCCGCCCAACCCGCGCCTGCTGATCACCGCGTTCCCGGTCGTGATGGTGGCTGCTCGGTACCTCAAGCAGAACGGGTACGCGGTCTACGCCGCTGTGAACGGGATCCTGCTCGCGGGCCTCAGCGCGCTCACGTTCGTGGGGACGACGCTCCGGCCCTAGCGACCTCGGGAGAGGAGCTGAACCCGGACCGGAGCTGCGTAGCCGAAGTACCTTGTCGAGCTGATCGGATACGCAGCGGTCAGGGCAGCGCGGAGTGCGCGATAGCGAGCGAGGTTCGCGCGGGAGCCGGCGGGCCCGTCGGGCTGGCCCTGATGACTCGAGATGAACCACAGCCGAGGACATTCAGCCTTGACGGCGGACAGCTGAGCGGCGGACAGCGTCGCGTACTCCTCGACGTAGGCACGCACTTCCGTGAACGGCGCCGTGGGCAGCACGGGCCGCGGTGCGCGGGGGAGGGCCGGCGACGACACGTAGTAGTCGAAGGCCTGTCGCCCATCGGACGGGTAGAACGCGACGCAGTCGGCGGGCTTCGAGTGCGCGAGCACGAACGCGGTCGCCCCGTGCCAGTCCTCGGGCGAGACCCCGTAGCTGGGCGCCAGCTGCAGCGCCCGGAGCGTCAGCACCGCTGCGATTCCGCCGAGGCCGAGCAGCAGGGGAACACGTGGTCGCGTGAGGCCCCATCCGATCAGCAGCGCCGCCGCGGGAACCGACGGAAGCAGGTTGCGCGGCAGGAAGAATGACTGGCCGACCAGCGACTCGACCCAGACGATCGCGACCGGCACGACCAACCACGAGACCGCCAGCATCGTTCCCCATTCCTCGCGGCGCCAGACGACGGCGGCGGCGATCCCGAGAGCGAGCGCAATCGTCACCACGAGCAGCGCATCCGTCGTCGCCGTGGCGTGGAAGCTCGGCTCGAGCCCGGCGGAGGTGAGGCTCTCGAACACTTGCTTGGCCGCGTCCAGGTCGGACTCGGAACCCAGAACAGCTGTCCGGAACCGCGGCGTGCGGCGAGCACCATCAGCGGTACGCAGAGGACCGCGATCGCCGGCAAGGTTGAGGCGACCACCCGGATTCGCTCGCGTCGCCATCCGAGCACGACGAGCTGAGAGATGATCACGATAACCGCCATCAGGCTCATGTAGATCGCGAGCGACGCGCACAGCACGTAGGCGGCCCATGCGACGCGGGTCCGCCTCCCGTCGATCAGCGCGACGAGGGCCAGAAACGAGCCGGCGCACAGCGCCACGAGCACGGCGTAGCTACGGGCGCTCTGACCCCAGAACGCGAGCGGCAGGCTGACCGCGCTGATCAGACTCGCCGCCAACGCGGCGCGCCGATCGAACAGCCTCAGGGCGAGTAGCGAGACGATCCCCGTCGTGGCCCCGATCGCCAGTGCCGAGGGGAGCCGGAGGACGACGAGGGTGTTCCCGAACAGCCCGATCAGCACGTGCAGGAGCACGTAGTAGCCGGCCATATTGCCGCCGTCGTGAGCGATGCCGTGCCACAGCGCGCCGCCGTGCTGGCTCGCGATCGCCACGCTCGCGCCCTCGTCGAAGCCGAGGCTGCGTCCGGTGAGCTGGATCAGGCACAGGGCGGTCGCGAGCAGCGCCGGCCCTGCGATCAGGCCGGCGTCTCTCGCGCGCGTGCGGCGCGGGTCCATCGTCCCTCGGGACGCAACCAGTACCAGAGCGCCGCAGCCGCCAGGAGCAGGTAGAGCACAACCATCTCTGGCGACACTCCGAGCGTGAGCGCGAGCTGCCCGGTCGGGATCACGATGAACACCGACACGACGACGAACGCCGGGAGCACGCGGGAGAACTGGACGCCCGGGCATGTAGCGAGCAGCGCCAAGCCCCAGGTGAAGTACCACGGCCAGGCGGCCGGGCCGCCGATCGCGACCGCGATCAGGAGGACCCCGAGGCTCCGCACCATGTTCTCCAACCGGGTGCGGTACAGCAGCACGAGCCCGAGCGCGGCAGTGATCCCGAACGCGACGTGGCTCAACGTCGCCTCGAATTGCTTGCCGTTCAACGGCACGCTGAGGTGGTGAAGGAGGTGGGCGATCGTGTAGCCAAGCGCGGTCGCCGGCGTGATCGACAGCCGGACGCGGCCCGGAGTGTTGAACAGCCCGGTCGAGATCCAAGCCAGCCCGAGGCCGGTGACGAGGGTGACGATCGCGGCGATTCCCACGGCCACAATCGCCGCCTTGGCGAGCGCCTTAGCCGATCGGGGGGTGTCGGCAGCGTCCGGGCCCAGGCAACCGCGATGAACACGATCGCGGTTGCCGCGGGGACCTTGATCGTCGCGCCGACCGCACACACGGCGACCCCGAGCAGAAAGCGCCGCTCGAGCGCGAGCGTGACCCCGGCGACCATCAGCCCCACCATCAGCGCGTCGTTGTGGGCAGGCGAGACGAGCTGCAACAAGACCAGAGGACTCAGGGCAGCGAGCCACACCGCGCGCCGCGGATCGCCGCCCAGCGATCGCGCGAGTCGCGGAGCAAATACGGCCAGCAGGATCACGCCGAGCACGTTGAGCAACCGCACCATCACCGCGCCGAGGACCAGATGAGAGCCGGTGACCCCGACGATCAGGCTCACGATCCCCAAGAACAACGGGCCGTATGGTGCCGTCGTCTTGCGCCAGAACACATCGACGCCGTTTAACACGTGCTGCTGGCCGAGATGTGCAAGCGTGACCGGCGCGTCGTGGTAGGGGCTGTGGCCCAGATGCACGAGCGTCCCCTGCGCGATGTAGCTGTACACGTCTCGACTGAACAACGGCGGCCCGAGGACGAACGGCAGGCACCAGACCGCGCCGACGACCCAGAGAACCGGTACTGGGGTGTGCCTCCGCGAGAACCCGAGTCCGAGCCAGGCGAGGCACAGGAGCGCCACACCGGCCCAGAAGACGATCTTCGTCGCCGCGTGGCCAGACGGGATCGCGGCGGTGAACCACCATCTGACCGCGCCGGGGCCCAGCAGCTCCGAGCCTTCGAACGCGGCCATCACCGAGCCGAGCAGGCCAAGGCCGGCCCAGCCCCATACGGGGGTGAGCCCTGTGAGCGCGCGCGATGACCGATCAGCGGCCGCCGCGCTCGCGTCCTTGGGGCTGAGGGTACGTTCCTCGACCAACATCAAGCCGGCTCGCAGCGTCAAGGATCGTAATGCGCGCAGCGGAGATTCAGTTTGCGGACGGCTAGGCCTCGGTTAGGCCGACCCAGTCCGAAGAACGCGCCCACAGCTCGGCTGCGAGCTCGTTGGTGGCCGTTTCTGCGGGCTGCTTGCGCGCACAGTTGTCGTAGTAGTTCCCGCTTTCTTCGGCCAGTTCGGGCGCCGTCGCGCAGTACAACGAGGTCTTCGCCCCGTCCTCGGTGGAGATCATCCGCAGCTTGATCAGCTGCCGCACCGGCCACGGAACGCGGCGCCACACGTCGGACGCGACCGCGCCGGGGTGAAGCGAGTAGGTCGTGACGCCCGCGCCGCCGAGTAGCCGCGCAAGCTCCTGGGCATGGAGCACATTGGCCAGCTTTGAGACGCAGTACTCGGGGAACCCCGTCCGCGTCCTCGTCGGCTCACGGACGGCTTCAAAATCGATCCCCGGGGCGCGGTAGTGCCCTTCACTGGAGACGTTGACGATCCTCGCCGGCGCGCTCTGCTTGAGACGATCGAGCAGCAGGGCCGTGAGCAGGAACGGCCCCACGTGGTTGGTCCCGAAGGTCACCTCGAACCCGCTCTGCGTCATGCCGCGCAGACCGGCGAGACCGGCGTTGTTGACGAGGACGTGGAGCGGCTCGTCGCGAGCAAGGAACTGCTCGGCGCATGCGCGCACTGAGCTCAGGTTTCCGAGATCGAGCTGGAGGAATTCGAGCGAGGAGTTGCCCGTCTCGCTCACGATCTCGTCGATCACCGGGCGCGTCTTGGCTTCCGACCGGGACGCGAGGAACACCCGCGCGCCGCGTCCGGCCAACGCCTGGACGGTCGCCTTCCCGATCCCGGTGTTCGCACCGGTGACAAGGAACGTGCGTCCGTCGAGCTCACCCATCGGCCTACGTCGCCTTCGCGCCGCGTAGCACCACGTCGTGGCCGGTGAGCTTCACGCCCAGCCGGTCGGCGACGGCGTCGATCGCCGCCTCAAGCGCCTCGTCCGAGAAGGCCTCGACGTGGCCGGTCCGCTCATCGACGAAGTGGTGGTGGTGCCGGTCGGGGTCGGCGATCTCGTAACGTGCGACTCCGTCACGGCCGTCCATGCGGTGCAGCAGTCCGAGCCCGAACAGCTCGTCGATCACGCGATACACCGAGGCGGCCGAACCCGTCCCCTGAGCTCGCAGCCGGTCGATGATCTCTTGCGGGCTGAGCAGGCATTGACCGTCGCGGGCCAACAGCTCTATCACCGCCGTTCGCGCCGCGCCTGACCGGAGCCCGGCCCCCGTCGCTCGCTGCTGGGCCTCCTCGAGCCAGCGATCGCGGAGCTGCGGGTCCATGCGCCCGCAGCCTAGCGCAGCACTTGACCGAGTCTTCCTCCTATCGGCCCGCGAGCTCGACGACGCCGTGGTCATCGCAATGCTCGCCATGCGGGTGATGTAAGTGGTCTCCGACCAGGTAGTCGACGTGATCGTCGTGGGGTACCTGTTCGTGCCCGCAGTCGGGGCCATGCGCGTGACCCGCTTCGTGTCCGCCGCACAGATGATCGGGGGTGCAGCTCTCGGGGTGCTGTGCGTCCACAGCAAGCGCGTGTTCGTGGACGTGATCGTCGTGCGGATGGTGCAGGTGACCGTCGTGGAGGTAATCGACGTGATCGCCGTGCTTGATCGCCGTGTGGCCGCAGTCGGGGCCGTGGACGTGGGGATGGTCGGGATGCGGTGCGTGCTCGTTCATGGAGCTCAGTGTCCATGTCGCTAGCTCGCGTTGGCAACTGAGTGAGAGCGAGACACGTTCTCAGGAGCGACACGCCGCCGACTGGTCCAGGCGGCCCAGAGCCGCCCCGCTGCGTAGGCCGCGGCGCTTCCCGTCCCGACGAAGAAGCCGATCGGGTAATTGGTTTGATACGAAGCCGCGATCGCGATCCAGACGGTCCCCAGCGCGATGGCCACCGACAGCGCGACCGCGCGGTGCGGGTTGTCGGTGAACGAGCGGGCTGCAGCCGGCGGCCCGATCATCAGGCTGAAGATGAGGAGAGTTCCGACCACGGGCACGGTCATGGTGGTGGCCAAGGCGATCACCGCCAGGAACAGGATCTGCATGCGTGCGCTCGAGATCCCTTTGGCCTCACCTACGTCGGCGAGCACCGACGAAAGCAGCAGCGGCCGGTACAGGGCCGCAATCGCCGCGATGCAGACGCATGCGAGCACGGCCGTCGGGAGCAGCTGTGTGCTGCTGATGCCGAGCACCTCGCCGAACAGCAGCGAATAGACCTGCGGCTCGTACTCGCTGCCGACGCTGAGAAACAGGGCACCGAGGCCCAGCATCAAGGTCAGCGTCAAGGCGGTCACGACGTCGTGTCGGGCGCGCCGGCTGAGAACGCCGATGCCCAGCGCGGCGAGCACCGAGAAGATCCCCAGCCCGATCAGTGCATTGACGCCGACCAGCGACGCGCCGGCGGCGCCGGCGAAAGATCCGTTTGGGATCGCGTGGGCCGCGAAGGCGGTGCCGCGCAGAACGACGAAGAAGCCGACCACCCCCGCGACCGTCGCGACGATCGTCGCGACGGTCCACGCGTGGACCATGAAGCCGGAGAACATCTAGTGCCCCCGATTCCGGCGGCTACGCATCATCCCCGGCACGCCAGCGAGCAGGTACAGCAGCAGGACGGCTGCGACCACGAAGAAGCTCACCGGCCAGCCGTGGCCGTGCGGCGGCCAGTAGTAGCTGTCGTACGCGAGGATGACGCCGAGCCAAGTCGCGGCGACCCCGATTGCCCCGGCCGTCAGCACCGCCCGCCCCGGCCGGTCGGTCAACCGCAGCGCGGCGGCCGCGGGACCCACCAGCAACGCGGTCCCGAGGACCGCCCCGATCGTGAGCTCCGCCAGTGCCACCGCCACGGCGAGCGCGAGCAGATAGACGGCCCCGATGAGCCGCACGGGGATTCCACGCGCGGCGGCGACCTCGGGGCTCAGCGAGCTCAGCAACAGCGGGCGCTGCACGAGGGCCAGCAGTCCCACGGAAGCCAAGCTGAGCGCGACGATCGCGGGTAGCGTCGAGCTCCCGATCGCGAACAGCGACCCGAACAGGATCGTTACCGTCGCCCCGGTGGTCGAGTTGTGGGTCGTGTCCAGGTACAGCAGCAACGCCGCGATCCCAAGGCTCGCGCCGAGCACGATCCCGGTGGCCAGGTCGCGCCCGCGCGGACGCTGGATCCCGATCAGCTCCATCAGCCCCGCGGCTCCGACCGTCGCTGCCAAAAACCCGGGGAGCGCGCCGGCGCCGATCAGGAATGCGCCTGACGCGCCTGACGCGCCGATGTCCGAGAGCGCCTCGCCCGCAAACGCCTGGCCGCGGATCACCGCGAACACGCCGACGGCGGCGGACACGACCGCGACCAGTGCTCCGACCGCAAGCGCGGTGTGAACCAACCCGCTCTCGAAGAAGCCGCGCGCGAACAAGGTCACGCGATCACCTCGATCGCCCGCGCCGGACCATCTGGTGCCTCGTGGTCCTCCGCCGCTCCCGCGACGACGAGCACGCGCCCATGAACATGGAGGACGTCGACGTGATGCCCGTAGAGACGGCTGAGGACCTCGGGCCGGACGACCTCCTCTGTCGAACCGCTCGCCGCGCGCCCGCCGGCGATGTAGACGATCCGGTCCATCACGTCGAGCAGTGGGTTCATCTCGTGCGCCGATATCAGCACCGCGATCCCGTGCTCGGCGGAGATCCGTGCCAGCAGCGACACCACCTCTTGCCCGCTCTTCAGGTCGAGGTTGGCGAGCGGCTCGTCGAGCAGCAGCAGACGCGGCCTCGAGATCAGCGCGTGGGCGATCAGGATGCGCTGCTGCTCACCGCCGGAGAGATTCCCAACGCGCGTGTCCGCAAATCGAGCCGCGTCGACAGCGGTGAGCATCTCCTCCACCCGCTCCCGTCGCTCGCGCGAGGGGCGAGGGATACCGAGCTTGTGGCCGTCGAGACCTAGCCCTACCAAGTCTCGCGCGCGCAGGGGGATGTCGCTGTCGAGCAGGTAGCGCTGGGGTACGTAGCCGATCATCGGGTTGCGGCGCGAGCGCGGTCGGCCCCCGACGAGGATCGTGCCGTCGCTCGGAGATTGGAGACCCAAGATCGTTTTAATCAGGGTCGTCTTGCCGGCGCCATTTGCGCCGATCAGACCCGTGAACTCCCCTCGCGCGATCGTGAAGCTGACCTCGGAGAGGACGTCTCGGCCACCTAGTCGCACGCTCAGCCGGTCGACGGCGAGGATCGGCTGGCCGGCCTCTGAGCTCGACGCTGCCCGCGGTTGGTCGTTCAGCGCGGTCACAGTGTCTCCGTCGAGACGCCGTCGGCGACGGCCTTGCGCAGCGCGTTGACCTCGGCCAACATCCAAGACTGATAGTCGTAGCCGTTGGTCGGCATCGTCTCGTAGACCCCCACAATCGGGACTCCGTGGCTTTTCGCCGCGTCGAGGAAGGTCTGGGTGAGCGAGTCGGTCACCTGCTGGTTGTAGAGCAGCGCCTTCACCTTCCGGTGCGTCAGCAGGTCCATCTGGAAGCTCACGTTCTGAGGCGCCGGGTCCACGCCGTTCATGACGTTCGCCTGGAGCGTGAAGGGCGTGAGGTCGTCTGCGCCGGCAGCCTGCAGCATGTAGTCGCCGACGGGCTCGGTCGTCGCGACCGGCGCACCCGGATACCGGAGGCGAAACTGCTTCAGCGCCTGGTACCAGACGTCGAGTGAGCGCTCGAAGCGGCCGAGGTTGGCGTCGAAGTAGGGGGCGTGCCCGGGCTGAAGCGCGTCGAGAGCAGCGGTCACGGCCTTGGCGACTGCCGACATCGCGTCCGTCCGGTACCAGAGGTGCGGATTGGGAGCCGAGTCCGGCACGCCGAGCAGGTGCTGCACGGTGATCACGCGGCGCGACGAGCTCGCCGACGCCGACTCGATCTTGTTCATGAAGTCGTCATAGCCGAGCCCGTTTTGGACGATGAGCTTCGCCGAGCTGACCGACTGGGCCACGCTCGGGCTGGCCTCGAACGTGTGCGGATCAGTGTTGGGGTTACTTTCGATCGCCGTGACGTGCACGTATCGACCGCCGATCTGAGAGATCACGTTGGCGTACTCGTTCTCCGCGCCCACCGCGGCGATCTGCCCTGGCCTTGCCCCGGAACCGGACGAGCCGCACCCGGCGACAGCGACCGTCAGCGCCACCAACGCGGCCGATCGCGCCACCTTCGCCCGAGTGAACATGACATCGATCGTAACAGAAAATGAGTCTCATTCCCATTTAGTGTCCGAAAACGGGCATCTTCGGCGGCGGCCGACTTCCGTTAGGGACCTGCTTGACGTCGCGCCACAGCAGCCGATACAACACGCACGTCAAACAACCGGGGAGGTGGTGTCGTGGACACCTACGTGATCCTGAGACGCAGCGGCTGGCGCTCGCCGGCAGAGCTGGAGCAGGCGGCGGCGCGCTCGACTGTCGAGGGCGAGAAGATGCCGGACGACGTCCGCTGGATCCGCAGCTACGTGCTCGAGGAGGACGGCGGTTCAGTCGGGACCGTGTGCGTCTACCAAGCGTCCAGCCCAGAGGCGATCCGCAAGCATGCCGGTGCGGCCGATCTGCCAGTCGACGAGATCATCAGGGTGGCGGACACCGTGTTGGTGCGAGACGACCCTAGCCCGGCAGCAGCCTAGTTTCGGGGCGCTAGCGGTCCTCTTCGGCGACAACCGCGGCCGAAGCGGACTCCAGCGCTTGACGCGCCGCATCGGCGGTCTGAGTGACCTCCTGTTGCCAGTCCAACCCGGCAAGCCTGAGGACGTCATGTATGGCCGACTCTTCTCCGACCACCAACCGGAGCTTCTGACCCCGGGCCCGAAGATCTTCGCGCAGGCGATGTATTAGGCGAAGACCGGCGCTGTCGAGGTAGTGAACGTCTTCGAGGTCGAAGATGAGGCCGATGGCATGGTTCGGTGTCGCACCGGTGATCGCCTCCCTGAGCTCGTCGGCGTTCGACAGGTCGATGTCGCCCTGGAACGCCGCGTACACGATCGGATCGAGAGCCTCGAGCGTCAATTGGCCACGTCTCATGCCGGTCAGACTGCCCGTCGCATAACGACTTCGGTGCCGTCGTCGGACGCTCTGACGTCAAGTTTGTCCATCGCGGCCCGCATGATGCTCAGCCCGCGGCCGCGTGACTCGTGGCGCGGTGACCGCCATTGGCCAGTGTCGCTCACTCTGATCTCGATCCAATCCTCGGCGCGCTCGGCGTGCACCGCAAATGTTCCGCGGCCCGGACTGTATGCGTGCTCAATCGCGTTCGCACAGGCCTCGTTCACGGCGATGATGACCTCGGTAGCGACCGTGCGATCGAGGCCCTGTAACGCCAGCCAGCGCTCTAGTTGTTGCCGCACGCGCGCGAGCATCATCGGCCTGGCCGGCCACTGCCGATCCAGGACATCCGACGGGACATCGAGCTGAAGCGCGATTACCGCGACGTCGTCCGCCGGCCCCATGCGCGGGATGAGACGATCCATCGCGGTCAGGCACAACTCTTCCGGACCGTGCACGTCCCGCAGGGTTTCGGCCAGCAGCTCAATGCTCTGGCGCAGCGGGATCCCCCGGCGCTCGACAAGTCCATCGGTATAGAAGACGACCGAATCGCCGGCCCCGAACGGAAGCTCGTGCTCGCGCCAGCTCGTGTAGTCGAACGCGCCGATCGGCGGTGCGGGCGGCACCTCGACGGAGTGCGGCGCGTCGCCGTTGGCTATGACCAGGGGCGGAAGGTGAGCCGCACTCGCGAACGTGAGGACCGCCCGCTTCATGTCAACGACCGCGTAGACCGCGGTTGCCATCGCATCGTCATCCAAGCTGCGCGCATACTCGTTGACCAGCCCGAGCGTCCGCGCCGGACCATTGCCATTCAAGGCATAGGCACGCATGGCCGTGCGCAGCTGTCCCATCAACGAGGCCGCGCCCAGCCCGTGACCGACCACGTCGCCGATCGCGATCCCGACGCGCCCATCCAGCAGCTCGACGGTGTCATACCAGTCGCCGCCCACCTCCTCGCGCGCTGGCAGATACCGCGCTGCAACCGTCACTCCCGGGACGGCTACAAGGCGCCTCGGGAGGAGACTCCGCTGGAGGACCACGGCGTTGCGGTGCTCCCGCTCCAACGCGCCAAGCAATCGGGCGCGCTCAATCGCCGGGGCCGCGCGAGCTGCAGCCAGCTGGAGGATCGCCAGGTCCCGCAGGTCGAAGGTGCGCGGTTGCAGTGATCCGATGTGAAGCACGCCGATGAGCTCTCCTTCGACGATCAGCGGGACGCCCAGCAATGAGCGGATCCCCTTCTCGCGCAGAATCGGATTCATGATGTCCGCATGATCGACATCGGCGATGAAGATGGCCACTCGCTCCCTCGCGATCCTGCCTGCGAATCCGCTCCCGACGGGGATGCGCACCCCGCGCTCGACCTCTTCCTCGATGCCCTTCGCTGCGCGGGCAACAAGTTGCTTGCTCTCGTCGTCGAGCAGGAGAATCGCCGCGGTATCGACCTTCAGCAGATCCCGGACCCGCACCAGCAGCTCATCGAGCAACTCGTCAAACTCGAGCTCGGACAGGGCCGGATCGCTGATCCTGACCAGGTCGCGGACCTGATCGGTGGGGGCCGCCACGGACTGATCGAGCTGCAGCGCTACCTGGCCGGCCCCCAGCTGGATCTTCTGACGGTGCGGGTTCAAGCCTGAAGGCTTCCCGTAAATGCGTCCGGATCCACGCGCATCGAGCGTACTGCGGCCATAGCTCCCGCTAGGCCCAGGCGAACGAGGTTCCGGCTCAGACCGGGGTGATGTAAGCGCCCGCGATCCCGCCGTCGACCATGAACGCCGTTGCCGTAACGTAGCTCGACTCGTCGCTGGCGAGGAACAGCGCGGCGTTGGCGATCTCTTCGGCGGCGCCAAAGCGCCCCATCGGGACGTGCACCAAGCGGCGAGCCGCCTGCTCGGGGTCTTTTGCGTATAGCTCGCGGAGCAACGGCGTGTCGACGGGCCCCGGGCAGAGTGCGTTGACCCGGACCCCCTGGCGGGCGAACTCGACACCGAGCTCGCGCGAGAGCGCGAGGACGCCCCCCTTCGACGCGGTGTACGAGATCTGCGAGGTCGCTGCTCCCATCAAGGCGACGAATGAGGCGGTGTTGATGACCGAACCCCCGCCCGCCTCGAGCAGGTGCGGGATCCCGTGCTTACAGCACAAGAACACGCTGCGGAGGTTTGCCGCCTGCACGCGCTCCCAAGCCTCGACCGTGGTGTCGAGCACCGATTGGTCGTCGGCCGGGGAGATGCCCGCGTTGTTGAACAGGACGTCGATGCGGCCAAATTGGTCCCGGACGCGGCCGTAGAGCGCAACGACGCTGTCCTCGTCAGCGAGATCGGCGGTCAGCGCCAGCTCGCCCACCGAATGCTCCAGTAGGTCTACGCCCACCACTCGGCCTCCCTCGCGGGCGAAGACGCCCGCCGTCGTGGAGCCGATCCCTCCGGCCGCGCCGGTTACCACGCAGACCTTGCCCTGCAGCCTCATGTCGTCGAATAGAAGATCGACTTGACCTCTGTGTACGCGTCCAGTGCATCCGGCCCCAGCTCACGGCCGTAGCCGGACTGCTTGAAGCCCCCGAACGGCGTGGAGACCCGCACGGAGGTGTTCGAATTGATCGACATCACGCCGGTGTCGATCGCTCGGGCGACCCTTAGTGCCCGCCCGCCGTCACGGGTCCACACCGACGCGGACAGCCCGTAGATCGTGTCGTTCGCGAGGCGCACGGCTTCCTGCTCGTCACGGAACGGGATCACGGTCGCAATCGGACCGAAGATCTCCTCGCGCGCGGGACGCGAACCCGGGTCGACCGGGCACAACACTGTCGGCGGGAACCAGTAACCGCTTCCGTCCGGAGCGCTGCCGCGGATCGCCACCGGCGCCTCGTCGTCGAGGAACGACGCGACGCTCTCGCGCTGCCCATCGGAGATCAGCGGCCCCATCTGGGTCGCTTCGTCGAGCGGGTCGCCAACACGGATCGCGTCGACTGCGTCCTCGAGAAGCTCCATGAAGCGATCGAGCACCGAACGCTCGACGAGAATCCGCGACCGCGCGCAGCAATCCTGGCCGGCGTTGCCGAATACGGCCATCGGCGCGGCTTCCGCGGCGGCCGCGAGATCCGCGTCGGCGAACACGACGTTGGGTGATTTCCCGCCGAGCTCGAGCGTCACGCGCTTGATCGTCGCGGCGGCGCCGGCGGCGATCGACCGCCCAACCTCGGTCGAGCCGGTGAACGCGATCTTGGCGACGTCCGGGTGCTCGACCAGCCGCTGGCCGCAGACGCTGCCGGGACCGACGACGACGTTCACAACCCCGTCTGGGATCCCGGCGGCGGACGCGATTTCAACAAACCGCAACGCGGTCAGCGGCGTGAGCTCGGCGGGCTTGAGCACGACCGTGTTGCCCGCGGCCAGGGCGGGGCCGAGCTTCCAGGAGGCGATCACCAGCGGGAAGTTCCACGGCACGATCAGCCCGACCACTCCGAGCGGCTCCCGAACCGTGAAGGCCTCCCCGCCGGCAACAGGAATTGTCTCGCCCGACGGGCGCTCGGGGGCGCCCGCGTAGTAGCGAAAGGTGTCGACCACCATCTGCATCTCCGCGCGAGCGTCCGCGATCGGCTTGCCCGCGTTCCGCGCCTCGAGCACCGCGAGCTCCTCCTTACGGCCGGCCAAGGCGTCGGCCAGCGACAGCATGAGCTCAGCGCGTGCGGCCGGGGCGAGGGCGCGCCAGGCGCGGAAGGCGCCAGCGGCGCGATCCACCGCGCGGTCGACGTCGTCGGCCCCCGCACGCGGCAACTCTGCCATCACCCGTTCGGTGGCCGGCTCGATGACGACAGTGGTCCGCTCGGCCTTCGGAGTGGCCTGAACGCCCGCGTTCGCCTCGCTCATCCGCGTTCGAACATGCGGCGGCGCTCGTAGTCGGTCACGACCTCATCAAACAGCCGCTGCTCGGTGCGGCCGTAATTGAGGTAGTGGCGCCACACCTCCTCGCCGAAGGCCTGCCGCGCAAACGCGCTTTGCTCCCAGAGGTCAACGGCCTCGCGCAGCGTCGCCGGGAAGGGCTCGGCCTCGGCCGCCTCGTACGCATTCCCGACCAGCTCGGGGCCGGGGTCGGTGCCGTTCTCGATCCCGTCGAGCCCGGCCGCAAGCATTGCCGCGTACCCCAGGTAGGGGTTGACGTCGGCGCCTGGGATCCGGCACTCCGCGCGCCGCGATGGGCCGTGGCCGACGACCCGGAAGCCGCAGGTGCGGTTGTCGCGACCCCACGAGATCGAGGTCGGCGCCCAGCTCTCGCTCGCGTAGCGCTTGTACGAGTTGATCGACGGCGCGATGAACAGCGCCAGCTCCCGGATCCGCGCGCGCAGCCCGCCGAGGTAGTGACGGAACGTGTCGGTCTCCTCGTCGCCCTCGACGAACACACTCGCACCGCCCTGAGCATCGAGCAGGCTCGAATGGATGTGGCACGAGCTGCCGATGTCCTTCTCCGACGGCTTTGCCATGAACGTCGCCGACACGCCGTTGAGGAATGCGATCTCCTTGACCCCGTTCTTGTAGATCGCGTGGCGGTCGGCGGACGTCACCGCGTCCGCGTAACGCCAGTTGAGCTCGTGCTGGCCGTACCAGGCCTCTCCCTTCGAGAACTCGACCGGGATGCCCGCCCCCTGCATGCCGCGGCGGATCTGACCGATCACGTTCTCGTCCATCGTCGTGGCGAGGATGTGGTAATCGAGGATGTAGGGGATCGTGGGTGTCAGATTTCGGTAGTCCTGCTCGGCGGCCTCGGCGTAGCTCTCCTTGTACAGATAGAACTCGAGCTCGGAGGCGAACATCGGCGTGTAGCCCAGTTGCTGGGCCCGCTCGTACTGGGCGATCAGCACCTGCCTCGGTGAGACGGTGACCGGCGATCCATCGTGCTTGACAACGTCGCACAGGACGAGCCCCGTCCGGTCGAGCCACGGGATCCGGCGCAGCGTCGCCAGGTCGGGCGCGATCGCGAAGTCGCCGTAGCCCTTCTCCCAGTTGGCCATCTCGTAGCCCGGGACCGGATCCATCTCCATGTCGAGCGCCAGCAGGTAGTTGCAGCCTTCGATCCCGTGGTCGGCCACCTCGTTCAGGAAGAACGAGACGTCGATCCGCTTGCCGACGAGCCGTCCCTGCATATCGGTAAAAGCGGCGACGACCGTGTCGATCGTCCCGGCTTGAGCTTCGCTGCCGAGCTGCTCGACCGACAGCATGCCGGACGCAACCCCTGGGCCTCCAGGGCGGGTCACGCTCGCCACGGCTTACTCCGATCCGCCGGCGACAGCCGGGGAGCCTGGCGTCTCTGGTGGCGCCCCGACCGTGTCGAACTCGACGTCGTCGATTGTGCGTACCGGCCCGTGGTAGCGGTCCTTGGCGCCGAGCCACCACCACATCCCTACGATCAGGCCGACAACCAGCACGAGCGGCGAGTAGTTGAACGCGGTGATGTGAAGCCGCTGTTCCACGGGGCGCCCTTGGCCGAGGTCGGCCCGTCCAGCGAGTAGACGACAAGGGCGACGAACGCGATCGCGCCGACGTTGACCCACTTGTACTTGCGTCCGAGCGTCCACACGCCGGCCTGGAACTTGTCGCCCTGGCGGAGCCGGAGGTACACCGGGATGATGTAGGCCAGATAGAGGCCGACGGTGCAGATCGACGTGATCGCGAAGTACGCCCACGCGACGCCCGCCTTGTTGCCGAAGTAGGCAGGGATCGTGATCAGCAGCGAGACGATCGATACGGCGAGGACGGCGTATAGCGGCACGCGCTTGGCGGTGAGCCGCCGGAACAGCCCCCAGCCCGGCATGCCGCGGTCGCGCGAGAACGCGTACCAGGTCCGCGACGCGCTCGTCAGGCCGGCGGCGCCGCAGAACAGCTGCCCCACGGTGAAGATGATCAGCACGAACTTGGCGGCCCACGTGCTCAAGTCACTCTCTATGAGCGGGATCGCCCCGCCACCCGCCTTGTTGATCGCGGCGACGTGGGTGGCTGCGAACAGCAACGCGAGCAGCAGCACCCATCCGGCGATCGCGGAGTAGAACACGGACCGCCAGACACCCTGGGCTGCTGCTTTCGCAGCGCCGCGTGTCTCCTCCGCCGTATGGGCGGACGCGTCGTAGCCCGTCTGTGTGTACATCGTCAGGATGAATCCGAGCGGCAGGACGTACAGCCAGAACCCCGGTCCGCTGGTGAGGCCGCCGTGAAAGCCGGTGTTGTTGATCCGGTTCCCGAACACGAAGCTCGCGCTCTGGTGGTGGCTGGGCACGAACACCACCAGTCCGATGATCACCAGCACGCCGATCACGTGCCAGCCGACGGAGATGTTGTTGAAGATCGCGAGCAGCCGGTCGGCGAAGATGTTCACGACCGTGTAGCCGATCAGGATGATCACAGAACAGCAGGAAGTCCTCGTGCAGGATTGTCTTCGGGTTGGCGGTGGCGAAGTTGATGCCGAGCACGTGGAGCCCGTAGAGGCTCAGTACGCCCTGGAGGAAGAACGCCGCGCCGTACCCGACACCGGCCACGATCCCCACCAGGCCGACAATGTTGAACCACCCGGTGATCCAGCTCCACCCGGGGCCGCCGAGCTTGGCTGACCACCAGTACGGGCCGCCTGCGGTCGGCATCGCCGATGTCAGCTCCGCCATCGAGAAGGCCACCAGCAGGACGAAGCCGCATAGGATCGGCCAGCCGAGCGAGATCGCGATCGGGCCGCCGGCGTTCCACGCGAACGAGAAGTTCGTCACGCACCCCGCGAGGACCGAGATGATCGTGAACGAGATCGCGAAGTTGGTGAAGCTGCTCCAGCCACGGTGCAGCTCCTGCTTGTAGCCCAGGTCGGCGAGCTGTTGCTCGTCCTCTCCGAGACGCTCGGTCGCCGTCGTTCCGACTACGTCGTCAGCCACGCGTTACCTCCCCGGTAGGCGGTCCCGGTCGGTCTGCCCCGAAATGGTGTGCTCATCCGACCTAATTGCGGACGCCACGATACGCTTGCGCCCGGACCATGTCAACGGGCGGACGCCACGACTCTGAGGTGGCCGTCGTCGGAGCGGGCGTGGTCGGCTGCGCCGTCGCGCTGGCGCTCGCGCGGCGTGGAGTCGGGGTCGCCCTGCTCGAGGCCGAGGAGGCACCCGGGCTCGGCGCCAGCGGTACCAACTCGGGGATCGTGCACACCGGCTTTGACTCGACACCGGGGGAACTCGAGACCGAGCTGATCTTGCGCTCGGCCGAGCTGCGCGACGGGGTGGTGAACGCGCTCGGGGTGCCGGTGGTTCGCTGCGGCGCGCTGATCAGGCCGCGGGACGCGGCCGAGCGCCAGGCAGTGGCCACGCTCGCAGCTGGCGCCGGCAACAACGGCGTGCCGGTGACTCTGGGCCAGGACGGCGTGATGTCGGTACCCGGAGAGTCCATCACCGATCCTGTGGCCTTCACGCGCGCGCTGGCTGCTGCTGCCGGCCGGCACGGAGCCACGGTGCAGTGCGGGTATCGCGTGACCGCGCTCCAGGACACCGGTGAAGGTCTCCTGTTGCACTGGGCCGACGGCGATCATCTTCTCTGCCGAGCCGCCGTCAACTGCGCCGGCTTGCGCGCCGACGAGGTGGCAAGGCTGGTCGGCGACGATTCGTTCGGGATCTACCCACGCAAGGGCGAGTTCTTCGTCTTCGACGCAGAGCGGCGATCCCCGCTCGAGCAGATCCTGCTGCCGGTGCCGAGCAAACGCACGAAGGGCGTCCTCGTGTTCCCGACGATCGACGGAAAGGTGGTCGCGCGGTCCGACGGCCGTTGATCAGGAGGACAAGGACGATTGGTCGGTGCGTCCCATTGCGCGCGACGAGATCCTCGCAAAGGCGGCCGCTCTCCACCCGCCGCTGACAGGCGCCGAGCCGCTGTTCGCCTACGCCGGGCTGCGTCCGGCCGGCCGCGGTGTCAACTACGTGATCGCACCCTCGCCCGCGTGCGCGCGGCTCGTGAACGTGGCGGCGATCCGCTCCACCGGCCTGACCGCGTCGCTCGGAATCGCCGAGCGCGTGACGGAGATCATCGGGTCGCTCGGCGATCCCGCTCGGGCCCGAGCAGCCGCTCGCGCCGGGTAGGGCGCCGATTGAGGATCGGACCTTGGTGGCGACGTGCCGCCGACTATCGAGCCGAGGTAGCTGCGTGACGCTGTTGGTCGGGATCGACGAGGGCACGTCCGCCGTCAAGGCGGTGCTCTACGACGCGGACCTGCGGCCGTGGCAGAGGCCCGGCGGGAGAAGCCGCTCTCCTACCCACGGCCCGGCTGGGTGGAGCAGGATCGGAGGAAGTGCTGGACGCCGTCGTGTCGCGCGGTCGGCGAGCTGCTGGCCTCGGCTGACGGACCGGTGACGGCCTGCGGTCTCGATCACCAGGGCGAGTCGGTACTGGCCTGGGCGGCAGACAGCGGCCGTCCGCTGACGCCGGTCGTGACCTGGCAGGACAAGCGCTCGCAAGACGTGCTCGACGCGCTGGAGCGCGAGGGCAGAGCCGAGCGAGTCCGCCGCCGAGCGGGATGCCGCTCGACCCCTACTTCTCGGCCGGCAAGCTCGCCTGGCTGCTCGAACACGACGAGCGGCGTCCAGCGCGCCCTGGATCAGGGAACGCTGCGGATCGGAACCGTCGATTCGTTCCTGTCCGCCCGGCTCGGCGCAGGGTTCGCGACCGACCCTTCGACCGCATCGCGGACCCAGCTCGGCGCGCCGCAGTGGGATCCAGAGCTGCTCGAGTTCTTCGGCGTCCCGGCGAGAGTGCTTCCGGCGATCGCCGACACGTGCAGGCGACCTCGGCGTCTCTGCGCATCCTCGTGGACCGGCGAGCTGCCGCTCCGGCGCGCGGTGCGTCGACCAGCAGGCCGCGCTGGCGGGTGCCGGGTGCGTGCGTCCCGGGTCTGTCAAGCGACGTACGGACGGGCGTGTTCGTGCTCGCGCACGCCGGTGATGAGCGGCCCGTTCCGGGCGGGCCTGTTGCCGACGATCGCGTGGCGGTCGACGGGCAGCTCGAGTGGGCGATCGACGGCGGCGTGTTCACGGCCGGGGCGCTGCTCGACTGGCTCACCCGCGATCTGGGCTCGCCGCCGACCCCGCGGCGCTCGCCGCGGCGCCGAGGCGTGCTGACGCCGGGGAGTCAAGGTGCTGCCTGCGCTCGCGGGCGTGGGCGCGCCGTGGTGGAGGCCCGATGCGCGCGGGGTGATCGCCGGCCTGACGGCCGGGGTGCGCCCGGCGCACATTGCCCGCGCCGCGCTCGAGGGGATCGCCTGGCGCGTCGCCGACATCGTCGCGGTGGTTCAGGAGACGGTCCCGGTCCAGGTTCTGCGCGTCGACGGTGGCCTCACGCGCGATCCGACGTTGCTCGCGTTCCAGGCCGATGCAGCCGGTGTCACCGTCCAGCGTGGACCGGTCGATGCGACCGCATCGGGTGCGGCGCGTTGGCCGCCGTCGGGGCCGGGGTGTGGGGCTCGACGCTCGAAATCGAGGAGCGTGTTCTTGCGGGCGAGCGCTTCGAGCCTCGCCGCCGACTCGCAGTGGCGCACCGAGGCACACGCGGCGTGGCGCGCCTTCGTCGAGCGTGCGGTCGCGCTCTAGAGCGCTCGAGAGCCCGCGGCCCTCCCGAGCCTCACAGCAACGCCGCGAGGATGTGCTCGGTCCCCTCGATGTGCTCGCGGATCAGCCGCACCGAGCGAGTTGAGTCGCGTCGGCGGACCAGCCGCACGAGCCGTTTGTGCTGAGCGTTCGCGTGCTGCAGGACCTCCGGCGGATGGGCGATTCTCGTGATCAGATCGCTCATGTGGCCCTGGACCTCGGTCATCGCGCTGACCAGGCGCGGTGAGCCGGCTGCCTCGGCGAGTCCGATGTGAAAGCGGATGTCCGCCCGCCGATAGGCCTCGAATCGCTCGACGTCCTCCATTCGCTGGGTCACCTCCTCAAGGCGGTCGAGTTCACGCTCGCCCGCGCGCTCGCACGCGAGCAGCGTCGCGCCGGTCTCGACCGCGACGCGCATGTCGAGAACAGCCCGTGCATTGGCACCCAACAGCTCGCCGTCGCGCTCAACCAGCGGGGGCCGCTCGCTGACGAACGTGCCCCCGGCGCGCCCCCTGCGCGAGACGAGGTGCCCACTCTGCACGAGCGTGGTCAGGGCCTGACGGAGGGTCGAGCGCGAGATCCGGAGCTCGTCGGCGAGTTGACGCTCGGCGGGAAGCCGGCTGCCGGCCGGGAGGATGCCAACGCGGATCGCATTCCCGAGGCGCTCGACGGTCTCCTCGAACATCGTCGCGGTGCGCACCGGAGTGAACACAGACTGGACTGCCGCGTCCCGCTCCATGTAGCGAAAGTATCGTGCTCCAGGTGCGCGTGCTGGCGATCGTTCACCAACCGGACGCGGGTCCGGGAGTGTTCTTGGACGTGATTCGTGACTCCGGCGCGATGCTCGAGTGCTGGCTGCCTCCTGATGCGGAGCGGCCGCGGAGCGGGCCGCTTGGATACGACGCGGTTGTCAGCCTCGGCGGCGCGATGCACCCCGATGAGGACGGGCGGCACCCGTGGCTCGCGGGCGAAAAGCTGTTCCTGGCTGAGTGCCTCGACCACTCGGTTCCCGTGCTGGGCGTTTGCCTGGGTGCCGAGCTCCTGGCAGACGCGGCCGGTACTAAGTCGCGGCGCGCAGCCGGCCCGGAGATCGGGTGGTACAGGGTCGAGACGACCGAGGAGGCGCTCGACGATCCGCTCCTGGCGGCGCTTGCGCCTGGGTTCGAGGCGCTCGGGTGGCACAGCTTCGAGTTTCCGCTCCCGCCCGGGGCGGTGGCCCTCGCGCGCAGCGCGACCTGCCTCCAGGCGTACCGAGTTGGTACGAACGCCTGGGGGATCCAGTTTCACGCCGAAGTCACGCAGGGCGACTTCGAGGCGTGGCTCGACGACTACCGGAGCGATCCGGACGCGATCGCGATCAAGCTGGACGTCGCCGGCCTTCGGTCTCGGACCCGCAATGAGATCGATGCCTGGAACGAGCTCGGCCGAGACCTGTTCAAGCGGTTCCTCGACGTCGCGGCCTAGCACCTCGGAGCCTGACCGTACGCGTCGTCTCAGCGGCTTATGAATCCGAACAGGTGGCCGGCGACGTTGCGGATCTGGATCTCCTCCGAGCCTTCGGTGATCCGGTAACGCCGGTGGTGGCGGTAGATGTGCTCGAACGGCTTTGCGCGCGTGTAGCCGAGCCCGCCGTGGACCTGCATCGCTCGGTCGGCGGCATCGCAGGCGAGCCGGTTTGCGCGGTAGTTGCACATCGACACCCGGTCGCTGACGCCGCGGATCCGGCGCTCTCCGGAGTCCATCTCCGCGGCAGTCTCGCGGATGAATGTGCGCAGCAGCGTGACGTCTGTCGCGAGCTCGACCAGCGGCCACTGGATCGCCTGGCGCTCTGAGAGCGGCTTGCCGAACGTGATGCGCTCCTTGGCGTACTCGACGCTCTCGCGGACGCAGAAGTCGGCCACGCCGACGCCCGACGCGGCCTGGCGGATCCGGTTCTCGTGGACGAAGAACAGCGCCGTCTCGAGGCCGCGTCCCTCCTCGCCGAGGATCGCGTCACCGGGACGCGCAGGTCGTTGAGCACGACCTCGGCGTGGTCTGAGGGCATGTTGAAGGTCCAGTGGAAGTAGGGGATCTCGTACCCGCGCTCGTCGGTCGCGACGATGAACGCCGTGATGCCGAGCGGATCGTCCCGGCTCGCCGGAGGTCCTCGCGAACACGATCGCGTGCTCCGCGATGCCGGCGCCGCTGGCGAACCGCTTGGCGCCGTTGATCACCCAGTCGCCGCCGTCTCGCACGGCGCGTGTCTCGCAGCCACGTCGCGTCGCTCCGTGATTCGGCTCGGTCAGGTTGAACGCGAAGCCGCCTCGCCGCGACCGCTCCGGGCGAGAAAGCTGCTGGTTCTGCTCGGGGGTCCCGAAGCGCTCGAGGATCAGCGGGAACACGAGGTTGCCGACGACCGACGACTCGGTCTGCAGGTCGTTGTGCAGTCCCAGGCCCTTGGCCGCCAGGTGGTCGCGGATCACCGCCATCCCGAGGTTGGTCCCGTCGAGCCCGCCCATCGAGCTCGGCAGCGCGTAGCGGAGAAAGCCCGCCTGCTCGGCGCGGCGCCGCATCTCGCGCGAGCAGCTCCATCCACTCCCGGCGTGGACGCCGCCGTTGTCCCAGTCGGTCCGCCGCCACTCGCGACGGTGGTCGAAGTACTGGATGTGCTCGTCCTCGAGCGGCTTGATCTCGCGCTCGATGAACTCGTCGAGGCGGGCGATGAAGTCGCTAGGTCGGCGGCAGGATCTCGGTGCATCGGGGTCCTCATGTCGGCAGTGACGGTGTCGCCGTGGTATCTGAGATTGCCCGCAGCATTCGCTCGACGACGCTCGCGCGGATGCTGGCCACGACTTCATCATGCGCTCGTCCAGCGAACCGTCGCGGATTGCCCGGCAGAGCTCGGCGTCGCTGCTGACGCCGAGCTGCGCCAGCCGCGCGCCGTGTGCGGCGGCATCGCCGAGCCCGCTTCAGCTCGCGCTCGATCATCGCCAGCACGTTCGCGGCCACGCGCGCGTGGAAGCTGCAGCCGGCCTCGGTCGCCGGCATCACCTCCTGCTCCAGGAACTCGCGCACCGCCTGCGACCAGCTCCGCCGTGGTCGGGAACCCCGTGCGGTGCTCATGCACCCGCGAGCCCGCGCAGCAGCACGTCGTACTCCTGTTCCCACACGCGCCGGCCGATCGCCGCCAGCTCGACCGAGCGCTCCGGCCGGAGAGATGGCGCCACGCCTGCAGCATGCAGCCGCCGCCCCACCAGACCGTCCCGAACAGCTTCCCACCAGCGCACGGCTCTCACGATCGACCGCGCGGCCGCTGACGCGCTCGTAGCCGCGGAACAGATCCTCGTACGTCGCCGAAGCCGCCGACCGGGCCCGCGCCACCGAAGCGCCAGGCCCGCACGCATAGCTAGCCGAGGTCCTGCATCGGGTCGCCGCGGTGGACGAGCTCCCAGTCGAGCACCGCTCGGATCCCGTCGGCGCCGACCACAGGTTGCCGAGGCGGAAGTCGCCGTGCAGCACGACCTCCTCCGCCGGTTCGGGCCGGTGCTCCTCGAGCCACGCGCAGCCCAGCTCGAGCGCCGGGCTCGGGTCCTCGAACGGTCGATCATGCCCCGAGTCGGCGAGCGCATCGTGAGCGTCGAGTCCGGGATCTGCTTCGGGAGGGATCGCATGAATGCGCGCGAGGATCTCGCCGCACTGCTCGGCCAGCCGCGGACGGACGGCGGCGAACCGCTCGTCGCGGAGGATCCGCCGTGCGATCGTCTCGCCCTCGACGCGCTCCATGATCAGAAACGCGTCGTCGCGCGCGACGATCTCGGGCTCGGGCACGCCCGCGCGCGCCGCGGCCGAACGCAAGGGCCTCGACGGTGAGCGGGGCGCGGCCGGCGCGGTCGCGGCGCAGGACCAGTGGTCTCCACGCATCATCGATCAGCGCGTCGAACGACCACGTCTCGCGGCTGGCGCCGCCGGTCAGCCGCTTTACCTCGCGTATCTTGACGGCGTCAGGGACGGCTCGAGGAGCTGCTGGGGCAGCATCGGTGCAGTCCATCAGAACGCGCACCCGCCCGCCCAGGACGCCGCGACCGTACTTGGCGATCCGAGGTCGGAGCTCAACTAGCCGGTACCTCGTCGAGGACCTCGAACGGCGCGACGCCCCCGAATAGCTCGACCATCCTCGCGCCGAGGATCACGTCGCCTTCGATCTGGACGTGGTTCTCAAACCAGACCGTGACCGGATTGGCCACACCCGGATGATGCGTACGCCAACAAGTCCGGAATCGCCACGTGCATGACGACAGCCGGGTCGGCGGTGATCCTGCGGCGGGGGGTCGCCTTGTCGCCGGCGATCTTGATCGTCCACCACTCGGTCGGCCTGGACTTCCCGTTCTCGCCGGTGTGCGGAGGAGCTCGATTTGGATCTCGCCCTCGAACCCGAACGCCATCCTGGGCTGAACGAGCGCGCCAGCGTCGTCGACCTCGACGAATCGCGCGTTGCGCGAACGCGGACCCCAAGCGTCGCTCCAGCTCCTCGTCGGAGAAAGTCTCCGAACATCCGGGCCAAATGGCTCCGCCCCCGCACCGACAGAGCCGCCTTCGTGTCAGCGGTCAGCTGCTGGGCCACCTCGCCGAACCGGCGGCGCCTCTGGGCTCGTGCGTGCTCGGAGGAACGCCGCCATTGGCTTGGTCGATGATCGCCGACCCGATGCGCGCGAGGCCATGCATCCCGGTCTGCTGAGCAGTCGCGAGCGCATCCTCGGCCAGCTTCCTGGCCCGCTAGTCCTCACCGTGGCCACGGACCAAGAGCATGTGGGCGTAGTCGAGTTGTGTCTGCGCGACACCCGGTACGCACCCGATCCGGCGATTGCCACGGAGAGCCGCCTCGAAATGGTGCTCAGCCTCGGAAAACCGACCCATCGTCGAGGCGAGTACTCCGAGCGCCCTCGCGGCGACGCCACGCGGTGCGGCAACGGCACCGAGGATGACGTTGCGCTCAGCGAAGGGTTCCAGCAGCTCGTACAGCTCGCTCGCGTGGGCTCGGTCGCCGAGCGACGCGCACGCTTCCGCCAGCAGATCGATGCTCGTCAGCCAGAACATGTCGCGGGGGAGGCGCCGGAAGCCGTCCACAGCGACCGCCTCGAATCCGCGCGCGCCTCGTCCTCGAGCCCCAGCGAGCAGCAGAGCGCGGCGCGCGCGCGCACAACGGAAAGCCGGCAGGGCTACGAAGTGGTCGGTGATCGCCGCCGACGCCGCATGGAGCTGAGCACCAACCGCCCCTGCACCGTCCTGGTCATCGAGGATCTGACCGGCAAGAGCTCGATCGAGCCTGGCGTTCTGCGCCTTCTGCCCGGTCTCTAGTGCCTTCCAGGCCAGCTGATCGCCCTCCTCGACCCGCCCCTCGTGGAGCGCCCTCATCGCACCGAGGATCTCCGCGAGCCAGACGAAATACGGCTGCCGCAGCTCGTCAACCAGCGCCTCGAGGCGCTGGTACTCGTCGTCGGCTGCCGCCATTTCGCCGCTGCCATCAGATGAGCCACAAGCCACACCCGGCTCTCGGCGCGCGGAATCGCGGCCCCGACCTCATCGGCGAGCGCCACCGCCTCCCTGGACGCGGCCAGCTGCTCTTCGAGCTGTGCAGGGTCAGAACGGACCACTACCGTGTTGTTGAGCACCTCGGCCAGCACGGCCTTGTCGCCGAGGCGGCGGGCCATCGCCACGGCTTGGCTGCCAAGTCTCACGCCGCGCTCCCGGTCCTGTGACGCAGAGAGGGGACGAATGAAAGCGCCGTGCCGAGGTGCCCGGTCACCATCGCGCGGAGCGCGCTGTCCTCGTTCGGCAGAGCAGTGAGGGCACGCTCCAGGAGCGCGATCAAGACTGTGTCCTGCACCCCCGCGCGGAACGCCATCGGGCCGCCGTAGCCAAGCGCTGCGCGCGCCAACTCTCGCGACAAGCCAAGCTCCTCGGCGAGGTTCGCTGCCGATCTGAATGCCTCCTTGGCCTGGACGTACTCGCCGGCGCTCCACCTGCTCGTCCCGAGCGAGAGCAGCAGCTCGCAGCGGTGGCGGTCATCCCCGCCGCGGAGGGCGAGGCCGTTGAGTGCCCGCTCGTAGTGTTGAGCGGCGTCCTCGTAGGCGAACTGCTCGCTGGCGTGCACGGCGGCCTCGACCGCGTAGTTGATCGCCTTGCTCAGCTCCTCGGTCCCAGCTGCGGCGGCGAAATAGTGATGCGCGAGCTCGGGAAGACGCTGAAGCGAGCTACCGGACGCGAGCTCCTCCAGAGCGTCGCCGACCCGCCGGTGAAGTCGCACCCGCCGGGGCGCTGTGAGTTCGTCGTACAGGGTCTCGCGGACGAGCGCGTGGGAGAACGCGTAGGCGTTGAACGAGCTGCTTCCGGCGTCAATCAGCCCGGCGCTTGTCGCCTCCTCGAGCAGCTCGAGGAGATGATCGGAGCGGACCTCCGTCACCCTCTCCAGGACGTCGACGCCGAACTCCCTTCCGATCACTGACGCGATCGCCAGGACCCGTTGAGTCTCCTCGCTGAGACGGGCCAGCCTGCTCTCGATCAGGTTCCTAACTCCCTCTGGCACGCCAATCTTCGCGATCGTGGACGACGGCGACAGGTGCCCCTCACGCTCGAAGATCGCACCGGTCTCCAACAGGTGGCGAAGCAGTTCCCGAACGAAGAACGGCTGGCCCTCGGTCTCCTGCCAGACCCCGTGCGCGAACTCGGCCGGAGCGGGCTGGCCACCCCAGGACGTGATCAGCGCCTCCACCTCCGTCTCGGAGAGACCGTGGAGCTTGACGATTGAGAGCGGAGCGCCCCGGTGTCGTTGCGCTATCAGCTCGGCAAGCGGATGATCCCGCGCCACCTCTCGGTCGCGGTAGGCGCCGAGGAGCAGCATCTTCGCGGGTCCCGACTTCAGCGTCAGGACGCGAAGAAGTGCCAGGGTCGGCTGGTCGGCCCAGTGCAGATCGTCGAGCACCAGAACGAGCGGGTTTCGCTCCGATTGGACGGCCAGCAGCGAGGCGATTGCCGCGAACAACACATAGCGGTCCGTCTCCGCGCTCCCGGATGGAGGACTTGCGGGCGAGCCCGGGAATCGCCCAGCGAGTTCAGGCAGCAGACGCGATAGCACCGAGACGTTGGACCCCAACTCCTTCGCGAGCCGGTCGTCCGGCGTCAGCGCGACGTACTCCGCCAGAGCTTGTACGAACGGCTGAAACGGGACGATCGATTCCGGGTCGCACCGACCGTAGAGAACCGCGCACCCCCGCGCGAGAGCGACCTCGCACAGCTCCGCCGCAAGCCTCGTTTTTCCGATCCCGGGTTCGCCTCCGATCAGCGCGACCCTGATGTCGCCGGACCTCGCCCGTTCGAGCTCGGCGACGAGCGCCCCGAGCTCCTCGACACGTCCGACGATTTGCGGGCGGGCCTCCGCGACGAGCGGCGCGGGGAGCGCGAGCTGGGCCGTGTCTCGCCGTGCCGGGCCGGGGGCGGCCGGGTCGCCATCTGCCCCGGCGGCATCGAGAGCGTTGTCAGGCGGCCGGTCCTGCCAGTCGAGGGCGAACGCCCGGACCGGATCCGAGAATCCCTTGAGGGACAACGTGCCGTGGTCAAGGAACCGATGTCCGCCACGGCTTCCGACGAGCGAGCGGACGACCTCGGACACGAGCGTCTGTCCGGGGTCTGCGCGATCGCACAGGCGTTTCGCGAGGACGACGGGCGTTCCGAAGTAGTCGTTCTCCGCAGCAACGACTTCGCCCGCGTTGATCCCGATTCGAAGCCCCGATCGACTGCCCGCCATCGGCCGCGTTTCGGTCGGCGACCCGCCGTTGCATCGCGGTCGCCGCCGCCAGCCCGGCCGCCGCGCTGGAGAACGTCACCATCAGGCCGTCGCCGAGGCTCTTGACCTCTTCTCCCAAATGCTCGCTGGCGGTCGCGCGCAGCAGACGGAGATGGTCCGCGAACAGCTCGACCGCGGCGTCATCGCCGAGCCGATCGAGCAGCTCGGTAGAGCTCACCAGATCGGTGAACAACAGCGTCAGCGTGCTCGCCTCAGACCCCATCCCAGCCCATCCGCTCCAGATTATGGTGTAGTTCTGCGACGCGGGCGCTAGGCGGTTGCCGAGGCGAGGAGCACGACGTTCGAGAAGCTCAGCGGCTTCGAGCCACCCGCCGCATCCGCCGCGGCCCGCGTGATCGCGTCCCAGGCCTCTTCCTGAGCCGCGCCTGCGTGCTCCTGGATCATCGCCCGGATCGGGGCGGCGATCGCCCTCACGTAGGCGGTGAAGTGCTCCGGGGAGTCGAACTCGAAGGTGACCTCGTCCTGCTCGACCGCGACGTTCGAGAACCCACCTCCTTCGAGCAACCCGCCGATGGCAGCGGGGGTGGGCCGGGAGAGGGGCCCGGGCGTTCCGGGCGGGGGCGGGGGCACGTTCAGCCGCTCCATCGTCGTCCTCATCGGAATCGAGAGGAAGGGGACCTGATCGGGCTCGCCCCAAGAGCTGATCGCCATCCGCGCCCCCGGCTTGAGGAAGCCGCGGATACGCCCCGCGGTGGCCTCGGCGTCGGGCTCGAAGATGATTCCCCAGCGCGACACGGCGGCGTCGAAGCTCGCGCGCGGGAAATCGAGGCTGGACGCATCCGACTCCATGAACTCGACGTTGCCCAAGCCGGCCGCCGCCGCGCGTTCACGCCCGAACGCGAGCATCTCGGCGGAGATGTCGGTGGCCACAACGAGGCCCTCCGGGCCGGCCTTACGCGCCGCGGTGAGCGCCGGCTCGCCATAGCCGGCGGCGACGTCCAGCACCCGGCTTCCCGGCTGCACGCCAGCGAGCTCCACCAGCCGCTTGCTGATGTGCGCGTCTGCGCTCGTATTGAACTCGCTCCACTCCTTCCATCCCACCGCAGCAGAGTCCCAGTTCTTGTGCTGCGTCTCGCGGAAGTCGGCCGGGTCGATCGCGTTGGATTCCATGCTCGCTCCTCGTTACCACCCTATTGCAGTGCACGGCGACGCTAACCGATGGGGCTCAGGCGTGCGGGCGCTCGCGAACAACCGCGAATCTGCCGATAAGAGGTGTAAGGCAAGACATGCTCCCGGCGTGCACTTCGCACGCCAAGCTGTACGTAAGTTCTACTCGACAGCGCAGCGTGTTCTAGGCGGGGACGCGGCGGCAGAAATCGTGATTGTCGCGAGCTTCTGCACGGTCGTTCCTGCTGGCCTCCTTCCGATCCCGTAGCCGACGCTTCCGAGATCGCAACCTCCAAGGAAAAGGGATACGCCATGTTGCGTAGATTCAGAACCAAGCGGGCGCTTGCTGCGCTCAGCGCTCTCGTCGTGCTGGCACTAGTCGGTTCCGCGATTGCGTACTTCACCAATACCGGGTCGGGTACCGGTTCTGCCACTGTCGGTAGTTCGTCGGCGGTCACACTTGCCGGGACGACCACCGGCACGCTCTATCCCGCCGGCAGCCCGGCGAGTGTCAGCGTGCTCGCTACCAACCCCGGGACGAGTTCGCAGTATGTGAACAGCATTCATTTGGCCAGCATCACGACGGACGCCGGGCACAGCACCTGTGACCTCAGCATCAGTGGCACCAATCCGGCCTTCACGATGAGCGACATCTTGGTCGCTCAGACGCTGACCAAGTCCGGGACACCGGGCGACCACGCCACGGGTACCGGCTCCTTGCAGATGAACGACACGGGCGTCTCACAGGACGCCTGCCAGACCGCTCCGCTCGTCCTCCACTTCACGAGCAACTAACGAGTCAGGCGAACAGCGAATCCCGACTGGACCCGGAGGGAGGGACTTAGGTCCCTCCCTCTTGTCTCTGAGGGCCGCCAAATGCGACTGCTTCAGCACCCAAATCCGGCGATGAAAGCCGCGATGGTCGTGTGCCTGCTCGGTGTTCTCGGCGCCGTGGCTGGATTCGCGCTCGCCAGCGGCGACCAGCCAATGCTGAGGATCACCTCGCATCCAGCCAGCCCAACCACCTCGACGTCGGCCAGCTTCTCGTTCGCCGATTCGGGCGAGGACACGACGTTCGTGTGCTCGCTCGACCGCTCGTCGTTCAGGGCCTGCACCAGTGGCATGAATTACACACGGCTCCGCAAGGGCAGGCATACGTTTCGCGTCGAGTACAGCGACTCTGGCGTGACGAGCCGCCCTGTCGCTTTTGTCTGGACGATTGACCTTCGGCCGCCATCGATCGTGATTGCGTTCCCGCGCAACGGTGGCTCCTATAACGCCGGCAGTTGGAACTCGGGGTGTGGCTACCGGTCAGGTATCTGTGGCGCCGCGCGCGACCGCTTCGGCGTCAAGCGTGTGGTCGTCTCGATCCGCGGCGCGAACGGCCGTTACTGGAACGGCAGAGCGTTCGTTTCGTCACGCGAGATCTACACGCGTGGGATTGTTTTGCGTTCATGTCGGGACCTGCGTTGCGCGCGGCGACGAACGGTTCGGTGGCGCTACCCGCTCGCGTTCCCGGCGTGGGGCGGTGTCTACACCGTCCACGTCCGCGCCACCGACCGCCTCGGCAAGGCGACGTCCCGGCGCTCGCCCGCGACCGCGAGATTCACGATCCATGCGAATCCGCCTCCGACCCACGTACCGTTCACGATCAGCGGTAATGCTGGCGGGCTACTGTACCCCGGTGCGGCGGCGCAGCCAGTCGCCGCCACACTGAGCAACCCAAACGCGGTCTCAATCTCGATCACGAGCGTCGTCGCGACGCTGCGGCCGTCGAGCCTCCCGAGCGGCTGTGGCAGCGCGAACTTCGAGATCACGCAGTCAAACATCTCAGTTACGCAGGCCGTCCAGGTGCCGCCCGGAGGCTCGGTCACCCTCCCGTCGCAAGGCGCCACGACGCCCTTCATCCGAATGGTTAACACCCCTACGAATCAAGACGCATGCTGGGGCACGACCATGACTCTCGATTACAGCGGGAGCGCGCACCGATGAGACGCCGACTCTCCGGCTTCCACGTGGGACGACGGACTTGCACCGCGGCGGTCGTGGCGCTCGCGCTGGCGGCCGGCGCGCTGGGGTTCTTCACGCACACGGGCATAGGAACCGCGACAGCCGCTGTCGGGGCGATCAACCCGCCGTCCACCGTCACTGCGGCGCGATCAGGCGTCAACGTTGCGATCAGTTGGAACGCGGCGACGCTTTCCTCGGGCGGCGCCGTACAGGGCTACTACGTGAAACGCTCTGACGGAGCCACGATCTGCGGCGTCCCGACACTGGTGACAGGCGTCTCCTGCACGGACGCCACCGTCACCCCCGGGACGTTCACCTACACCGCGACCGCGGTCTACCACCTGTTGACCGCCTCGGCGACCAGCAACTCGATCACCATCACCCTAACCGCTCCGACGCTGACCTCGACGCCGTCGAACCCGAGCGCAAACACCTCCCCGGGCTTCAGTGTCACCGGCGGAGGAGGCAGCGCGTACCAGTGTCAGATCGACGGCGGCTCGTTCACCTCCTGCACCAGCCCAAAGTCATATAGCGGGCTGACCGGTGGCTCGCACACCTTCAAGGTGCACGCGACACTGAACGGCTCCACCGGCCCCGATACGACGTATCCGTGGACGATCGACACCAGCGCTCCGTCAATGACAGCAGAGCCGAGCAACCCGAGCGGGAACTCATCGCCATCATTCTCGTTTTCGCATACGCAGGCGACATACACGTTCAAATGCCAGCTCGATGGGAGCGGCTTCCCCGCCTGCACCAGCCCAAAGAGCTACAGCGGTCTGAGCGACGGCTCGCACACCTTCCAGGTCGAGGGGGTGAGCGCCGACGGCGCCATCACCGTCGCGGCCTCGTACACGTGGCTGATCGACACGATTGCGCCTACTTCCGCGATCACGTTTCCGGCGTCTGGCGGCAACTACAACCACACGGGATGGAACGCCGGCTGCACCAGCGCCATCTGCGGTACCGCCTCCGATTCTGGCTCTGGTGTGCAGAAGGTGCTGGTCTCGATCCAGCAGGGGGCCGCGAACTACTGGAACGGCACAAGCTTCGCCAGCGCCTCGGAGCAGAAGCTGACGGCGACCGGAGCGACCAGCTGGACGCTCGCTTTCGCCGCCACCAACTTCCTGTCTGATGGGACCTACACGGTGCGCACGTACGGCGTCGACAACGCCGGCAACACCCAGTCCGTAGCGACCACGGCGACCTTCACGATCGACAGCACAGGGCCGACGGTGACGTTGACGCAAGTGAACGGTGGCGCGGTGACGTTCCCGTTCACCACCAGCACCTCTGCGGTGACCTCGATCGGCGGCGCGTGCGGCACGTCAAGCGGTGACTCCTCGACCGTCAGTTGGTCGGTTACCGGCTCGGCGAACGAGTCCGGAACCGCGACATGCCTGTCTGGCGCCTGGAACGCCACGCTCTCGCCGCCGCTCGGAGCGGCGGGAACGTTCACGGTGGCCGCGACGCAAGCCGATGCCGCCGGCAACATCGGCTCGAGCGGCGGTACAGGTCGT
>CAVPKT010000038.1:0-14454 GCA_963705775.1 uncultured Solirubrobacterales bacterium | reverse complement strand
AAATGTTGATTCGTCCAGGGGCTCTCCGGCCTCGGGGGACGGGACGTGATCGCGGTGAGCGAAGGCGACTTGGCCGCCGTGGTCAGCGAGGTTCCGCGGGAAGAGTTCGAGGAATCACAGCTGCGCGCGTCCCTCTCGGACATGACGTGGGTCGAGACGGTTGCCCGAGAGCACGAGGTGGTGCTCGACGAGCTCTGCCAGCGCACGACGGTGATCCCGATGCGGATGTGCACCGTCTACCAGTCCGGGGATCGCGTCGAGGAGATGCTGGTCCGCGAGGCAGATGGGCTGCACAACGCGCTCGAGCACCTGGAGGGAAAACGGGAGTGGGGGGTGCAGGCGTTCTTCTCCCCCGCGCGAGTGCGCCCGACGGAGGATCCCGATGTTCGAGACGAGTCTGGCGACGGCTCCACGGGCGCCGCGTACATCCGGCGCCGGCAGGACGAGCGCGAGCTGGAGGCGCAGCTAGATCAGCGCGTGGAGCAAGCTGCCCAGGAGATCCACGATGGTCTCAGCGCGGCCGCGTTCGAGAGCATGATCAACCCGCCGCAACGCCCGGAGGCAAGCGGTCGGCTTGAGGAGATGGCGCTCAACGGCGTCTACCTGGTCGAGGACGATGACCAGCCCCTGTTCGAGGCCTCCGTCCGCGATCTCCAGGCCCGCTTCTCTTCGCTCGGCCTTGAGCTGGTCATCACCGGGCCATGGCCTCCGTACAACTTCCTGCCGGGATCGATCGGAGCGGCGTGGTAAGCGAAACTCGAGTTCGGCTTGCGCATACGCGCCAGGTCACGCTGCTCGATCTGCTCGACCGGCTACTCGGCGGCGGTGTCGTGGTCGGGGGCGAGATCATGCTGGCGGCAGCGGACATCGACCTCGTCGCGCTCGACCTTGGGTTGCTGGTGGCGTCCGTTGACAAGCTGTCAGGACGGCGCCCGGGCGGTCCGCAGCCGGCGGGATCCTCGCCCCGGATTGCGGGTCGGGAGGCTCGAGCAGTGCGACGGAGGGATCCGCGGCCGAGCCCGCGCCTGCCCGATCGCGTGAACACCGACTCGGAGCGGCTGGAGAAAGGACTTGCCCAGCTCGTGCTCACGCTGGTTGAGTTGCTGCGCCAGCTGATGGAGCGCCAGGCGTTGCGCCGAATCGACGCCGGGACGCTCACCGACGACGAGGTCGAACGGCTTGGGCGGACTTTCCTGGCGCTGGCCGAGCGGATGGATGAGTTGAAGGAGTCATTCGGCTCTGACCGACCAGGACCTGAACCTGAACCTGGGTCCCCTCGGGGACCTGATGTGAGAAAGGAGCCAGGAATGCCACCACTGCAGCAGCGCTACTACGACATCCTGATGGAGACGGTGTCGAAACGACCGTATCCGAGCCATCAGCTCCTGAACCGGCTCGAGGCGACGATTTTCACCCTGAGCAGATCATCGAGTACGTCGACCTGCTGATCGAGAAGACGGACGAGAGCTGGTATCCCGAGCGGGCAGCTGCTCGACCGGCTCGACCGGATGCTCCAGCTCGGCCGCAGCGCATGAGCGGACCGCTCAAGACGGTCGGGAAGGCCGCGGCCGAGCGCATCGTGGGCTTCGGCCCGGGAAGAATGCGAGCTCTCGCCGCCGCCGCCGTGACCGGAACGGCGGCAGTTCTCACGTACCGCCTGTTGCGCAGCAGCTAGGAGCCGAGTCGCGATTGACGCCGCGGGAGTCGAAGTCCCCCTCGAGCAGGTCGAGCACGGCACGTTCGATCCTGCCGCGGCCCCGACCATCGACGGAGTCGAGACTGCCGATCCGCTCAAGCGCGCCGGCAATCGTCCAGCCGGACCAAAAGCGGTCGAACACGCGCGGATCGATGTACGAGCGGCGGGCGACCGCGGGCGTGTTGCCGAGCACGTCGCCACCTCACTCGATCGCCGCGTGATCGCGCGCTTGCGGGCTGTCTTGCTGGCCCCTGCGTTCCTCGCCGGCGAGCGCGGCCGCGGCCAGCACGGTTGCGTTCCAGGTGCGGAAGTCCTTCGCGCTGAACTCGTCGCCGAGCTGCTCCTTGAGGTAGGCGCTGATGTCGTCGCGCGGATGCCGCCCACCTGCCGACCCTTGCGGTACGCGAGCAGCTCGGCGCGGCCGCGCGCGGCGGCCCAGAGCGCGGACGAGCTCCGCGCAGGCGGGTCGCGAATCGTGGACGCGCGGACACCACCCTTGGCGGGGTAGTCGAACACGCACCGCCCCGTTTCGAACGAGACGTGCTCGCGTCTGACGGTGGCGAGCCCGATCCCGCTGTCCTCGTCCGCGTACTCCTCGCCGCCGACGCGGAACAACCCCACGTCGAGCAGCCGGAGCGCGCAGGCGAGCACACGGTCCCGGCTCGGTCCGGGGGTGCCCAGCTCCTTCGCCACGCGCCGGCGCAGCTTTGGCAGCGCCGCGCGAAGCGGATCATCCGCTCGAATTTCTCCCGGTCGCGGCGCGCGCGCCACAGCTCGTGGTAGAGGTACTGCTTGCGGCCTGCGGCGTCGATGCCGGTGGCCTGAAGGTGTCCGTTCGGGTCGGCGCAGATCCAGACCTCCCGCCATGCAGGCGGGATCGCCAGGGCGCGAATGCGGTCCAGTGTCTCGGCGTCATCAAGGCGCTCGTCGCCGTCGTCCGCGTACGTGAAGCCGCGTCCACGGCGGAGCCGGCGCAAGCCCGGCCCGGAGCAGTCTGAACGGCGTAAGGCGCATCGCCGCCAACAGCTTCCCTCCCGGAGGCGGTTTCACGCGCGGCCCAATCGATGTGGTGCGGGCGCGGTCAGCGGGTAGCACCACGCCTATGACAAATCTCAATGAACGTGACACCAAGCTTGTCGAGTGGCTCTCGGAGGCTCACGCCAAGGAGGCGGAGCTCGAAGCCGACCTGACCGCGCACATCGGGCTGACCCAGAAGCAGTCGTATAAGAAGCGGCTTCAGCAGCCTCTCAGGAGACCCGCGACCACAAGCGCCGCGTGGCATCACGAGTCAAGAAGCTCGGCGGAACGGCCAGCGCGCCCAAGATGCGCGGGATTCCCGGAGCGGCCGGCGAAGTGGCCGGCAAGGCGGTGGCCTCCGCCAAGGGGCAGCTCGGCGCGGCCCGTGCCGCGGTCACCAATCAGTCCGAGACCCACCTCCGCAACGCGCAGGAGGAACTGCGCGAGGAGCACGTCGAGATCGCGCTCTACAGCCGGATCGAGGCGTTCGCGACCGAGGTCGGCGATCGGGAGACTGCTCAGCTCGCACGGTCGATCAAGCGTGATGAGGAGCGCATGGCGAAGTTCCTCGACGCTGAGCTCGCCCGGCTCGTCAAAGCGCTCGTGCGTGCGGAGATCCCGCGCGACCAGCGCCCGACCGCGCGACGTGCGTCTCGCAGCGGCCGACGCTCGGCCAGGAGTGCCCGGAGCGGAGCGCGAGCAGGATCACCTGCGCGAGCTGGAGCGCGCCGCGCCCGGCCCCGCGCGCGATCTGCTGGCGGCTAAGCCGTTAAGAACCGCGTTGGATCGGTTGTTCGGGCTGGAACTACGCCGACTGGCGGGGCCGCCTGTACCCGGGTGGCGTACCCCGCGCCGGTGGCTCGAGCTGTACGCGGCCCGGTTCGACACGGTCGAGGTCAACGCCACCTTCTACCGGCTGCCCAGCGCGACGCGTGGCGGCTGGGTGAGCCAGACTCCCGCCGGGTTCACGTTCGCGGTCAAGGCGAGCCGTTACTTGACCCACGTGAAACGCCTGACGGATCGGCGACCGGCATCGAGCGGTTCTATGAACCTCGAGCCGCTCCGTGGTGCCGGGCGGTTCGGTCCCGTGCTTTGGCAGCTGCCCGAGAACTTCCACCGCGACGACGCGAGCCTCGCGGACTGGCGGAGCGTTGCCGGCCGGGCCGCACACGTTCGAGTTTCGCCATCCGAGCTGGTTCGTGAGGCCGGTCTGGATCAGCTGCGACATCACGGCGTGGCACTGACGATCGGCGACCACCCGAAGCGGCCCTTTCAGCCCACGAGGCGACCGCGCTGGCGTTACGTCCGCTTCCACTACGGGGCCCGGGAGGCGCGGGAACTACTCAGGCGCGAGCTCGACCAATGGGCCGAGCGCATCGCGCCTGGCGGCGCACGCTGAGGTTACGCCTACTTCAACAACGACTGGGAGGGGTTCGCCCCGGCGAACGCGGGGGCGCTTCGTAGCCGCCTGGGCTGACGCTCAGGCGGTCGCCGTGCGCTCGATCGAGAGCCGGAGCCGCTCGAGCGTCCGGCGCAGGATCCGCGAGACCTGCATCTGGGACACGCCGATTCGCGCCGCGATGTCCGACTGGGTGCGTTCCTCGAGGAATCGCATCTGCAACACGCGCCGGTCACGGGTCGGCAGCTTGCCGAGCTCGGTGTCTGAGCGTGATGCGGTTCTCCGCCAGCTCGTAGTCGACTCAATCGAGCCAATCGTCTCCGACCGCGATTGGGGCTCCGGATCGTCGCGGCCGAACGCCGGACCGTCGAGCGAGATTGCATCGAACGCGGTCAGCGCGCGGAGCGCGTCATCGACCTCGCGCTCGGATAGCGAAAGCCGCTCGGCCAGCTCGTCGGTGGCAGGGCGCTGCCCGGTCTTCTCGGACGCCTCCCGGATCGCGCTGTGAATCTGGAGCGCGCGGTCACGCGTGCCCCGGGGCACGTGCACCGCCCAGCTGTTGTCACGGAAGTAGCGCTTGAGCTCGCCGGTGATCGTCGGCACCGCGTAGGTCGTAAAAGCCACTCCCCGCCGTTCGTCGAAACGGTCGATGGCCTTCAGCAGCCCGACGTTGGCCACCTGGATCAGGTCGTCGAGCGGCTCGCCGGCGGCGTGATAGCGGTGCGCCAGCTTGCGCGCCAGGGGCATGAAGCGCGACACCAACTCGTCGCGGATGCGGCTCTCTCGCGTCCGGCGAAGACTGACGAACAGGGCATCGGTCGGCTGGTCCCGAACCGTCTCGGTAGCGGCTTCAGGGGGTGCGATGACTGACATCTCATACCTCCATGGCGAGCTAGGACAGCGCGGGCGCGAATCTGGCGCGACGATCGGGGCAATCGCCGCGGAGAGCGCACCGCGCGGAGCACAGCCGGCGCGCTCCCAGGTTTATCGGGCGGGGAGGATTATATGGTCCGCGGACGGACGCGGCGGAATATCGCCCGCCGGCCGCGGGTAGCCAGCAGAGCCATGATCAAATGCATCGTCGAGATACCCAAGGGCTCCAGGAACAAGTACGAGTACGACCGTGAGATGGGCGGGATCAAGCTCGACCGATTCCTGTCCTCGTCGGTCGTGTACCCAACGGACTACGGCTTTCTTCCTGACACCCTGGCGCTCGACGGTGATGAACTCGACGCGCTGATCTGCGTGTCTGAACCGACGTTTCCTGGCTGCATCGTGTTCTGCAAGCCGATCGGGCTATTCGAAATGGAAGACGAGCACGGTGTCGACTCGAAGGTTCTGTGCGTGCCGTGTGAAGACCCGGGTTGGAACACGCTGGACGCACTCGACGACCTGCCGCAGATGCTCCGCAATGAGATCTCGCATTTTTTTGCGATCTACAAGGACCTCGAGCCGGGTAGGGAGTCGCGCGTGAAGGGATGGCGCGACCGAGATGCCGCGCTGGCCGAGATCGAGGAGGCGCGGGAGCGGTTCAGCGCATCTGGAAGATGACGCGGAACGCGGTCGACCCGGAGCGGTTTGCGACTCCAGTCGCGGCGCTACTTCGGTTCTGATCCGTTGGCACTGACGGGGAAGCGCGCGAGCTCCTCGCGCAGGCGCTCGCTCAGCCGGCTGCGCCCGTAGCGCTCTTCGATGCCCGTCAGCGTCTCGCGGTAGTGATCGAGCCGCCGCTCCTTCGGCCGCTCGTGCTCGCTGGCGAGCTTGGCTGCCTTGTCGGCCAGCGCGATCTTGGCCGCGTCCGAGCCGGCATCGAGGACCTGCTTGCGAAGCGCGGCCTTGCGGGCGCGGTGTTTGCCGATCGAGTCGTCCTGCGTCAGCGCCTCGACCAGACGAGTCACCTCGGGTCCGAATTGCTCTTCGAGCTCGCGGGGTGCCACCTCGGTGTCCTCGAGCACGTCGTGCAATAGCCCCGCCAGTACGAGCTGCGGTGCTTGTCCATCCTCGCGGAGCAGCTCGCCGACGGCGATCGGATGCTCGACGGTTCTGCCGCGACGGCGCAAGCGCGACTGATATGCGTCCTCGAGGAACGTAACGGCTCGCTCTGTGTCGGAGGCCGGGCTGCCTGGCATCGCCTCGTGCACCACTTCGCAGCATAACCCCACGCCCGCCGCGGTGTTGTTAGCGCTCACCTCAGCGCTGGTCGGTCAGTACGACCCGCAGGAGCTCCGCGTCGCCCTGCGACTCCGTTGTGACCTCGTCGGCCAACAGCGCCAGCGGCGACGTCGGCGGTTCCGCCCTCAGCTGCTCGTCGAGTCGATCCCCGCTGCCGTCCACGAACGGGCCGATCGCGAGTTCGAGCCGGCGTTCGTCGCTGGCGATCGCAAAACCGATTCGGTTGCCGTTCGTTGCATCGTTCGCGTGTGCTGCGATCGCGTCCGCGACCGGGTCGATCTCGGACAACCGATCGACCGAGAAGCGTGCCTGTGCGGCAAGCCCCCTCGAAACACCGGCGAGCACGCCGGCGAGCAAATCCGGGGGCGCGAGGCGTACGACGACGTCGCCGTCGAGGCCTCCGGGCCAACTGTCGCCGTTCAGCTCGGCACCGTCGGCCAGATCGACGCCGGCGAGGTCGACTTCGAATGCCATCCGTACCTCGGTCCCACCACCGGGCGCCGAGCTGAACTCAGCCCGATCCGACAGCGCGCTGATCACCGCCAGTCCCACGCCCATCCGGTCGGCCGCCGCGGCGATCGCCGCGGATGCCGCGGCCTCGGTCGCGTACCCGCACCTCGAGACGGTCTGCCGTGATCTCGCAATCCACGATCAGAGGACCCGCTCCACCGCCGTAGGCGTGGAGAACGACGTTGTTGCAAGCCTCGCTGACCGCGGTCCTGACATCGTCCAACAGCTCGGAGTCGAGTCGGAGCGTTTCCCCTACGCCTCCGAGCATGCCACGGACCAGCGTGACTGATTCGGGCCGGCTGTCCAGCTCGAGCAGCACTCTCGGGGTCTTCTCGGTCACGGTATGTTCCAAACTTCGCCTTCCCCGCGGGCGAAGAGGTCAAACCGCGTGCGCCGGCGGTCTAGCCGCCCGTCCCGCTCACGCGGTGGCCCGTGGCCCGCAACGCGCCCGGCAGGATTTGAACCTGCGGCCTCGCGCTCCGGAGGCGCGCGCTCTATCCCCTGAGCTACGGGCGCTGGAAGACGCAGCGTAGCGGGTGGCGGGACGAACATGTGTTCGTCCGGCCGCGGGGGTACCGTGGCGTTCGTGCGAACGATTCATCGCGGAAACGCCGCCGAAGCCGCGGTCCTCGCGGCGCTGGCTCGCGCGGACATCCCTGCACTGATTCCCTTCGGGCAGGGCCTGGCGTTCGATCTGGGAGCGGTTATTCCGCCCGACGGCGAGCTCGTCCGGATCCAGGTGAAATCAGGACGGGTTCGCAAGGGGTGCGTCGAGTTCAACACGTGCAGCACGGATCACGGCTCAGGTCGGCGGCTCTACACCGGGTTGGCCGACGTAATCGCCGTCCACGTACCCGATCCGGAAGGACTGTTCGTGGTTCCCGTTGAGCTGTGCCCGACGTCCAAGGGGTATCTGCGCCTGGATCCTCCCCGCAACAACCAGCGCCGCCGCATCCGTCTCGCGGCCGACTACGAATTCGACGCCTGGGCCCGCGCACTCTGAGACGCCCCCGACTGACAGACTCACCCCGATGGACCTCTCGGTGTTCTTCGCCGGCACTGGCGGCTCGGTTCCGACCGCGCGACGTGGGCTGCCCGCGCTTCTCGTCAGGCGTGGGGGCGAGCGGATTCTGTTCGACTGCGGCGAGGGGACCCAGCGCCAGCTCGTGGCATCCGTTCGGCCTGGCGGACCTCGATGACGATCTTCCTCACCCATTTCCACGCCGATCACTGGCTCGGGCTTCCCGGCCTGCTCAAGACCTTCGACCTGCGCGCGCGCGAGAAACCGCTTCGAATCGCAGGGCCCCGCGGGCTGCGCGAGCTGCTCGCGATCGTGATGCGTGCCGCGGGGCGCACGCCGTTCGAGCTCGAGCTGGTCGAGCTCTCACCCGGTGACGCACTCGCGCGCGACGGCTATACGGTGGCGCCGTTCCCGGTCGCACATCGCGGTCCGGGGCTGGGCTACGCGCTGTTCGAGGACGAGCGGCCCGGGGTGTTCGATCCGGAGACGGCCGCCGGCTCGGCCTGACGGCCGGCCCTGAGTTCGGCCGCGTCCAGCGGGGTGAGACGGTGAAGGGCGTTCGCCCCGACCAGGTCTGGGCCCGCCGCGCGCAGGACGCAAGCTCGTGATCTCCGGGGACACGACGCCTTGCGAGCCGTTGCAGGTGGCGGCGCACCGCGCCGACCTCCTGATCCACGAGGCGACGTTCGCCGAGGAGGAACGCGAGCGGGCAGCCGAGACCGGCCACTCGACCGCCGCGCAGGCGGCGACCATCGCGCGCGACGCCGACGTGGGATGCTCGCGCTCACGCACTTCTCAACCCGCTATCCGATCGGACTGCTCCGAGACGAGGCGCGGGCCGTGTTCCGCGGACTGTGCTCCCGCGCGACTTCGACACGATCGAGCTGCCGTTTCCGAGCGCGGAGAGCCGGAGCTCGTGCACTGGGACGAGCGCCGAATGGGGGAGGACGCGGAGCCCGTAGGCGAGGAGCTGGCCGCCCCCTGACCGCCGGACCCACTGCTAGGCTCCGCAAAGCATCACCTTTAACCCGGTCCCGCGAGGCCAGGAAGGAACAGAATGCAGGCCGCCACGGTCGTACTCGATCGGGATGACATGCGCCGCACGCTGGTGCGGATCGCTCACGAGATCGTCGAGAAGAACCCCGACGGGCACGACCAGCCCTCGATCGCACTCGTCGGCATCCACAGGCGCGGGGCGATCCTGGCCCAACGTGTCCACGCGCTGACGAGTGAGCTGCTGTCAGTCGAGGTCCCGCTCGGGGACATCGATATCTCCTTCTACCGCGATGACTTCGCGATTCGCCCGAGCGCGCCGGTCGTCCTGTCCTCGCATCTCGACTTTCCGATCGACGGCCGCACGATCGTGATCATCGACGACGTGCTCTACACGGGCCGGACGGTCCGTTCCGCGATCGACGCGATCTTTGACTACGGGCGCCCCGCCCGAGTCCAGCTCGCTGTGATGGTGGACCGAGGCCACCGTGAGTTGCCGATCCGCCCCGACTACGTCGGGAAGAACCTTCCGACCTCGAAAGATCAGCGGGTCAACGTGCGAGTGGATGAGATCGACGGGGTCGACGAGGTCACGATCGGCCCCGCGCGGGAGACCGAGAGGGCAGCGGCGTGAATTCGGGTGCGCGGATGAAACACCTGATCTCGATCGACGATCTCGACCGCGCCGCGATCGAGCGGATCCTCGACCGCGCCCAGTCGTTCGCGGAGGTCTCCGGTCGGGAGATCAAGAAGGTGCCCGCCCTCAGGGGCCGGACGGTCGTGAACCTCTTCTACGAAGCTTCGACGCGTACGAGCTCGAGCTTCGAGCTGGCGGCCAAGCGCCTCAGCGCCGACGTCGTCAATGTGCGGTCGGCCGGCTCGAGCGTCGACAAGGGCGAGTCGCTGAAGGACACGGTGCAGACCCTGTCCGCGTACGACCCGGCGGCGATCGTGATCCGCTCTCCGCATGTGGGCGCCGCCCAGCTCGTCGCGGGCTGGAGCCCGGCGTCCGTGATCAACGCCGGCGACGGCAAGCACGAGCACCCTACCCAGGCGCTCCTCGACGCGTTCACGCTGCGCCGCCGGCTCGGCTCGCTGGAGGGGGTCAAGATCTGGATCGTCGGCGATGTGCTCCACTCGCGGGTGGCGCGCTCGAACATCCTCGCCTTTGAAGCGGATGGGCGCGGCGGTAACCGTGTGCGGACCGCCGACCCTGATCCCGCGAGGGATCGAGGCGCTCGGATGCGACGCGACTGCGACGCTCGAAGGGGTGGAGGAAGCAGACGTGGTCTATGTGCTGCGGATGCAGCACGAGCGGATGCGGGAGTCGTTCGTCCCCTCCCTGCGCGAGTACGCCCAGCGGTACCAGATCAACGCCGCGCGCCTGCGGCCCGGACAGCTGCTGATGCACCCCGGCCCGGTCAACCGCGGCGTCGAGCTGTCAGCCGACGCGATCGATTCGCCCCAGGCGCTGATCGGAGAGCAGGTCAAGGCAGGAGTGGCGGTCAGGATGGCAGTGCTATATGAGCTGCTGGTTGGCTCTCCGATGCTGCAGGCGGTTGCATGAGCAGGTCTCTCGATGCGCGAAGGCACGCCCGCGGAGCTGCTGATCCGCGACGCCCAGGCCCTCGATCCCCGGGCCGGGATCGACGAGCGCTGCGACATCCTGATCCGGAAGGGACGATCGCCGAGGTCGGTCCCACCGGATCGCTGTCGGCGCCCGACGGCGTCGAGGCGCTCGACGCCGAGGGCAAGCATGCGTTCCCAGCGTTCGTCGACCCGCACGTCCATCTGCGCACGCCGGGCCAGGAGTACAAGGAGGACATCGCGAGCGGAACCGCGGCCGCCGCCACGGGCGGCTTTTGCGCGCTGGTCGCGATGCCGAACACCGATCCGGTGGTCGACGACGCGTCGACGCTGCGCTCGCTCGTCCAGACCGCCCGCGCCGAGGCGCGCGTTCCGCTCGGCTTCCTCGCCTCCATCACGCGCGGACTCGAGGGGGCCGATCTCACCGAGATGGCGGAACTTGTTGAAGTAGGGGCGCTCGGGTTCACTGACGACGGCAAACCGCTCACGTCGGCCGGGATGCTGCGCAAGGCGCTTCAGTACCAGCGGCTCGCCGGTGGGGTGGTTGCTCTGCACGAAGAGGACCCGGCCCTGTCGGCCGACGGGGTGATGCACGAAGGGGCGATCTCGGCCCGGCTCGGGCTGGCAGGAATCCCCTCGATCTCTGAGTCGACGATGGTCGCCCGGGACGGCGCGATCGCGCTCTATGAGAATGCGCGCGTCCATTTCCAGCACCTCTCCTGCACGGAATCCGTGCTGGCGCTGGCGCAGCTGAAGGACGCGGGTGCCCCGGTCAGCGCGGAGGTCTGCCCACATCATCTGACGCTGACCGACGACGTTGTGCGGACGCTCGACAGCCGCTTCAAGATGAACCCGCCGCTGCGGACCGAGGCCGATCGCCAGGCGCTGGTCGAGGCGCTGAACAGCGGGCTGATCGACTGTGTCGCGACGGACCACGCCCCTCACGCACGGCACGAGAAGGAGGTCCCGTTCGAGCAGGCGCCGATGGGGACGACGGGGCTCGAGACCGCGTTCTCCGCTCTTTACACGGAGCTCGTTCTCCCAGGGGAGGTCGAGCTTGCGACGGTCATCGAGCGAATGACGGCCGGGATGGCGCTGTACGACTCGCTCACGCCCCGGATCGCGCCGGGCGAGCCGGCCAACGTGTGCCTGGTCGACCTAGGAGCCAAGTGGGAGGTCGGCGCCCGCGGCTACGTCAGCAAATCCGAGAACTGCTGCTTCCACGGCAGAACCCTGCACGGACGGGTGGTGCTGACGGTCGCCGCCGGCACGCTCGCATTCCGGGCGCCCGTTCTGACCGAGGCAAGCGCGCTCGCGCGATGAACCGAGAGAGCACGGCCTACGTCCTGCTCGAGGACGGGATGCGTTTCGACGGGCTCGCGTGCGGCGCCGACGACCATGCGGTGGGGGAGATCGTGTTCACGACCTCCATGTCCGGCTATCAGGAGGCAATGACCGACCCGAGCTACGCCGGCCAGCTGATCGCGTTCACCTTTCCTCAGATCGGCAACTACGGCGTCTCGACCGAGGCGATGGAGTCGGACCGCGTGCACGCCCGCGCGGCGATCATGCGCGCGGGCGTCGATCGCGAGGACGCGCCAGGAGCGGAGGGCGCGTGGCTAACGTGGCTCTCGGACTGCGGCATCCCTGCAATCACCGATCTCGACACTCGCGCCCTCGTACGGCACATCCGGGACCAGGGTGCGATGCGAGCCGGCGTGTTCCCCGCGCGGTTGTCCGAACGAGAGGCGCGCGAGCTGATCGCAGCAGAGCCCCTCCATGATCGGACTCGATCTCTGCAAGGGAGTGACGCCGGCCGGAGTGGTCGAGCTCGAGCCGACCGGCGGCGCTGGGAACACTGGTCCGCGGATCGCGATGATCGACACGGGAGTCAAGCTCTCGATCGTCCGCAACCTGCGAGAGCGGGGAGCCACCATCGAGCTGCATCCGTGCACCGCCCGCGCAGATGAGCTCCTGGCCGGCGCCCCGGACGCAGTCTTCCTGGCCAATGGGCCCGGCGACCCCGCCGCGCTCGACTACATCGTGGAGACGGTGCGGGAGGTGATCGGCAAGCTCCCGGTCTACGGCATCTGCCTCGGGCATCAGCTCCTTTGCCGCGCCGTCGGGCTTCAGACCTACAAGCTGCCGTTCGGCCACCACGGCGCCAACCACCCCGTCAAGGACCTGACGACCGGCCGGATCGAGATCACCTCTCAGAATCACGGGTTCGCGGTGCTCGGGCCGGACGGCCGGGAGACGATCGACCACGACGAGCCCGTCCGCTGGGAGACGGACTTCGGCGCCGCCGAGCTGACGCACATCAACCTCTACGACCGGACCGTTGAGGGACTTCAGCTGCGTGACGTGCCCGGAGCCACCGTCCAGTACCACCCAGAGGCAGGGCCGGGGCCGCACGATTCGCTGTACCTGTTCGACAGGTTCGTGGGGGAGCTCCGCCATGCCGCGTAGGGACGACCTTCACAAGATCCTCCTGATCGGATCCGGTCCGATCGTGATCGGCCAAGCGGCGGAGTTCGACTACTCCGGCACGCAGGCGTGCCGGGTCCTCATGGAGGAGGGCTATGAGGTCGTGCTCGTCAACTCGAACCCGGCCACGATCATGACCGACCCCGAGGTGGCGAGCGCGACGTATGTTGAGCCGCTGCTGCCGGGCCCGGTCACCCAGGTGATCGAGCGCGAGCGGCCGGACGCGCTGCTGCCGACGCTGGGTGGCCAGACCGCACTCAATTTGAGTAAGGAGCTGCACGAGCTCGGAGTCCTCGAGCGCTACGGCGTCGAGCTGATTGGCGCCGACTACGAGGCGATCGACCGCGCCGAGGACCGCGAGCGGTTCCGCGAGACCATGACGGCAGCCGGGTTGCGGGTACCGCGCTCGGCGATCGCCCACACGATGGCCGACGCGCGCGCGGCGGTCGATCAGATGGGACTGCCGTTCATCGTTCGCCCGGCGTTCACGCTCGGCGGAACAGGTGGCGGTGTCGTCAGGTCCGAATCCGAGCTCGAGCACATGGTCGGCCGGGGCCTCAGCGCTTCGCCGATCGGCCAGGTGCTGCTCGAGGAGTCGGTACTCGGATGGGGCGAGTTCGAGCTCGAAGTGATGCGCGACCGCGCGGACAACGTGGTGATCGTGTGCTCGATCGAGAACCTCGACCCGATGGGCGTCCACACCGGCGACAGCGTCTGCGTCGCCCCTCAGCAGACGTTGACGGACAAGCAGTACCAGACGCTTCGCGACCAGGCGATCGTGGTGATCAAGGCTGTCGGGGTCGAGACCGGCGGATCGAACGTCCAGTTCGCGGTCAACCCAGCGACCGACGAGGTTGTCGTGATCGAGATGAATCCCCCGCGTGTCGCGGTCCAGCGCGCTCGCGAGCAAGGCCACGGGGTTCCCGATCGCCAAGATCGCCGCCCGGCTCGCGGTCGGCTACACGCTCCAGGAGATCCCCAACGACATCACGAAGGCGACCCCGGCGAGCTTCGAGCCCGCGATCGACTACTGCGTGGTGAAGTGGCCACGGTTCGCGTTTGAGAAGTTCCCCGGCGCCGAGGCCGCGCTGACCACGCACATGAAGTCGGTCGGGGAGGCGATGGCGATCGGGCGGACATTCAAGCAGGCGTTCGCAAAGGCATTGCGATCGCGCGAGCTCGACTCGCAGCCCCTCCTCCCCGCTGAAGACGAGGCCCTGATCGAGTCGCTCGCGCAGGGGCGGCGCCGAGCGATTCGACCGCGTGCTCGAGGCGCTCAGGCGGGGTGTGTCAATCGAGGAGGTGAACGCCAGGACCTCGATCGACAGGTGGTTCCTGAACGAGCTGGCGGAGCTCGTCGCCGATCCCGAGGCGCCGTTCGCGGGCGAGCGAACCTACAAGGCCGTCGACACGTGCGCCGCGGAGTTTGCGGCCAAGACGCCCTACTACTACTCGGCGTGGGAGCGAGCTCCGGCTTCCACGGACGTGGAGCTTGGGACGCGATCGAGTGTCGTGATTCTTGGGTCCGGCCCGAACCGAATCGGGCAGGGGATCGAGTTCGACTACTGCTGT
>CAVPKT010000037.1:0-66384 GCA_963705775.1 uncultured Solirubrobacterales bacterium | reverse complement strand
CTGATCGCCGCATGTGTTCAACCGAATAAACGAAAATTGTCGCAAGTAAGTGACACGCCAGATTAGGTAGCGCGTGATTTGCCCGGCCGATTACGCGGATTGCGCGCGGTGGATTGTAGAGTTGAGGAAGGGCGCGGCGGCGTCGAGGCTTGGCAAATGGCTCCGTTTCCGGCTTTCCGACAGAGTTCACGTCAGGCTCACGGCGGCCTCGAGCGGTTTGTCGCGGTTCAGGCGCTAACGCCGAGCGTCCCGAAGATTTCACCCCAGGAGAACGCCCGCGCGCCTCGCCCGTCGCGCTTTGCGCGACGGTTGAAGAAGCGCCCGACCTGTCGCAGAGATGCGTAAGACTACCCACTGGACCGGGAAGCGCAGCTCGGCCAGATTTCGGTCCGGAGCGATCACGACGTGCTCGAGGTGGTACAGCAGGGGCGCACCCTCGTACCAGTCCATCCGGCGAGAGCGCTCGACGACGTTGTCGCCGAGTAGCGCGGAGATCGGGATGAACGCGACGTCGGGGATGTCGAGCCGCGCTGCCCAGTCCGTCAGCTCTTCGACGATCCGGTCGAAGACCGCTTCGTCGTAATCGACGAGATCCATCTTGTTCACGGCGACGACGACGTGGGGGATCCGCAGCAGCGAGGCGATGTACGCGTGCCGACGGGTCTGCTCGCTCACGCCCTTGCGCGCATCGACGAGCACGATCGAGAGGTCTGCCGTGGAGGCACCCGTGACCATGTTCCGGGTGTATTGCTCGTGCCCGGGGGTGTCGGCGATGATGAACTTGCGGCGCGGGGTCGCGAAGTAGCGATACGCGACGTCGATGGTGATTCCCTGCTCCCGCTCAGCGCGCAGGCCGTCGGTCAGCAGGGCCAGGTTGACGTAGCCGTCGCCCCGGCGCTCCGAGGTCTCTACCACGTGCTCCATCTGATCCTCGAAGATCGCCTTGGAGTCGTGCAGGAGCCGTCCGATCAGCGTCGACTTGCCGTCGTCGACCGACCCGGCTGTCGCGAACCGGAGGAGCTCGCTCGTCCGGGAGCGGGTCAGGTGCCCATTCGTCGCGGACATCGGGCTAGAAGTAGCCCTCGCGCTTGCGATCCTCCATCGCAGCCTCTGTGACGCGATCATCCGCGCGCGTCTCACCGCGTTCGGTGATCCGGGTAGCGGCGATCTCCGTCACGACCTCCTCGAGCGACGACGCGGTCGACCGAACCGCTCCCGGTGCATGTCATGTCGCCAACCGTGCGGTAGCGCACCGAAGTCTCGAACGGCTGCTCGCCGTCGATCAGCTCCACGTACGGATTGAACGCGTACAGCATCCCGTCGCGCTCAAATACCTGGCGGGTGTGGGCGTAGTAGATCGACGGCACCTCGAGGCGCTCCTCGGCGATGTACTGCCACACGTCGAGCTCGGTCCAGTTCGAGATCGGGAAGACACGGACGTGCTCACCCTTGCGGATCCGGCCGTTGTAGAGGTTCCAGAGCTCGGGACGCTGGCGCTTGGGATCCCACTGCCCGAAGTCGTCCCGGAAGGAGAACACCCGCTCCTTGGCCCGCGCGCGCTCCTCGTCGCGGCGGGCCCCGCCGAAAGCGGCGTCGAACCCGTGCTCCTCGATCGCATCCAGCAGCGTCGTCGTTTGAAGCCGGTTGCGCGATGCACGGGGACCTGTCTCCTCGACGACACGACCCTTGTCAATCGAGTCCTGGACGTTTGCGATGACCAGCCGCTCGCCGATCTGCTCGATCAGCCGGTCGCGGAACTCGATCACCTCTGGGAAGTTGTGACCCGTGTCGACGTGCATGACCGGGAACGGGAAGCGGGCGGGACGGAACGCCTTCTCGGCGAGCCGCAGCAGCACGAGCGAGTCCTTGCCTCCAGAGAAGAGCAACACCGGACGCTCAAATTCCGCGGCCACCTCCCTGAAGATGTGGATCGACTCGGCTTCGAGTGTCTTCAGGTGCGAGAGCTCATACGCGAGTGGGTTCACGACTCATGAATTCCGCACTCGGTCTTGTCCTGCCCCGCCCAGCGGCCGTTACGGCCCTCGCCCGGCTGGGTGCACGGCTCGCACCCGATCGAGGAGTAGCCGCGATCGTGGAGCGGGTGGTACGGAAGATCGTGCTTGTGGATGTAGCGCCAGAGGTCCTTCTCCGACCAATCCGCGAGCGGGTTGACCTTCCAGATGTCGCGCTTCGGATCCCGTTCCAGCTTCGCCGCACCGGCCCGGGTCGGTGCCTGCTCTCGGCGGATCCCGCTGATCCATGCGTCGACGTCCTGGAGCGCTCGCTCGAGCGCATCGACCTTGGCCTCGCCGCAGCAGCGTTGAAGCGTCCACGGCTCGTCGGGGCTGCGGGCGTCGACCACTTCGATGTTCATTCCGAAACGCTCCTCGAACCGCTTCCAGGTATCGAGCGTCTCCGGGAACAAGACGCCGGTGTCGATCATGAACACGCGCGCATCGCGCGACACCTCGGCGAGCATGTGCACCAGCACCGACTCCTCCTTCTGGAAGGAGCAGGCGAGCGTCAGGCGCGGGTGGAAGCGCTCGACTGCATACGCCACCACCTCTTGGGCGGAGGCCGTCTCGAGTAGATCCGGGGCGGTGATGGCCATGACTCTAGACCGCGCACTCCCCTTCACCGCGGACCACTTCGAACGGGGCGTTCTTGGTCCAGTCGATGAAGTAGTTCATGTTCTCCAGGCTGAACTCGACCGGCATCGCCAGGTCCTTGATCTGGGCCTCGAACTCCTTCGTGCCGACGCGGTCGGCGAAGGCGTTGAACTCCTCGCCGTCCTGGCGCTCTGACTCGTAGTAGCGGATCCACCGCTCGATGGCCTCAGGGATGCGCTTTGCGGGCAGCCGAGCCTTGAGCCGCTGGCCGTAGCGAACATCGCCGCCCTCGTACGCACCGCCGATGTGCGGGATGTAGGCCGGAATCGTGTGCTCGCCGACCTTGATCGAGGCGCCGTAGAAGCCGATGTTCGCGATGTGGTGCTGCCCGCAGCCGTTGGGGCATCCGCTCATCTTGATGTGGATCCGGCGGGACAGCGAGTCTTCGATCTGCATCTGGACGACACGCTCGTGGATCGCCTCGTTGAGGCCCATCGAGCTCGTGATCCCGAGCTTGCAGGAATCGGTCCCGGGGCAGCTGACGACATCGGTGATCTCGTCGGCACCGGCGTCGCCGAGACCGAGCTCGTTCAGCCGCTGCCAGACCTCGTAGATGGACTCGTCGCGCACCCAGCGCAGGACAAGGTTCTGGTGCACGGTCGTACGCGCGTAACCGCCGGTGTGCTCGCGCATGATCTGCGCGAGGCCGCGGAACTGCTCCGGATTAAGATCGCCGCGCGTGACCTTGACCTCGACGGTCGAGAACCCGTCCTGGCGCTGGCTCTGAACGTTGCTCTCGAGAAAGTGGTTGAACTCTTTGTGGTCGCCGTTCGGTGACGCGGCGCTCTCCGGCCTTGCCGGGGCATTCGCTTCCTCGTCGTCCTCGAACAGCAACGGGTCCGGCGTGAAGTCCCGCTGCGCGACCCAGTCGCCTTGAAGTTCTTCCTCGACCTGCTCCCGGAAGGCGTCGATTCCGATCTTGTCGACCAGCACTTTGATCCGAGCGCGGGCTCGGTTGACCCGGAGCCATTCCTGCCGGTCGAAGATCCGCATGCAGGCCTCGGTGACCTTCAGGTAGTCGCCGTTGTCGAGCTCGACGAACTCATAGAGCGTCGGGGCAAGACGGGGCATGATCGAGGTGCCGCCGCCCACGCGCACCTCTACCCCCCGGACGCCCTGGTCGTTGACTCGCGGGACGAAAGCCATGTCGTGGATTCGCGTGATCGCGTTGTCCTCGTCGGTCGCCGCGAACGCGGTCTTGACCTTGCGCGGCATCGCCTGGGTCGTGGGGTGGCGAACGAAGTAGCGCACGTACGCGCCCGCGTAGGGTGTGATGTCGAACAGCTCACCGTCGAGGGTGCCGGCGCGTGGATCGCCAGTGACGTTGCGCATCGTGTTGCCGCAGCCCTCACGACTCGACAGACCGGCGTCGCCCAGGTCCCGGATCAGCTTTGCCGCGTCAGGGAGCGGGATGTGGTGCATCTGGATGTTCTGACGAGTCGTGATGTGGCCCTTCTCGAGCGGGACGTACTTCTCGATCCCGTCGGCGAACGCATCGAGCTGGTCGGGGGTCACGCCGCCGAGCGGGAGCTTGACGCGAATCATCTGAACGTCAGGCTGGCGCTGGCCGTAGACGCCCTGCTTGAGGCGGAACTTGATGAACTCGTCGCCGTCGAGCTCGCCCTTCAGAAAGCGGGTCGACTCGGTGTCGAAATCGTCGAACTCACGCTCGAGGATGGGGATCATGTGACCCGGGACATCCTTGAGGATCTCCGGGTTATCGAGCGATCCCTCTTTCGGCGTCCCGTGGGCGTGCTTACCGACCCACCCGGGCGGCCCCTGCGCGGCGGTCTGCTCGTCGCGCTCGCTTGTCTGGGTTTCGAGTGATGCGGGCTCCATCCGATTTCCTTCCAGTCGAGACTGCGAAGCGGTCGCCTGTTAGGGGCTGGACGCCGCCCTCCTTCACGCGGGGAACATCTCCCCTCGCACGGGGTCCGTAAAAGGTAGCAAAGGCAATCCGGTTACCGATGTTTTCGGGGCGGGGGCGGGCGCGGGCGGGCGCGGGCGGGCCCGTGGGAGATAGCGGTGAATAATTCACCGAAATATCCCAACCGCCTGGGCTCGGCCGTCCACTCGCCCCGGCGCCCGCGCAGAACCGCGCTCAGCAAAGGAATGACCGGTGCCGCGGCGGCCCGGGAGCCGCCGCGGCAACCGGCGCGCTCTCTAACTGATTGGCTGGCGCGTCGCCGGCATCTGGGCTGGGGGCAAGGCGATGCCGGCAAGCGCCGCCGAATCGGCGAGCGCGATCAGAGGCCCCTCAGGCGAGGCCCCCACAACTCAGCGATCAACCGGTCCCATCAAGCCCTTTCATGTGTCGCCCCAAAGTGCCCTGCTGAGCGGTTGGCGGTGCTCCCGATCCGCTGCGGACTAGACCGTCCCATACCGCGGGTTTTCTGTCAAGGAGACGGTGGCGTTTTTTAGGCCCAAGGTGGCTGCAACTGCGGCTCGCGCGCCACGCCCTCCTGCAGTGCAGCCTGTTGCCAGGGGTTGCGCTCCGCCGCCGCGGGTGCCAGGCGCGGTGCCGTCTCGCGCATGAAGCGCTCGAGGGCGGCGACGAGCGCGGCCGCTTCCTCCGGCGAGGCGCCGGGAGCGACGATGCTGAGCTTGGGCCGGCGATTCACCACGGTTTGCCGAGGGTATCGTGCGCGGGCCGATGCCCGAGATCCCTGTGCTCGACCACGACGCTGTCCTGCAGGCCGTATCGCCGCGGGAGGCGATCGAGCGCGTACGCGATGCGCTCGTGCGGTTCTACGCCGGGGACTGGGCGATGCCTCCGAAGGTGTACCTCGAGAGCCCGCCTCACGGGGACTTCCGCGCGATGCCCGCGCGCGGCAATGGGCTGGCGCTGCTCAAGTGGGTGACGTCGTTCCCGGGGAACCCTTCACGCGGCCTCCCGACCGTCATGGGCGTCATCTGCCTGTCGGACGCGGCGACTGGCGAGCCGCTGATGCTGCTCGACGCGCGCTCGGTAACAGCGCTGCGAACGGGGGCGGTGGCGGCGGTCGCGACGCGGGCGCTCGCACCGAGAGACGCCCGCAGCGCCGGGATCGTCGGGTGCGGCCTGAACGGAGGCTGGGTCGCGCGCTGCCTGGCGGCGGCCGGTTATGGCCCGGGCGTTTGCCACGACCCGATCGAGGACGCGGCACGCACGGTCGCAGCCGAGCTCGGCTGGGAGGTGGGCTCGCGCAGCGACGCGCTCGCATGCGACGTCGTCTCCTGCATCACCCCGGGCGCGTCGATCGTCGTCGACGCCGGCGACCTACGCCCCGGCCTGCATCTGAACATGCTCGGGGCCGACGGACCTGGGAAGTCGGAAGCCTCGGCCGGCGCAGTCGCCTCCTGCGCGCTGTTCTGCGACGAGTGGGAACAGGCATCTCATGGTGGGGAGCTGACCGCGTCCGTCCAAGCGGGGCTCGTGAACCGTGCTCAGGTGACCGAGCTCGGCGCCGTGCTCGCCGGCGCTGCGGCCGGCCGACCCGGACCCGAGGCCGTCACGCTGTTCGACTCCACCGGGCTCGCGATCCAGGACCTGGCGGTCGCGGCAGCGGCGCTCGCGGCGTGGCAGGCCGGACGGGTTCAAGTCCAGACAATGAGGTTGTAGCTCGGAACCGCTGTGCGGCGCTTCCCGCGATCAATCCTCGGGTCACTCAAAAATGCGCAGGCAGCCAGTGAACCCGTAGGCGGCGCCCGCTCGGCGACCTCTTGCCGCCAGGGCCATCGCTCTGGTTCCGCTGCGCCCGAATGCCAGCACATCGCCGCGGTTGACCACAGGGGTGGCTGCTCTCAGCACGGCGACCGCACGTTGCAGCGAACCGAACATCGTGGCCAGATCTCCGTGCTCGTCAGCGGCACGTGGGAGGGCCTCAATGCCTCCGGCTTCCCGGGCGATGAACTGCACCGCCCCCGTGAAGAACCCGCCCTCGTGCTTGAACGCCTTAGCCGAGCCGGCGTTCGCTTCCATCGTCTTCACCAAGCCGGCGATCCCGCCCTGGTAGTGGGAGCACAGAGTGTCGGCCTGCCGGACATACGCAGCTTTCGACACCGGCACGTCGGACGCGCCGCTCCGGCTCGAGCCACCACAGGCGCTTAGAGCGAAGGCGGCCGACATTGCCGTGGCCACGGCTAACGGTCGACTCGCGGGGAGTCGCTTCATCACCTCGACCAGCCCGAGGCTACTTCTTCTGTCCACTAGGCGATAGGCCGGACGAGCCCGACCCGGACGAGCCCGACCCGGACGAGCCCGACCCGGACGAGCCGGATGCCCCAGAGCACGCGCCGCTCCCACAACCGGCCGGCTGGTGGAGGTGCCGTCGGCTAAGAGCCTTGCAGGCCTTATCTTTGGCCCCTTGCGGACAGCCCGCAGCACCGGGGGTGGCGTGGGTTGGAGTGGGTGGATGCGCTGCTGAACCAGTGGTAGTGCTCTGCTCCCGTGATGTCGCCCCCTTGGCCAGTCGCGCTGGTGCCGGCGCAGAGCTGGTTCCCGTATTCCCCTCACGCTGACGCTTCTGGCTCACGGCCCGAGTGACAGCGGCGGCACGAGAGTAGGCAGCGCTCGTGGCAGTATGGCTCTGCGCGCGCGTATGGCTGCCGCCGCAGGCGGCGAGCACAGTCGTCGCGCAAAGCGCGACCGCCAAGACTTTTGCCCGGGTAAGTCCCCTCAACAGCTCCGATTTTAGGCGAGCGCGCGTTGAGTGCGCGCCGTCGGCGAGTTGCTCCAGACCGCTGAGCGGGCCATCGCGCCATTTGCCGACCCTTACCATGTCCGGCGTGAAGCCTGTAGGGACAAGATTCAGCGCGGCCGTCTTTGGGGGCGCGGCAGCGCTGGTACTTTGCTTCACGTTCCTGGTCGCGCCGGGACCAGCACCGGCCAAGCGCAACCCGAATGGACGCGGTTCGGTTCGCCTCAACCCGAACGGGCCAGGCACACTCGTAACCACCCATTCCAGCCCTAACGGCCCCGTCGGGTGGGATATCTACCGCCGGCTGGACGAGTTACCCGAGATCCCCTCGGGCGTGCAGGAGTCCGAGGTGTCGAGCTACGATCGAACCGGCGGCAACGACGACGGCTTCAACGGTACGTATTCGTGTCTGAGTGTTGCAGCGGCTGGGTGCGTGCTCGCTCAGCACACCGGGCCGGGCGAGATCGACTCGATCTGGTTCACACGCGACGGAGGCGACGTCTCGGCCACGGGGAACATCAAGATCGAGCTCGACGGCCGGACGGTCGTCGACACGCCGCTCCAGTCACTGGTCAACGGCACAGCCGGAGCGCCATTCGTCTATCCGCTGGTGGCGAATGCCGACCAGAGTTCGGGAGGCGTGTACATCAAGGTCCCGATGCCGTTCCGGGCAAGCATGCGGATCACCACCGACAACAACCCGCGCTTCTACCACGTCTTCTATCGCACCTACGGCACGGCACGAGGGGTCAGCACGTTTGACCCCTCCGTCGGAGTACCGGCCGTGATCGCGAAACTCAAGGCCTCCGGCTCGGTCGACCCCAAGCCCGCCGTCCGCGGTGCGCATACCGCGACCTCCTCGTTCTCGGTGGCGCCAGGGCAAACGTCGACGATCGCGACTCGCCGCGGGCCTGGAGCAATCTCGGCGCTGCGGTTTCAGATACCGGATCTTGTGCCTGGGCCCACCCCGATCACAGACGATGGCCGCGCTTTTGGAGCGGGCGGCTCCAGCCAGTTCACGGTTCACATCGATCCGGCCAACACCGGGGTGCGCCTGACCCGCCGACTCGACACGATCATCGGCGACCAGGTCGCTTCCGTGCTGGTGGACGGAGCTTCGGCCGGACAGTGGGCGCCGCTGCCGGCAACAGCGAGCGGGCAGTGGGCGGATGAGAGCGTCGAGCTTCCAGCGGCCCTGACTGCGGGTAAGACGCAGATCACGATCCGTAACCAATTCGTGTCTTCGAATCTCGATTTCAATGAGTTCACCTACTGGGTGGATTCCCACCTCGGAAGCAACGTAGAGCGCACCGACGCCGTCAACGTAGGGCCGGGCGCCGCAACGGACGAGGCTGCACACGGCTACTCGATCCAGAACGAGACATGGGAGGGAACCCGGACGTACACGTACCCGTCCCAGGGTGCGTCATTCATCTCAAACGACATCCTGCGAAATGTGCATCTACTGATCTCGTTTGACGATCATCGGACCGTCGACGCTCCGCTCGGAGAGTTCTTCGGTGACGGTCTCGGCGATTACCCCGTTCATGCGCTGATGTTCGCCGTCGATGGAACTCCGAACGGGTGGCTTTCGTCATGGTGGCCGATGCCGTATCGATCGAAGGCGCTTGTTCAGCTGGAGAACACTTCGGGGCAGACGTTGGCGACGGGCGTCGCGCAGGTGGTCTCGGCTCGGTCATCTGTTTGGACCCAGAAGCTGTCTCGGGCCGGCACGGCGGGCTACTTCTCCGCGAGCTCGTCCGCCGGCCTTACGACACCCGGGCTCGACTGGCCATTCCTCCAGACCGTAGGCACCGGGAAGTTCGTCGGTGTTTCACAGACCATGCAAGGTCCTGACCGCTCGTACCTCGAGGGGGATGACATCGGCTACGTCGACGGTTCGGGATCTCCCCAGCTGCACGGAACCGGAACTGAAGATTTCTACGAGGGGGGCTGGTACTGGAACCGGGGCCCGTTTACGGATCCGTTCAACGGCGAGCCGGGCCACGAGGAAGCCAGCTCCGGATGCGCCGCCGTGTGTGACTCGGCATATCGGCTGATGATTGCCGATTCGATCCCATTCAGAAGATCGATCGACTATGGAATCGAGCACGGAACCGGAGATACGGTCCAGGGGCTGTACAGCTCCACGGCGTTCTGGTACCAGCGCCCCCGGTAGCAGTCCCGACGCGGCCCTTAAACGGTGAGGCTCGCGCCTGCAGCTGCGGGCGCGAGCCTCGATACTCCCACCGGACTACGGCAGGATCATGTCGAACGGATCGTCTCTCAGGGACGCTAGCGGGGGGTTGTAGTTCCCTACATAGAAGTCGCCCCCGGAGGGATGGTTGAACGCGACGACGTTCACGTTTGGTGAGGTAGCCCCGTTGCCGTTCGCGCTTCCGACGGCGATAATCGCCGGGTTGCCGGCGAACTGGACCTCGTACTCGCCTAGGGAGATTCGCCTCGCCGAGACCGCCCCGGCGCTGCAGTTATAGCCAAAGACGCCGGCTGTGGTCAGCGTCGAGGAGAACGTGCCGCTGGCGGCGACAAGTGCCCAACCCTTGATCTGCCCGGTCAGTGAAGCGCAATCGTTGCGGGTATAACCGGACGCCGGAATCCCGCCGAGTGAGGCGGAGTTGGACGCCGTGGCGGCGCTGTTCGCCGAGTTGGCAGTGTTCGCGCTGTTCGCCGTGTTCGCGTGCGAGACGCTCGCGCCGCCAATGTGGTTGTTGAAGTACGTCTTCGCCTTACTCGTGGCGATCTTCCCGTCCTTCGCGTTATCGGACGTAGCGGCGTAGGCGCCGCCTCCGAGTGCGACGAACAACGCGATCGACGCAAGGATGAGCGCCGGACTCGGCCGCCGCAGCAGAGACTTCCTCATAGGGTAAGTCCTCCTTATGTGTGTGTGTGCGCCCGCCCAACGAGCCTCCCCGGCCGGCTGCCCCTGTGAGCCCGGACGCCTTTTGTCACCGGGAATCTATCCGCTTCGGCGGACGCTCGTCAAGTGATGATTGCCACAGCCACTGGGCGCGCCGTCCCTACAGCGGGATGTTCCCGTGCTTGCGCCTGGGCCCCGGCTCCCGTTTGGTCAGGAGCGTCTCGAGCGCCGTGATCACCTTCGGGCGCGTCTCGTGCGGGACGATCACGTCATCGATGTAGCCGCGCTCGGCGGCGACGAACGGGTTGGCGAAGTGCGCCTTGTAGTCGGTGATCAGCTTCTGGCGACGCGTGTCGGGCGTCGGCGATGAGTTGATGTCGCGCCGGTAGATGATGTTGACGGCACCCTCTGGTCCCATGACCGCAACCTCGGCCGTCGGCCAGGCGAAGTTGAAATCAGCCGCCAGGTGCTTTGAGCCCATAACGTCGTACGCGCCGCCGTAGGCCTTGCGCGTGATCACGGTGATCTTCGGGACCGTCGCCTCCGCGTACGCGTACAGGAGCTTCGCGCCGTGACGGATGATCCCGCCCCATTCCTGGGTCGTGCCGGGGAGGAAGCCGGGCACGTCGCAGAAGGTGAGGATCGGGATGTTGAACGCATCGCAGGTGCGGATGAACCGGGCTGCCTTTTCAGAGGACTCGATGTCAAGCACGCCGGCGAGCTGATTCGGCTGATTGCCGACGACACCGACCGAATAGCCGTTCAACCGCGCGAAGCCACACACGATGTTGCGGGCGTAGTGCTCGTGGACCTCGAAGAACTCGCCGTCGTCGACGACGTATCGGATCACGTCACGCATGTCGTAGGGCTTGTTCGGGTTGTCGGGAACCACGTGGTCGAGCTCCTCGTCCATCCGGAACGGGTCGTCGGTCGGTTGGACCCGCGGTGCCGTTTCGAGGTTGTTCTGTGGCAGGAACGAGAGCAGGTAGCGGGTGTCCTCTAGACAGGTGTCTTCGTCGTCGGCGGCGAAGTGGGCGACGCCCGACTTCGTGTTGTGGGACATCGCGCCGCCGAGCGACTCGAAGTCGACCTCCTCACCGGTGACCGTCTTGATCACGTCGGGCCCCGTGATGAACATATGCGAGGTCTCTTTGACCATGAAGACGAAGTCGGTGATCGCCGGTGAGTAGACAGCGCCGCCGGCGCACGGACCCATGACCAAGCTGATCTGTGGGATCACTCCGGAGGAGCGGACATTGCGCAGGAAGACGTCCCCGTAGGCACCGAGCGAGACGACTCCTTCCTGGATTCGCGCTCCACCCGAGTCGTTGATGCCGATCACGGGGCAGCCGATCCGAGCGGCCAGGTCCATGATCTTGCACATCTTCTCCCCCATCACCTCGCCCAGAGACCCGCCGAAGACGGTGAAGTCCTGGCTGAACACGCAGACTCGGCGACCGTCGATGGTGCCGTGGCCGGTGATTACGGCGTCGCCGTACGGCCGGTTCTTCTGCATGTCGAACTCGTAGGTGCGATGGCGCACGAACGTGTCGAGCTCCTGGAAGGAACCGGGATCGAGGAGCTTCTCGACCCGCTCGCGAGCCGTGTACTTGCCCCTCTCGTGCTGCTTTTCGATCGCGGCCTCAGAGCCCGCGTGCATCGCTTCCTCGCGGATGTCCTGAAGCTGGGCGAGCTTCTCCTCGTAGGTCTCAGGCGCTTTATCACGCATCGGAAGGCGAGTGTATCCCGGCCTGAGCCGCCGCCGCCGGGCGGGCACGGGGGCACCCGCACGGCAGCGGCGCCGGGGCTCTCAGCCGCGAGAGAAGGGCCGGTGGTGAGCTTTGCCGAGGCTCTCGAGGGCTGCCTTGAGCGCCGCGTCGGCCTTGGGGGGCTCTGCAGTTGCAGCCGGAGTCACCGGCTCTGGAAGTGGAACGGGCGCTTCCGGACCAGGCGGGGCTGCCGGCTCCGCGACCCGCCGAGGCGGAGGCGGAGGTGGCGCCGAGAAGAGATAGCGGACCCGGCCGATGAAACCCATGCGCGTGGGCTCCGGACGCGGCTCCGCGACGACCGCAGCAGGCTTGGGCTCGGCGGCGACCGGTTGCGGAGGGTCGGGCATGGGACCCTTCTTCGTCTCGGAGAGAGGGGCCGTTGCGGTCAGCGTGACCTTGGTTCCCCATCCGGACGGCTCGAGCTTCACCGTGCCGCTCACGCGCTCGCCCTCCCAGGCGACGGCTTGCTCGGGCTCCAGCCTGGTGATCCGAATGTCCCCGAAAAAGTCGTCCAGGTGGCGGGCGAGCGACTGCGCGTCGCTGCACTCGGCCCACAGCTCGGGTGGGGACTTCAGCAGGGTTCGACTGGCCTGATGCTCGCTCATGGTCCGGAGTTTCGCCCGCCCACGCTCGACTCCTTCCGTGGCCCGAGCAGTTGCAAGCGGAATCAGAAGGTCGGCTGATACTCCCCGAACACGTCCCGCATCGCGGCGCAGACCTCGCCCATGGAGCAGCGGTCCTTGAGCGCCTGACGCAGCACCGGCAGCAGGTTGTCGGTCCCGCGCGCGGCTTCGCGAATCTCCTCGAGCCGTTTCTCGATCAGCGCGCGGTCGCGGTCCTCCTTGAACCGCCGAAGCCGCTCGACCTGCTGGTGCTCCGACTCCGGATCGACGCGGAGGATGTCGGGGACCTCGACGTCCTTTTCATCGACGAACTTGTTCACGCCGACGACGATGTCCTGACCGATGCGGTAGCGCTCGTGGTAGCCGAACGCCGACTCCTCGATCTCGTTCTTCATGAAGTCGATCGCGTTCACCGAGCCGCCGAGCTCATCGATCTTGGCGATCAACTCTGAAGCGCGAGCCCCGATCTCGTCAGTCAGCGCCTCGACGAAATACGAGCCCGCGAACGGATCGACGGAGTCGGCCGCTCCCGACTCGTACCCGATGATCTGCTGCGTCCGGAGCGCAATCTTCGCTGCGCGCTCGGTCGGCAGCGCGAGCGCCTCGTCGAACCCGTTGGTGTGCAGCGATTGGGTCCCGCCGCAAACCGCCGCGAAACCCTGGAGCGCGACGCGGACGATGTTGTTCTCGGGTTGCTGCGCCGTGAGGGTCACACCGCCGGTCTGGGTGTGGAAGCGAAGCCGCCAGGAGCGCTCGTCCTTGGCGCCGAACCGTTCGCGCATGATCTGCGCCCACATCTTCCGGGCGGCGCGGAATTTGGCCACCTCCTGGAAGACGTTGTTGTGGCCGTTGAAGAAGAACGCGAGCCGGGGGGCGAACTTGTCGATCTCGAGGCCGGCGTCGAGCGCCGCCTGCACGTAGGCGGTTCCGTTGGCCAGCGTGAATGCCACCTCCTGAACCGCGGAGCAGCCCTTCTCGCGAAAGTGGTAGCCCGAGATCGAGATCGTGTTCCACTTCGGCACCCGCTCGTTGCAGTAGGCGAACAAATCGGTGGTCAGCCGAATCGCGCCGTCGGGCGGGTAGATGAAGTTGCCGCGGGCGATGTACTCCTTGAGGATGTCGTTCTGGGTCGTGCCTCGGAGCTGCTCCGAGGGCACGCCCTGCTCCTCGCCCACCAGCTCGTAGAGCAGCAGCAACACCGAAGCGGGTGCGTTGATCGTCATCGAGGTGGATACCTGGTCGAGCGGGATCCCGTCGAACGCGGTCCGCATGTCCTCGATCGTGTCGATCGCGACCCCGGTGCGGCCCACTTCCCCAAGACAGCGGGGATCGTCCGAGTCCAGGCCGAGCTGGGTGGGGAGGTCGAACGCCATCGAGAGACCGGTCGAACCGTGGTCGAGCAGATAGCGATAGCGCTCGTTTGATTCCTTCGCGCTCGCGTACCCGGCGTACTGACGCATCGTCCACAGCTGGCCGCGATACATGTCCTTGTGGACGCCGCGGGTGTACGGGTATTCGCCGGGCTCTCCGAGCCGCTGGGGCAGGTCGGGCGGAAGATCCGCGTCGGTGTAGAGCCGCTCGATCTCGATCCCGGAGTCGGTGAAGCGGCGCTCGTCGTCGGGACCGACAATCGGGGCGATCGTGCGGTGCTCGGGGGTGGTGGCCATGCCTTGGAGGTTACCCCCGAGTGGTCGCCCGGCGCCTAGAGCACCTTCGACAGGAACGCGCGCGTGCGCTCCTCGCGGGGGTTGCTCAGGACCTTCTCCGGAGCACCCGATTCGACGACCACGCCGCCGTCCATGAACACCACTTGGTCGGCCGCCTCGCGCGCGAAGCCCATCTCGTGGGTGACGACGATCATCGTCATCCCGTCGCGCGCCAACTGGCCCATCACGTCGAGGACCTCGCCGACGAGCTCGGGGTCGAGCGCAGAGGTCGGCTCATCGAACAGCATCAGCTTCGGCTGCATTGCGAGCGCGCGGGCGATCGCGACACGCTGTTGCTGACCGCCGGAGAGGGCGACCGGGTAGGTCTCGAGCTTGTCGGCCAGTCCCACGCGCTCGAGCACGTCCTTCGCGCGCTTCACCGCCTCCCCTCGGGACAGCCCGGCGACCCGCATCGGCGCGAGCGTCACGTTCTCGAGCGCGGTCATGTGGGGGAACAGGTTGAAGTCCTGGAACACCATCCCGATCTCGGAGCGCTTGCGGGCCACCTCGCGTTCATGCAGTTCGTACAGCTTGCCGTCGCGCTCGCGGTAGCCGACGAGCTCGCCATCCACAGACAGACGACCGGCGTTGATCCTCTCGAGGTGGTTGATGCAGCGCAGGAACGTCGATTTCCCGGAGCCACTCGGACCGAGCATGCACATCACCTCACCCCGCTGGACCTCGAGGTCCACGCCGCGGAGAACCTCGAGGCGGCCGAAGCGCTTATGGACGGCCTCGGCGAGGACCATCGGTCCGCTCATCCGCCCCCGAACCCCCCGGGATGCCGGAAGCTCGGCAATCGGGCCCGGATCGACGCCCGCTCGGTGCGCGAGAAGCCGCGCCCGAAGCGCCGCTCGATGAAGAACTGGCCGACGTACAGCACGCTCGTCATCACCAAGTACCAGATGCTGGCCACGATCAGGAGCGGGATCGGCCGGAAGTTGACCGCATAGATCTGCTGGGTTTCGAACAGAAGCTCGTACACCCCGCCGAGCACGACCACCAATGACGTCAGCTTCAGCATCGAGATGATCTCGTTGCCGGTCGGCGGAATGATCACCCTCATCGCCTGCGGGAGCACGATATGCCGGAGGATCGGCAAGCGGGTCATCCCCAGTGACAACGCAGCCTGTGTCTGCCCCTCGTCGACCGAGATGACCCCTGCACGGACGATCTCCGACATATAGGCGCCCTCGTTCAGCCCCAGCCCGAGAATCGCCGCGGCGAACGGCGTGATCAGCGTGTTCGCGTTGGCGTGGATGAGGTTCGGACCACCGAACGGTATCCCGAGGTCGATCTTCGGAAAGAGCGCCGCGACGAAGCCCCAGAAAAGGAGCTGTACGAGCACCGGGGTGCCCCGGAAGAACCAAACGTAGATCCAGCTCGCGCCCGATACCAGCGGGTTTGGCGACACGCGCATGACGGCAAGCAGGACTCCCAGCACCACCCCGATCGCCATCGCGATCGCGGTCAGTTCGATCGTCACCACGACTCCGTGGAGGATCCGGGAGTCGAACAGATAGTGCCCGACTAGGTGCCAGTCGAAGTTCTTGTTGGTGACGATCGAGCGGACGATCGACGCCGCGACCACGAGCACGATCGCGCCGGCAATCCAGCGCCCAGGACGGCGGACCGGGACGGCCTTGATGTCCTCGGGCCGTCCCGTCCGTTCCTCAGAAGAAAGCTCGGAGGCAGTCACCTCAGAGCCGTAGTTTGCCTGCTAGCTGGTAGCTCCGTTGATCTTCATCCCAGACACCGGAAGGTCTCCGCTCTGCAGGCCCCACTTCGCAAAGACCGCGGAGTAGGCGCCGTTCGCCTGGATGACCTTGAGCGCGGCGAGGACAGCCGGGGCGAGACCCGGCTGCTTCGGGATCGCGAGCCCGTAGGGGGCAAACCCGAATCTGGTTCCCGTGAGCTTGAATAGCCCGTTGGACTTCTTTATCTGGTAGTCGATCACCGGTGTGTCGGCGAAGTCGATCTCTGCGCGACCACTCCCCAACGCAAGGTTCGCGGAGTTTTGGTCCGGAAAGACGAGGAGCTTGACGGCTGGCTTGCCAGCCTTCTTGCATTTTCCGCTCTGGGTTTGGGCGTCCATCAGCTCGGTGGTCGCCGACTCGACCGCGACCGACTTGCCGCAGAGGTCCGCGAGCCCGGCGATCGAAGTGGCACCCTGCGCCTTCGTCATGAACGCCTCGCCTGCCGTGAAGTAGTCGACGAAGTCGACCGTCTTCTCGCGTGCCTTGGTGTCAGTGAATGCTGATGCCCCGACGTCGTACTTGCCGGCGGCGAGCCCCGCGAGGATGCTCGCGAAGGGGACGTTCACAACGTTGACCTTCAATCCCATGACGCCGCCTAGCGCCTTCAGGAGGTCCGGGTCGGATCCGATCACGGTGTGGCCGTCGGGCGCGACGAACTCAACGGGTGCGTAACTGGCATCAGACGCGACGGTCAATGTGGCCTTCGACTTGACAGCCGCCGGGACGAGCTTCTCGACAGCGGGACTGGCCGCAGCCGCAGGCGTCGATGTCGCCGCTGTGCTCGACGTCGCTGAGCTGCTCTTCTTGCTACTCCCGCAGGCGGTCGCGCCGATCAGGCAGACGACACCGAGCACGACTCCGAACCACTTTTGCATCGAGTCTCCTCCAGAGGTTTTCTCGCAGCATATGGCAGCATCGCGGCGCGTCGCTGCCCCTAACCCAGTGTCAACAGTGGCGTAGCCTTCGTGCAATGGAAGTCCGGGTGCGCCTGTTCGCTGCGCTTCGCGAGCGCGCGGGCGCCGACGAGGTGGAGCTCGAGCTGCCCGATGGCGCCGTCGTCGCAGACGCCGTCGAGCGGATGCGCGCGCTGACCGATGGGCTCCCGGTCGTGATGGCCGTCAACCGGGAGTACGCCGACGGAACCACTCCGCTCCAGCCTGGGGACGAGCTGGCGCTGATCCCGCCGGTGTCCGGAGGTTCCGTCGAGACGATGCACGTCCGGGTGACGAACGAGCCGCTGTCGGCTGACGCGCTGCGCGAGCGGGTGCGAGATCCGCGCGCAGGCGCCGTTGTGACGTTCGAGGGCGTGACCCGGGAGGTCCCGGAGCTCGAGTATGAGGCGTATCTCGAGATGGCCGACCGCCAGATCGCTGAGATCGTCGCGCACGCGGTGCAGCGCCACGGATTGTGCGCGGCCGCCGCCGAGCACCGCGTGGGCACGGTGCCCCTGTCCGAGCCATCGGTGGTGGTCGCCGTCTCGGCGCCGCACCGCGAGGAGGCGTTCAAAGGGGCGCGCGAAATCATCGACGAAATCAAGGCGCGCGCGCCGATCTGGAAGAAGGAGGAGGGTGAGTGGGTGGCCGGGACGCGGCCGACGGGCGGGCGCTGAGCGAGCTGCCCGCCGTCCACGAGCTGGCGGCGAGCCTCGACGCCCCGCACGCGCTCGCTGTGACTGCGGCGCGCCGGGCGATCGACGAGGAGCGCAAGCGCCTCATGGCGGGCCAGCAGGCGAGCGGACAGGTGGCCGGGCGAGCCGCGGAGATCGCGGCCGAGCTGCAGTTACCCTCGCCGCGACGGGTCCTGAACGCGACCGGCGTGATCGTCCACACGAACCTGGGCCGGGCGCCGCTTGCGGCAGCGGCCCTCGAGGCAATCACGCGGACGGCGGCCGGCTATTCGGATCTCGAGCTCGACCTCGAAAGCGGTGGCCGCGGCCAACGGCACGCGCACGTAGAGGACCTTCTGCGGGCGCTGACGGGCGCCGAGGCCGCGATCGCCGTCAACAACGGCGCCGCTGCCGTGCTGGTCGCAGCCGCGGCGCTCGCGGGACCCGGGAGGGCGATCGTCGTCTCCCGGGGACAGCTGATCGAGATCGGCGGCGGCTTCCGGATTCCGGAGGTGATCGCGCAATCGGGGTCGGAGTTGGTCGAGGTCGGGACGACGAACCGGACCACACTCGAGGACTATGCGAGTGCAGTCGGGGAGCTCGGCGACCGCCTGGGCGCGGTCCTGCGCGTTCACCAGTCGAACTTTCGCACGCTCGGCTTTGTGTCCGATGTGGCGATCGAGCCGCTGTGCGAGCTCGGCGCTCCGGTGATCGACGACGTCGGTTCCGGGGCGCTGCTGGAGATCGAGGATGAGCCCTCGCTGCGGGGCTCGATCGCGGCCGGCGCGACCCTCGTGTGCTGCTCGGGCGACAAGCTGCTCGGCGGACCCCAGGCCGGACTACTGATCGGGCGGCGGGAAGCCGTGAACGCGGCGCGGCGTCATCCGCTGGCCCGTGCGGTGCGGATCGACAAGCTGTCACTAGCCGCGCTTCGCGCCACGCTTGCCATGTACCTCGACCCCGAGCGCGCTCGCCGAGAAGTCCCCGTGCTGGCGATGCTGTTCGCGACCGAGTCCGAGCTGATGGCCCGCGCGGAGTTGATCGCCGTCGTGCCGGAGGCGAGCATCGTACGCAGCACGGCCAAGGTGGGCGGGGGTGCACTCCCGTTGCTCGAGCTGGAGGGTCCGGCGGTCGCGGTGCCGCTCGAGTGGGCGACCCCGCTGCGGCTCGGCGACCCGCCGATCGTGGGCCGGATTCACGAGGGCAGGCTCCTCCTCGACCCTCGCACTCTGACCGACGCGGAGGCGGAACTGGTCGCAAGCGGGCTCGACTCGCTGTGAGCGCGCCGCTCACGCTCGGCACCGCCGGCCACATCGACCACGGCAAGACCGCGCTGATCCGAGCGCTGACCGGCGTCGATACCGACCGTTTGCCGGAAGAGCGTGCGCGCGGGATCTCGATCGAGCTCGGATACGCGCAGCTCGAGTTGCCCTCGGGCCGGAAGCTGTCAGTGATCGATGTCCCCGGCCACGAGCGCTTTGTCCGGACGATGGTCGCCGGAGCGACGGGAGTCGACTTCTATCTGATGACTGTGGCGGCGGACGACGGAGTCATGCCCCAAACACGTGAGCACGCCGCCGTGCTGCGCGCCCTCGGCGTCACCACCGGCGTCATCGCCGTAACGAAGCAGGATCTTGCCGACCCGCGCCGGGCCGAGACCCAGGCGCGCGAGTTGCTCCCCGGTGCCCGTGCCGTCGTCGCCGTGAGCGTCAGGACCGGCGCCGGCCTGGACGAGCTCAGATCGGCGCTTGAGACCGTGGCCGCAAGCGTGCAGAGCCGGGCGGATGCCGGGACATGCGCGCAGCTGCACGTCGATCGCGTGTTCACGATCCGCGGGGCGGGGACGGTCGTGACGGGCACGCTGTGGTCGGGGTCCGTGGGGCGAGGGGATTCGGTCGAGCTACTTCCCTCGGGACGGCAGGCTCGGGTCCGCGGCGTCCAGGTCCACGACCAGGTCGTCAAGCGGGCGTCGGCCGGGCAGCGGGTGGCGGTCAACCTGACGGGAGTCGCGGTCGACGAGGTGGCGCGCGGCGACGTGGTGACAGGCATCGGGACCGAGCTGGCGCCCACGCACCGCATCGATGCGGCGCTGTCTTTCGACGCCGATGAGCCTGAGCACGGTGGCCGCGTGCAGGTCCACCACGGCACGCGCGAGACTCCAGCCCGGATGGCGTGGCTCGGTGGCCGGTTCTGGCAGCTCCGGCTCGAGCAACCGTTGGTCCCCGCGCGCGGGGACAGGCTGGTCGTGCGCCAGATCGCGCCGCCGGACACGCTCGGCGGTGGGGTGGTGCTCGACGCCCACCCGCGGCGGCACGGTCCCGGCCGGGACGTACTGGCGAGGCTCGAGCGACTGCAGCGCGGCGAGGCCGCTGAGGAGGTCCCGGTGCCCACGCCCACGCCGGTGAGTTCGGATCCGGCGCCCCTGTCGCGGAGCGCACTGGCACTCGAACGACGCCTGCGGGACGCCGGCTTCGAACCGCCGCTCGACTCCGAGCTCGATCCGGATGACCTGGCAGCGCTCCGGGACGCCGGCCGCGCGATCCGCGTGTCGAGGACGCTCCACTACCACCCGGAGGTTCTGGAGCAGTTACGCGCCCGCGTGATCGGACTCGCGCAGCTGCATGGCGGCGGAGTCACGCTCGCACAGCTCCGCGACGAGCTCCGTACATCGCGCAAGTTCGCCCAAGCGCTGCTCGAGCACTTCGACTCCGAGAGGGTGACGATCCGACGGGGCGAGGCGCACTATCTGAGAAAGTGAGGAGTCGATGAGCGCGGCCGAGGATTTCCTCTCGCTTCACGTACCCGGGCGACCGCTGTTGATGCCAAACGCCTGGGACGCCGGCTCGGCGGCGCTGCTGGCGTCGCTGGGTTTCGAAGCGCTCGCGACCACGAGCAGCGGCCACGCGGCGACGCTCGGAAGGCTCGATGGGTCAGTGACGCGCGAAGAGGCGATCGCGCATGCAGCCACGCTCGTGGCGGCCACGAGGGTCCCGGTCTCCGCCGATCTCGAGAACTGCTTCGGCGACGATCCGGCGGGCGTCGCTGAGACCGTGCGCGCCGCGGTCGACGCGGGGCTCGCAGGGTGCTCGATCGAGGACTTCTCCGGCGATGAGCTCTACCCACTGGAGGTCGCGCAGGAGCGCGTCGCCGCGGCGGTCGAGGCGGCACGCGACGGACTCGTGCTGACCGCGCGCGCCGAGAATCACATCCGCGGCAATCCCGACCTCGATGACACGATCAAGCGCCTGCTGGCTTATGAAGAAGCCGGCGCCGACGTCCTGTACGCCCCAGGACTCGCAGACGCCGGTGACATCCGCCGCGTCGTCGAAGCCGTCGGACGTCCCGTGAACGTTCTCGCCCGACCCGGCGCACCCCCGGTGGCCGACCTCGCCCAGCTGGGAGTCAGCCGAGTGTCCGTCGGTGGCTCGTTCGCGTTCGCGGCCTTGGGCGCGCTGGTTGAGTCGGCCCGCGAGCTACGCGAGCGGGGGACGTACGGGTGGTACGAGCGATCGGCGGTGGGGAGCCGGGCCGTCCGCGAGGCGTTTACACGCGAGCCCTAGGGATAAACCTGTCGTCTGACGACATGATTCTTCCCTAGCTCTCACCGGACCCCCAACCCGTTCGGCTAGAGCGCCCCTCCAGCGGCCGCCGGCGCCGTCGGGTCCGCCGTCTCGGGTCGGGCCAACTCACGGGTGAGGTAGTCCTCGATGAACATCGGCGCGTCGCTCGATCGCTCGACGACCGCCAGTAGGCCTGACATCGTCGAGACCTCCTCCACCTGCTCCTTCAGAAACCACTGTGTGAATTGCTCCGATTGGAAGTCCTGTTCTTCGCGGGCGACCGCCGCGAGCGTGCCGATCTGATCGGAGACGCGCCTCTCCTGCTCGAGCGCGAGCGCGACCGGAGCGACGATGTCTGCGAACTCGGTCTCGGGCGCGGCGACCCCGGGGACCGCGACGCGGGCGTCGGCGTCGAGTAGGTAGCGGATCATCATCATCGCGTGATTGCGCTCCTCGACCGCCTGAGCGTAGAAGAACGCACCGAGCCGTGGCAGCGTCTGCCCGTCGTAATAGACGGCGTTGGCGATGTATTGCTGCTGGGCGGCGAACTCGTTTGCGACCTGCTCGTTCAGCCGCTCGACGAATCGGGCTGCTGCCATCGGTTCTCCTTGGTCGTGGAATGAGCTCTCAGCCTGGCAGATGTGTCCGCCGACCGGGCGGTCAGACGGGGGCCCTGTGTAGATTCTCGCGTTATGCCTACCTGCCTTGTCACCGGCGGCGCGGGGTTTCTCGGGTCCCACCTGTGCGACGAGTTGCTGCGGCGCGGCCATCGTGTGGTGTGCGTCGACAACCTCGAGACGGGATCGCTGGCGAACATCGAGCACATCCGAACAGATCAGTTCGTCCACCTGAACTTGGACATCATCGGCCCGTATTTCATCGATGAGCCGATCGATTTCGTCTATCACCTGGCTTCCCCCGCCTCGCCGATCGATTACCTCCGGCTGCCGCTGCACACGCTCAAGGTCGGCTCGTACGGAACGCACCACACCCTCGGGCTGGCCAAGAAGCACCGGGCGCGATTTCTGATCGCCTCGACGAGCGAGGTGTACGGCGACCCGCAGGTCCACCCCCAGCCGGAGACCTACTGGGGTCACGTGAACCCGATCGGACCCCGCGGGGTGTACGACGAGGCCAAGCGCTACGCCGAGGCACTGACGATGGCCTACCACCGTCAGCAGGGCGTCGATACCGCCATCGTGAGGATCTTCAACACCTACGGCCCGAAGATGCGCCCGCACGACGGGCGCGCGATCCCCACCTTTTTCCGCCAGGCGCTCCAGGACCGCCCGATCACGGTGTTCGGGGACGGCTCGCAGACGAGGTCCTTCTGTTACGTCGATGACCTGATCCGTGGGCTGATCGCGCTCGCCGAGTCGGGATATCACGACCCGGTCAACATCGGCAACCCGGACGAGTTCACGCTGCTCGAGCTAGCCGAGGCGGTGATCGAGGTCACGGGCTCGCAGTCCGAGATCGTGTTCGAAGCACTGCCGACCGATGATCCCCAGGTACGGCAGCCTGACATCACCCTGGCGCAAGAGATCCTCGGCTGGGAGCCGACCGTTGATCTGCGCGAGGGGCTTCGCCGCACGATCGAGCAAGCGGGCAGGCAAGCGCTCGTCGGCGCGGTGCACTAGTGCGCCGAACCACGTCCGAAGCTACATCGAAACTTTCGAGAGGGACTACCGTTACGGATAACGGGGATATACAGAGCTGACAGCCACGTGAGCATCGATCAGCAAGAAGCTAGGGGAGCAACCGAGAACGGAGTCCACAACGGCTCCGGGCGTGTGGACTTCCCGGAACGCGACGTGCGGCGCAAGCGCCCACCCGCGCTGTCCCTCCTGCTCCGGCTCGAGACGTTCCGCAAGGTCGCGCGCGTCGTGTCCCTGCTGGTCCTCGACTACATCGGGGTGCTCGCCGCCCTGTTCACCGCGCTCGAGCTGAAGCTGTTCCTGAAACACGGAAGCTTCGACTGGGCCTCGGCGTGGAGCCAGACGAGGCATTGGGACGCGTTCGCATACCTCGTGACGGTGTTGATGTTCGCGCGCGTCGACCTGTACGCCGATCGTCCGCGGCGGCCCGGCCTGGCCCAGATCACTTCCGCGCTGGCGTTGACCACAGTGATCTCGCTCGTGTTCGCGCTCGCCAACGGCGACCACTTCTCGAGCTACTACGTCTTCTACGGCTCGTTCTTCTTCGGCGTCGTGTACATCGGCACCCTGCGGTGGGTGCACATGCACGTGACCGGGTGGCTGCTCGAACAGGCCGGCTACTCGCGTCGGGCGCTACTCGTCGGCTCCGGGAAGCACATCGAGGAAGTGGCGCGGGCCCTAGCCGATCGCGCGCGAACCCGCGTCCAGCTCGTCGGATACATCTCGCTGACTCCGCGACCGCAGAATGGGCTCCGCTCGCTGGGAAGGCTCGAGGACCTGTCAGACGTTCTCGCTCGCGAGCGCGTGCAGGAGGTGATCATCGCCGATCCCGACTTCCCGCAGGACCGTGCGGTGGAGCTCGTCGACGTGTGCCACCAACGCGGCGTGACGGTTCAGGTGGCGCCCTCCACGATGGAGATCCTGCTCGACCGCGCCGAGTTCCTGCCGGGCCAGACCGTCCCGTTGTTCACCCTTCGGCCGCCCGTGTTCGAGGGGATCGATTACGCGCTAAAGCGCACTTTCGACCTTGTGCTCTGCACGATCGGGCTCGCGCTGCTGTCCCCGTTCCTGCTCGTGATCGCGATCGCGGTCAAGCTCAGCTCACGCGGTCCCGTGCTGTATCGCTCCGTGCGCCCCGGCATCGGGGGCAAGCCGTTCGACTGCTTCAAGTTCCGGACGATGCGCGAGCACGCCGACCAGCTCCAGGACGACCTCGAGTCGTTCAACGAGAAGTCGGGGGCGCTGTTCAAGATCCGCGAAGACCCGCGGCTGACGCGAATCGGCAGGTTCCTTCGACGCTTCTCGCTGGACGAGCTTCCGCAGCTCGCGAACGTGGTCCGCGGGGAGATGTCTCTCGTGGGGCCCCGCCCCCTCCCGATGCGCGACTACGAGCGTCTCGAGGAGTGGCACAAGAAACGCTATCTCGTCCTACCGGGCGTCACGGGTCTGTGGCAGGTGTCAGGCCGAGCCGAGCTCGATTTCGACGACCTCGTGCGACTCGACTTCTACTACCTCGAGCGCTGGTCGGTATTCCTGGACCTCACGATCCTGCTGAAGACCGTTCCCGCTGTGCTCCGGGGCCGCGGCGCGTTCTGAATCCGTCGCGCCGGTAGGCTCCCGGCCCCAGATGCCGCCAACAGACAGGTTTGTGATCAGCTTCGCCGCCGAGCCGCCGCAGGAGACGCTCCCCTACGGCCGTTGGGCGAACACGCTCTCCGAGCATTTCCTCTCCGCGTGCCGCGAGATCGACACCGAGGGAGAGGAGGTCGGCGAGCCCGGGGAGATCCGGTGGTTCCCCGACCGCTCGTACGCGGGGCGCACCTATGTCCCTGGCACGGCCCGTACCGAGGAGGGCTTCGAGCTGTTCGGATATGTGTCGTTTCGTGAAGCGTCCGGCGGCCCGAGCGACTTCGAGTCCCGCGCCGACTTCACCTCGGAGGTGTCAGACGCAAACCCGGACTGGAAGCTTGACCTCAACGACGAGGTGATCGGCTCGTGGCGCGGTGAGCAGGGGAACGCTGCCGAGATGACCCTGATCTGGGGTGTGCCGCTGATCCCCGGGGGTGCGCTCGTGACCGCCGAGCTCGCCAACCTGGCGGTCGATCAGTGCGAGTTGGTGGACGATCGCTTCACGATGATCGCGCCCGACAACTACCGCCAGGACTTCCTGGAGATCAAGCTGTGGGGCCAGCGCGGCGACGAGCTGGCGGTCGAGTCGCTCTACGTTGAGGATTGAGCGGCGGCGGCCGCGATCCGCTCCTTGACCTCGTTCTGGCTCAAGGGGAAGTGGCAGGCGGCGATCGTGCCGCCGCCCATGCTCTCGAGCGGAGGCTCTTCCCGAGCGCAGATGTCCTGAGCCTTCGGGCAACGGGTGTGGAAGCGACACGCGGATGGCGGGTTGGCGGGGCTCGGGACATCGCCGGTCAGCAGTTGACGGTTACCGCGCGACCGCGACGGGTCGGCAACCGGGACCGCCGAGAGCAAGGCGCCCGTGTACGGGTGGCGAGGAAAGCTGTACAAGGCGTCATTCGGCGCCAGCTCGACCACCTTGCCCAGGTACATGACCGCGACCCGGTCGCACATGTGACGAACGACGCTGAGGTCGTGGGCAATGAAGATCAGCGTCAGCCCGAGCTCGCGCTGCAACTCCCGCAAGAGGTTCAGCACCTGCGCCTGAATCGAAACGTCGAGGGCTGAGACCGGCTCGTCGGCGACGAGTACCTTCGGCTCCAAGGCGATCGCACGGGCGACGCCGATGCGCTGGCGCTGGCCGCCCGAGAACTCATGCGGGTAGCGGTTGTAATGCTCAGGGTTGAGTCCCACGCGGTCCATCAATTCCTCGACGCGCTTGCGGCGCGCGCCCTTCTCGCTCAGCAACCCGTGGATTGCGAACGGCTCGGCGATGATCGACCCAACGGTCTTGCGCGGGTTAAGCGACGAGTAGGGGTCCTGGAAGATCATCTGCATCTGGCGGTGCAGCGCCCTGAGCTCGTCGCCCTTTCGCTGGGCGACGTCTTGGCCCTCGAACACGATCTGGCCCGAAGTCGGGTCGAGCAGTCGAACCAGCAGCTTGGCCGTCGTGCTCTTTCCGCAGCCGGTCTCGCCGACGATTCCCAGCGTCTCGCCTCGCTGGACGTCGAACGAGACGTCGTCGACCGCCTTGACCGCGCCGATCTTGCGCTGAAACACGATCCCGCGGGTGATGGGAAAGTGCTTCACGAGGTGGCGGACCTCGATCAATGGGGTGTCCGAGACGCTGGTCATTCACCAGCCTCCCCCGTCACAGAACGCTCTGCCGTCGCGGAGCGTGCGGCGCTGACAGGTTCCGCGATGTGACGGAGCGAGGCTGGCGAATCCCCAGCTTGCAGGCCTCGCCAGATCGCGCTCCGAGTTGAGGATTCGAGCAAGCAAGCAACCTCGTGGCCGGCGTCGCCCGCGGGTTTGAGGCGTGGGTCCTCGTGCTTGTGCTTCTCCCGCACGTATGGGCACCGCGGGTGAAAGAAGCAGCCCGACGGCCGGTTGATCAGGCTCGGCGGTCGGCCGGAGATGGGGGCGAGCTCCTCGTCGCGCGGGCCGGTGAGGCGCGGGATCGACTTCAGCAGGCCCCAGGTGTACGGGTGCTGAGGTGCCGCGAAGATCACCTCCGTACTCGCGCGCTCGACGATCCGCCCCGCGTACATCACGCAGATCTCGTTGGTGATCTCGGCCACGACGCCGAGGTCGTGGGTGATCATGATGATCGCCATCCCGAGCCGGCTCTGGAGCTCCTCGAGCAGCTCGAGGATCTGGGCCTGGACGGTCACGTCGAGCGCCGTCGTCGGCTCGTCGGCGAACAGCAGCTTCGGCTCGTTGGCAAGCGCCATCGCGATCATCACCCGCTGGCGCATCCCGCCCGAGAACTCGTGTGGGTACTGGTCGACGCGGCGGTGGGGGTCCGGGATCCCGACGAGCTCGAGCAGGTCGATCGCACGATCACGAGCGGCGGATCTGGAGACATTGCGATGGGTCAAGATCGCCTCGGTCAGCTGCGACCCCACCTTGTAGAACGGATGCAGCGACGAGAGCGGATCTTGGAAGATCATCGCGATGTCGTCGCCGCGGATCTTGCGCAGCTCGTCGTCGCTCATCGCGACGAGGTCCCTGCCCTCGAAGCGGATGCTGCCGGTGACCTCCGCTCCCTGGAGCTTGGTCAGGCCGAGAGCCGTGAGCGACGAGACGGTCTTCCCCGAGCCCGACTCACCCACGATCCCGAGCGTCTGACCCGCGTCGATCGAGTACGAGATGCCGTCGACCGCGTGCACGATCCCGTCCTCGGTCGAGAACGTGACGCGCAGGTCCTCGACCTCGAGCAGGGGTTCCGCCATCAGGAGTACCGCACTCTTGGATCGAGGTAGGCGTAGCCGATGTCGACGAGCAGGTTGAACACGATGATGAACATAGCCGCCAGCAACACCGTGCCCTGGACCACGAGGAAATCGGAATGGAGGATCGCGTCGTAGTTCAACCTCCCGATGCCCGGAATGTCGAACACGGTCTCCGTGAGCACCGCCCCCCCGAGCAAAACACCGATGTCAATCCCCAGCACGGTGACGACCGGAGTGATCGCCGAGCGAACGCCGTGCTTCCAGATCACGCGACGCTCGGGCAGGCCTTTCGCCCGCGCGGTGCGGATGTAGTCCTCGCCCATCACCTCGATGAGGTTGCCCCGCAGCAAGCGCGAATAGATCGCGGCCTGAGAGGCCGCGAGCACGAACCAGGGCATGATCAATGAGGTGAACCACTTCCCGGGATCGACGGTCAGGCCCACGTACGAGTTGGCGCCGGGGAGGATGGGGAACTTGCCGATGTCGTTGGCGAACAGGTACAGCACCACGAGCGCGAACCAGAACACGGGCATCGAGACCATCACGAGCGAAGTGCCCATCGTGAACCGGTCCAGGAACGTGCGGCGCTTGATCGCCGAGATGATCCCGACGGGGATCCCGAGCGCCACCCAGAGCAGAACCGCGCCGATCGTGAGCGAGAGCGTGGCCGGCAGGCGGTTGGTGATCAGGCCGAGAACCGACGCGCCCGAGTAGTAGCTGTAGCCGAAGTTGAAGTGGAAGAAGATGTTCTTCATGTACACCCAGAACTGGGTGTAGATGGGCTTGTTGAGGCCGAGCTCGGCGCTGATGTGCGCGATGATCGTGGGGCTCGCATTGCGTCCCGCACGCAGCTGGGCAGGGTTGGCGGCGGGGAAGATCCGGAAGAACAGGAACGTCAGCGCGCTGATCAGGATCAGCAGGACGACTCCCCACAAGAGCCTTCGAATGATGTATCTGATCATTTGCCTGGTCTTCCGTCCGTGCTGCTGCCTGTGGGCCCCGCCGACAGCGGGGCCCACAAGCACCTAGGGCGCTACTTCAGCGACGTGAACGCGAAGTCCCACGTCCCGACGTTCCAGAGGTCGTTGACCCCTGCCACGTCCTTGCTTTCGATGTTCGGCTGGTTGTCGAACTCCTCGGGGATCGCAACGGCCTGATCGACGAGCATCTTGTCGACGTTGGCCCAGGCCTGTGTGCGCGCCGCCGGGTTGACGACGAGCGCGGCCGTGTTCATCGCCGCGTTGATCGACGGGGTGTTGACCTGACCCCAGTTGGAGTTGTTCGTCGGCACGATCGCGTTGCCGTTGAACGGCACGAACAGCACCGACAGGGGGTCGGCGAAGTCACGCACCCACCCAACCGTCGGGCACGCATCGATCTCCTGCTTGGGGACGCCGCAGTACTTCGCGTACATGGTCGACTGGTCGACCTCCGACACGTGCGTGTTGAACCCGAGGCTCTGCAGCGCCGCGTTGTCGATCGCGATCATCGCCGGGTCATTGCCGTTGTTGGCGCCGACGATCTGGACTGTGCCCGGACCCGTGTACTTGCAGTTCGGGTACCCAGCGGCCTTCATGTACTTGCACGCCACCGTGTGACTGCCGTTGACGTTCGTGTTGTAGTCGACGTTCGGCCCGGCAGCGCCACCAGCCTGGTCGAAACCGTTGACGCCCGGATAGAGGTAATGCGTCATCGGCTCGGCGACGAGCGGGCCGCCGCGGGCCTTGACGATCGCCTCACGGTCGAGCGCCGCCCAGAACGCCCTGCGCAGGTTCACGTTCTTGAATGGGCCGTGCTGGTTGTCCACGGCGATGTAGTGGTCACCCGCGCCGGCCGTGAACGTGATCTGCGACGGGTAGGACTGGTAGGCGAGCTTCACGATCGACTGCGCGGGCGTGTCCTCCTCCACAGCGTGCGAGCCCTTCACCACCTGCTGCCCGATCACGGTCGCGTCGCCGCCGATGTTGATGTTGATCTGGTCGAGATACGCCGGTGGCCTGTAACCCCCGGCGTAGCTGTTCGCGTTCCAGTTCGGGTTGCGAACGAGCGTCATCGACTTCCCCGTCTGGTAGCCGATCCCGGCGAACTTGCCGGTCTTGCGGGTCGTTCTTGATCATGTACGGGCCGGTGAACGACCTCTGACTGCGCCGTACGTCGTCCGCGCGTGCTTGTCCATCGGTGCCGGCGTATTCCGCGGTACCGGAACCGAGATCGGGAGCGTTAGCGTGCCGGTACAGGTCCCGCCAGGCTTCGTCGAACGGATACACGATCGTGTACTTGTCCCGTCTGGATCCCGGAGATCGGGCCGCCGCGCGTACTTCGCGCTCCCGCGCCGACGAGCGGCGCCGGCGAGGCCGAGCCGAAGTAGCCGGCGAAATACGCGTTGCCGACATTCGGGCTGGCGGAGCGCTCGATCGCGTACGCGACGTCGGCCGAAGTCACCTCGCGGTTGACAGGCGGTGAGTAGTGGACTCCGTGCTGGATGTGGATGGTGACGGTCTTGCCGCCGTTGGTGATGCCGCCGTTAGCGATCGTCGGAACCGAGGTCGCGAGGTCAGGCTCGAGCTGCGAATACGAGTTGGGGGAGTAGATGAACAACGGCCGCTGGGTCGAGTACATGACCGCGTAGTCCTGGACGAAGTACGCCTCGCCCGGGTCGAGGTGCTCGAAGTCCTCACTCGAGTAGACGGTCAGGCTGCCGCCATGCTTTCCCCCGGTCAGCGACTGTCCGGCGGGGTTCTCACCGGCTTGAGCGGGATCTTCACCGAGCTCGAGCTCGAGCTCGGGCTGGAACTCGAGCCGCAGGCAGCCACGACGACCCCCAGCAGCAGCGCCATCAACGCGCCGAGCACGGGGTGTGGACGGGTCCTCATTTATTCCTCCTGTGGTTGATTGAAACGGAGCGTTGGGTGACGCTCCGTTGAGCAAGCGTTTGCGCTGAAGTCATCGATCCCCTCTCGGGTTGAGCGCGTCCAGCAGCCCGTCGCCGAGCAGGTTGAACGCGAGGACGGTCAGGAGCAGCGCAACCCCCGGGAAGACGAAGTACCACCACGTCGTGTTGAAGGTGCTGGATGCTCTGTTGAGCATCTCGCCCCAACTGGCCGTCGGGTCTCGAACGCCGACGCCCAAGAACGACAACCCCGCCTCGAGCAGGATGTTCTGAGGAATCAGTAGGCTCGAGTAGACGATCAGCGGCGTCACGACGTTGGGCAGGATCTCCCTGAACAGGATTCGCCTGTTCGAAGCGCCCAGCGCGCGCGACGCGTCGACGAACTCCCTCTCGCGCAGCGACAGCACCTGCCCGCGCACGATTCGCGCGATGTAGGTGAAGCTGGAGATCGTGATGATGAACAGCAGGGTCGCTATTCCGGGCTGAATCAGCGCGTGACCGCCGATGTTCACGCACCCGCGCACGCCACATGCCGCACCGATGCCCAGGCCCAGGACGAGCACCGGGAACGCCAGGAACACGTCGACCAACCTCATCAGTAGCGTGTCGGCCCAGCGGCGGTAGTAGCCCGCGATCAAACCCACGATCGTCCCGATGACGGCTGCGATCGCGGTGCCGATGATTCCGACCTCGAGCGACACGCGCGTCCCGTAGATGATCCGCGAGAGGACGTCCCGGCCGAGCTCATCGACACCAAGTGGGTGGGCGCTGCTCGGGCCGGTCGCACTCCCGAACACATCGAGCGCGTTCGAGTTCTGTGTGTACGGCCCCTGTAGGCCAAGGATGCTCACCACCAGCGGCGCGGCGAACGCGACGATGATCAGGAAGATGACGAAGCCGGCCGAGACCAACGCCACGCGGTCCTGGCGGAAGCGCCGCCAGAAGAGCTCGAGCGGAGTGCGCGAGGTGATCGCGCCTCCCGAGAGCTCGACCGCCTCGACGATCGGCTCCTCGGCAAGCAGCTCACCGCCGACGCTCATCTATGCATTCCGGTTCCGCGCCAGCGCTGGGATCCGTCCTCCACAATCGCGGAATATCACACGCCTGAAGCGTTGTCACGCCTGATTAACAAGCCGCCAATCAACAAATCCTGACCCCTGCACGGATCGGCAGACGGAATCCCGGCAGGATCGCCGCGGCGGCCAATTGAGGTCTACTCTCCTCTGCGCGCCCTCGTAGCTCAACGGATAGAGCACACGCCTCCTAAGCGTGGGATGCAGGTTCGATTCCTGCCGGGGGCATGACGCGGCCGCGCGGCTCTAGCGGTCTGGACGCTCGGGATAGACGTCGTCGATCGTCGTGAGTGCGACGAACGGTGCGGCGGCGGCGGCCTCGATCGCGGCGGCACCGCCGGCCAGCCGGTCGCAGATGGCGAGTACGCCGCATACCTCGTGACCCGCTTCCCGGAGCGCGTCGAGCGCTCTGATCGTGGAGCCGCCCGTCGTGACCACATCCTCCACGAGCATGCAGCGGTCATCGACGTCCAGCAACGGCCCCTCGATCCGGCGTGCGAGACCGTGCGGCTTGACCTCCTTGCGGACGAAGAATGCCTTGACGTCAGCACCCCCGGCGAGTGCGGCGCACGCGATCGGATCGGCCCCCATTGTCATTCCGCCGACGGCGGTCGCCGTCCATGCCCGAGCCTGCTCTGCGACGAGCTCCGCCAGCGCCTCGAATCCTGCGGGCCGAAGAATCGCGCGCTTGGCATCGACGAGGTACGAAGCTTTCCGGCCGCTCGTCAATACCACCTCGCCGATCACGAGCGCGTGCTCGCGCAGCTCCGTGATCAGGCGCGAGCGAGCGGTTGTATGGGTGTCGAGAGACAAGGGCTGGCGGGTCATGCTAGAGCGAGCCGCAGCCGATACGTGCGGTGTGATCCATCGTCTGCTGGTGTGGGCTGCGCTCATTAGCTCGGCGCTTCTGCTCGCGTCGTTCGTGATGTTCGTCCACGACGAGGCCGCCGCGGGCTCTCAGCACCAGCAATCAGAGCTGGTCGGCGGTACGACCACCGCCGTACCCGCGGCAGTCCACCATTCCCAGCCGCGAGCGTTCATCGACGGCGCCGCCAGGGCGCTGACCTCGCCATTCCGTTCGTTCGTCCACTCGACCAACGCCTGGGCCGTGCGCGGACTGCCGATCGTGCTGGGCCTACTCGTGTATGGAATCGGTCTCGGCTTCCTGGCGCGCTACACGCGCGGACTCAGTTAGCGCTAGTAGTAGACGTCGACCGCGTCGCCCATCGCGAGCCAGTTGTAGACCGCGATCGCGTCGGCAATCGGCAGGCGCATGCACCCGTGGCTCGCGGGGTAATCCGGCGCGGGGTTGTAGCCGTGGATCGCGTAGCCGGTGTAGAAGAAGCTCGAGTAGTACATGCCGTCGGGCAGGTAGCCGGCGACGCGCCGATAAACGTGGAAGCGACCGAGCACGGTCGGGGTCGACGGCTTGCCCGAGCTGATCGGCAGGATCCAGGTCACGTGCGACCCGTCGGCGAGGGCCAGAAGCTGGAGCGACAGGTTTCCCTCCGCGTGCCTGCCGTCGCCGGCATACCGGATCGGGAACTGGCCCGTGCCGTCCAGAAGCGCGTTCACGGTGCGGGAGTCGAGCGTCTGGTAGGTGCCCCAGCGGAGCAGGCGGTGGTAGGCGTCGAGCGCCAGGCCCGTGCCCTGGTCGTACACACCGCTCTGCGGGACGTACAAGTGGAGCACCGACAGCCGCTGCTGGATCAGCCGCACGAATTGACCGCTGGCGCCGAAGCCGGCGTTGGGATCCAATGCGGTGAAACGCTGGCGCGAACTGAACGCCGCCTGCGCGGCGTTTGCCGCGTGCGAGACGACGACGCTGACGTTGCCCGACGCGGGGGTCTTGACTCGGTAGGTGACCGTGCCGTACTTGGCGCCCGACGATGGCCGGACCCGCACGCCATAGGTGTGGAGCAGACGGTTTCCGAGGTAGACCTTCAGCTTGACCCACTGGCCCGCGACGTACGGGCGCACGATCCCTTCGACCTTGACCGCTCTGTTCGGAATCGTCACCTGCTGAGGGCCGAGCGCGAAGGCGTCTTTCAGATACAGCGCAATCGCGCCGCTCGCGGGCGTGGCGGTCGTCGCAGCCGTTGCGGTCGCCGCGATCACTCCGGTCGCGGCGATCGCACCCACCGCCGCGATCAAAAATCGTCTCAGTCCGGCCATCGGTTAGGCGGCAGTAAACCAGGCTCGCCCGCTGTCACGTGAAAGGGGTCCTGTAAGAGCCGCGATCACGAGCAGCGAACCAACGATCAGCCCCCCGATCTCGAACACCCCTCTCCACCCCAGCTGGTTGAGCCCGAGGGCGAGCGAGTTGTTGATCGAATGAAGCGCGATGCATGGATAGAGGGACCCGGTCTTCCACCGCACGAGACACAACACGAAGCCGAGGAATCCCAGCGGGATCAGGTACTGCGAGGACGCAGATCCGGTATGAGCGAGCCCGAACAGGATCCCGGTCAGCACCGCCGCGACCCATGGCCCGAGCTGACGGCCGGCGATCTCGATCCGCATCCGGCGTAGCACGCCGAACAGGAAACCTCGGAAGAAGAACTCCTCGGCGATCGGCGCGATCACGCAGACGAACAGTCCCGCGGCGGCGAGCGCGACCGTGCTCTTCCCGACCCCCAGCTCGCTGGGCAGCTTGTCATTCCCGTGCAGGCGAACCAGCGAGCTGTAGAGCGCGGTGATCACGTAGTAGCTGATCCCCGCGATCAGGACGGATGCCGCGGCGAGCTTTAGAGAGATGCGCCGAAAGCCGAAGTCTGCCGCGCGTGGACGGCCGTGGAGCGCTGCGAAATAGAGCGCCGCGCCGACGAACGACAGGTCGAACACGAGGTCCCCGATCAGGGTCACGGCGGGCGGCGGGTGGGATACGCTCGAGCCCGTTGCGCCGCCAACCGCCGCAACGAGCGATGCGCCGACCGCGCCGCCCGCGAGTCCCGCGGCGACGGCGGCGGGAGCAATCCAGACACGCCAGTCCGGTCCGTCCTGGCGCGGCTGCTGCTCCCGGGCGGGGGCGAAGGCGGCGGGACTTCGGTTGTGGGCGGCGGGATGCTGGCCATCGGCCGGATCAAGGTTAGGGTTCGCGGGCGCGGGGGCCGCGCGGCGGCTGTGTAAGTGCGTCGCCCAACTCAGACAAGCTCCCGATCGTCCGGACACCGGGCGGCCCCGGGGTCCCGTCTCGTGAGATTAGGACCGGTTCGATTCCCGCCGCCCGGGCGCCCTCCACGTCCTCGACCAGGCTGTCGCCGACATGGATCGTGTCACCCGCGGGCACACCGGCGATCAGCAGCGCCCGCTCGAAGATCGCACGCGAAGGCTTGCGCGCTCCAACGACGGCGGAGCTGACGATACCGTCGAGCGCCGGAGCCAGCCCGATCCATTCGAGCACGTCCGGGAGCGAGCAGTCCCAGTTGGAGACCACGACCACGCGTAGGTCTCGCGCTCGCGCGGCCTCGAGCGCCGGGCGAGCATCGTCGAACGCGTGGAACCGCAGCGACGCGAGCAGCGTTCGCAACGCTGCGTCCGGGTCGCTCGGCCGCGCGCGGGGCGGAAGCGCCTCGCGTAGCGCGGCGGCGCAGCGGCGGCGAAGGTCGGCGAGACTCGCGGCGTCGCGGCCCTCGTCGAGATGGGCGCGGTAATAGCCGATCTCCGCGGCGATCGCCGTCTCGGCCTCAGCGCCGGAGATCTCGATCCCGCATCGCTCGGCCAGGTTGCGGCGCAGCCTCGGCGCCGGCGGCTCGAGCGCGACCAGCGTGCCGAGCGCGTCCAGCAGAAGCGCCTTCAAGCGACGAACCGCCAGGTCGCGAACTCGGCCGTCAACAGGCCGAGGAGCACGGCGAAGCAGGCGACGGTCTGAGTCGAGATCTGCCGCCGGTGGACCCACGTGGCGCCCCACATGAACAGGGGGAAGACCACCATCTCGTACCGCGGGAGCGACTGAAGCGGTTGGGGGATCACCGGCGAGGACAGCGGCAGTGCGAGCGCAACCAGCGCGTACGCCGCATAAGCGAACGGCAGACGCCTGAGCGCACCGACGAGCGCGGCGGCGCCGAGGATGAGGAAGGCGAACAGCATCAGGTTCTGGCCGGCGTTGACGAACGGGTCGCCGGCGGCCTTGTGGAAGTAGACCGGCGTCTTGCTCCCGTGAATCAGCTGACGGAGCCCGTCCCAGGCGGCGACCGCCCCGTCCCAGGCACCGACGAACGGGCCGTCGAAGTGGTGGAACCAGAAATGCTCCTGCGTGAAGGGCGTCAGGCCGTCGCCCGTGCTGAGCGCGAGGAACAGGAGGTAGGCGCCGAGTCCAGCCGGGATTAGCAGCACCCATGCGAGCTGCGGGCGGATCGGGTGCACGGGCCTCAGGCGGTCTCGGAGGCGTCGTCCTCGGAGGGCGGGCGGCGGCCGGTCGGCGCGCGGGCCGTAGAGGAACAGCAGCACGATCGGCACCACCAACACGACGCCGCTGTTCCGCGACGCCGCGGCCAGCGCTCCGAGCACGCAGGCCGACGCCCACCGCCCGCGCCGTGCCTGGTAGATGCACCCGACCGAAAGTGCCAGGAACAGCGACTCGGTGTACACCGCCGAGAAGTAGTAGGCGACCGGGAAGAATGCGACGAGCGTGACGCAGATGCGGGCGCGCTCGTCGTCGAGCTCGAGCGCCACGAGGCGGTACAGCAGGGTCAACCCGATCGCGAAGCAGACCACGGATATGAGCACCCCGGCAATCAGGTCGGAGTGGATGACAACACCGACGCCGCGGACGATCAGGGGGTAGAGCGGGAAGAAGGTCGTCCGGAGCGCCTGACCGCCGTAGCCGTTCTGGGCGATCGTCAGATACCACGTCGAGTCCCAGCGGGCCAGTGGGGAGACGAGCAGGTTGCCGAAATAGCCGAATGGCCTGGTCAGGCCGATCTGGTCGTAGTTGTACGCGGCCAGCTGGTCCTGGCCGATCTGGAGCACACCCAGGACGCCCGCCACCAACACGACGATCCGCGAGGTCCAGAGCGCCCGCCATGCAACGCGGAATGGGGACGACTCGGGGGGTCGAGGCGACAGACGTCCGGGCTCCCGCGGGGCGGCGGTTTCAGGCGGAGTGACGATGTCGGCCACGCTCGAGGCCACGCGCGAGCAGATCGTACGCGAGAAGAGTTGAAGGACCCGGAAGCAGCGGCCCGAAAGACCCCTACGGTTACACTGGCGGGACGGCACGCCGTACCGCGATGCCGTCTATCCACGGAACGATTCCTTGAGCCGACGTGAGCGACAACGGCGCCGCCGGCGTCATCGCGGACACCCCGTACAACGGGTGGTCGTCATGGGCGTGGTCCTGACGGGCTGCGCGATCGCGCTCGGCGCGCTTGCCGTGGCGGGCTGGGTCACCGCTGTGGCTGACTCGGCTCCGAGCATCGGCGATCTGCCGGCGAGAACCGCAGGGTCGCTCTCCCAGGTATTCGCCTCGGACGGCACCTCGCTCGGCTACATCCGTTCGCCCAACCTGCGCGTTCCGGTCAACAGCAACCGGATCCCAACGGTGCTCAAGCACGCGACGATCGCGATCGAGGATCGTCGCTTCTACCAGCACGGCGCGCTCGACTATCAGGGGATCATGCGCGCGGCGATCAAGGACCTGTTCGGCGGCAGCAAGCTACAGGGCGCCTCGACACTGACGATGCAGCTGATCGACAACCTGTACCTGAAGAAGGTCAGCAACCACAACCTGCACTACAAGATCGTCCAGGCCAAGCTCGCGCAGGAGCTGTACAAGAAGCACAACCGCGACTGGATCCTGAAGCAGTACCTCAACGATGTCCCGTACGGAACTGTCGGGGGGCAAACGGCTTACGGAGTGGGCGCGGCCGCGCAGGTGTTTTTCAACAAACCGGTAGGGCAGCTCGACCTCGCGCAGTCCGCGTTACTGGCGGGCCTGCCCCAGGCACCTTCGGATTACAACCCGTTCCTCGATCCCGCGTCTGCACGCCAGCGTCGCTGGAACGTGCTCCAGGCGATGGTCAAGTCCGGCTACATCACCCAGGAACAGGCCGGGCGGGCCAATGCCGAGTCGCTCGGCGTGAACCGCAACTACAACTTCGACATCCATCAGCAGCCATACGTGTTCGACTACATCGTCCAGCAGCTGCACCGGCGCTTCTGTCCGCACCAGGCATTCACGGACTTCTGCGCGAAAGTCGACGAGGGCGGGCTCAAGATCTACTCGACCATCAACCTCCACGACGAGCAGCTCGCGCAACAGGCAGTCGATTCCCACGAGGGCGGCCCGGGGCAGCCGGCGGCGTCACTGAGCTCGGTCGACCCGACCAACGGGCACGTCCTCGCGTTCGCCAACACCTCGCAGTACAGCCAGACGAGCTTCGACTACGCGACCGAGGGCCAGCGACAGCCGGGCTCGTCGGCCAAGGTGTTCGCCCTGATGACGCTGATCCACGACTACAACGGCGACCCGAACCAGACCTTCTACAACTCGCACTATCTCGCGGCCGGCTGGCTCCCGGGCTACCCGTCGTACTCGGTTCACACCGCCGAGCAGTCGTACGCGGGCACGATCAGCATCCAGAAGGCGACGGTCGTCTCGGACAACACCGTGTTCGCCCAGCTCGCGGTCGACGAAGGCATGGACAAGTTCGACCAGACGGCGCATGCGATGGGGATCACGACCGGCCTCGATGGCAACCCCGCCGAGGTCATCGGCGGGATGCGGTACGGCGTCACCACGCTCGAGATGGCAGACGCGTACGGGACGATCGCCAACGGGGGCACGCACATGCCCGTGACCGCGATCGACCACGTCGTATTCCCCGACCACAGCGTGGTCAACCTGGGTAACGAGCAGGGAAATCGCGTGTTCAGCTACCCGGAGACCTACGAGGCGACCACGGTCCTCAAGGGGGTTTTGAACAGCCCCGGCGGGACGGCATACGGCGAGGGTCTCAGCTGCCCGGCGGCCGGGAAGACCGGGACGGCCGAGAACGAGTCCAACGCCTGGTTCGTCGGCTACACGCCCAAGCTCTCGACGGCCGTGTGGGTCGGCTACCCGAACAACAACAACGCATACGTCGGCTTCGGCGGCTCCGTCGCGGCTCCGATCTGGCACGACTACATGACCAGCGCGATCGGCAGCTACTGCGGCGACTGGACGGCGCCCAGCACTCCGTGGCACGGCACCGCTTTCGTCGGCCCGCACTCACAAGCGGGGGCGCCGATCAGCAGCAGCGCAAACGGAAACGGAAACGGAAACGGCGGTGGCGGGGTCAATCCCTACAACAACCCGAAGCTGTTCGCCAAGCCCCCTCAGGCCGCACCAAAGGTCCCCAAGCCGGGCAGATCGAGGAGCGGTGGCACCGGGACCCCGCCGGCCGGCTTCGGCAACGGCCACCTTCCCGGGACGGGCAATGGTGGCAACGGCGGCGGTAGCGGCAAGAGGCACTAGACTCGCCCGTCGATGCCGAAGGAAGAAAAGGTCGAGCTGGAGGGAGAGGTTGTCGAGGCCTTGCCGAATGCGATGTTCCGGGTGAAGCTCGACAACATGGACCGGACGGTCTTGGGGCACGTGGCGGGCAAGATGCGCCGCTTCCGAATTCGCATCCTCCCCGGCGATCGGGTCCGCGTGGAGCTCTCGCCCTACGACCTCGACCGCGCGCGCATCGTCTACCGGCACAAGTAGCGGGAGGGGTGCGGGAGCTCGAGCTGATCGAGGCGCTCGAGCAGGTCCTCGCCCGACCGGCAAAAGGTTCTCGCGTCGTTCGGTGGATGGGCGACGACGCCGCGGTCGTACGGGCGCGGCCGTACTCGGTGACCTCCGTCGACATGATGGTCGACGGCGTTCATTTCCGCGTCGGGCAGCTGTCGATGGAGGAGATCGGGCATCGGGCATTGGCGGCGGCGCTGTCGGACCTCGCCGCGATGGGTGCCGAGCCGGGCGAGGCCTACCTCGCGCTGGGACTGCCGGCAGGGCTCGGGTCCACTGAAGCGCTCGAGCTGGCGTCCGGCGCGTCGGCCCTCGCTTCTCGATGCGGCGTGACGCTCGCCGGCGGGGACGTCACGCGCGCGGACGCGCTGACTGCGTCGTTCACCGTCGTCGGGTGGGCGGACGACCCCGTCGAGTTGGTTGGACGCGATGGCGCGAGGCCCGGCGACCTCGTTTGCGTGACGGGGACGCTTGGCGACGCCGGCGCGGGGCTTGCGGTCGTGGAAGGCCGGGCCGCCGCTCCCGACAAGCACGTCCGCGAACGCTACGCGCGGCCCGAGCCGAGGCTGGCCGAAGGTCGCTCGCTAGCGGCCGCGGGAGCGCGGGCGATGATCGACCTGTCAGACGGTCTCGCGACGGACGCCGGCCACCTGGCGAAGCGGAGCGGAGTCGCGCTCGAACTGTCGCTGTCGGCGCTGCCGATCGGCCCCGCCGCGAAGGCGGTCGCCGATCAGCTGGGGGGGCGCCGGCTCGGCTGGCGGCGACGGCGGGTGAGGACTACGAGCTGTGCGCCTGCATCCCGCGCAATGCGCGGGAGATCGTCGAGGCGACCAGCGCCACATGGGCGAGCGGAGCGGGCCTCACGTGGATCGGCCGTGTGGTTGACGGTCCGGCGAGCGTCTCATTCACCGACGCGGATGAGTCCCTGGCCGGGTACGAGCATTCCTTCTGAGGCCGATCGAGATCCACGGGCAGCTCGCGGTTCAGCGCCGCGCGCGCCAGCGCGCGCTCCCGCAACCGCCGCACGATCGCCTCGGCGACCGCGTGCGGATCGACTTCGTACTCGCCTCGCGCGATCCGGTCTCTCAGATCTGCGACTTTCTCATCCATGGGGATTCCACTTCGTTTTGGGACGGTGACGCTCATTACCGACAAGAATCGGCGATGCCCACCGGTCGCTCGATAGGGTCTTGACCCTAGTCCTGGTTTTACGTTGCAGGGCCAAGTGCTTGGGCGGTCTGAAGCCGTGCAAAAACGACGATCCGCTGAGAGGCGCTGTAGAGCGGATTGCAGGCGGAGAGCACGAGCCTGTCGTACCCATGGTTGCGCGTGATCCACCACGCGTTGGGGGCGACCACCTGGTGGTGCTCGACGATGTAGGTGAACTTCGCGTAGCGCATCGTGAGAACGATCGTGTCGCCGCGGTTCATGCGGTCGATGTTGCGAAACGGGGCCAGGTACGTGGTGCGATGGCCGGCGATCGCGACTGTCTGACCGACCCCTGGAAACGCGGTCTGGGGGTAGTGCCCCGGACCCTTCTGGAGCGTGTTGTCGTCAGTTCCCTGGACGATCGTGTAGGTCGCGCCGACCTTTGGCATCTGGAGCGTGCCGATCGCGTCGCCGGTCTTCACCTCGCGGCGCTCCTGCCGGGATAAGAAGGCGATTCGCTGCTGCTGCGATCTGAGGCTCGCGACCGTCTGCTGCTCGAGCGGCGAAAGCGGCTCGTTCCGGTACGAGAGGAAGCGCTTGCTGACCTCGGAGCGCTTGATCAGCGCCACGACCGCTGTCAGCGGCTCCTGCCAGAGCAGCGTCACGCCCGCGTCGGCCAGCAGCAGAACGCCCGAGATCATCAGCACGAACGAGATGTCGCGAACGAGGCGCCTCATGCCGCCCAAAGGCTGGCGCTTCGCGTGAGCCGCGTCAAACGACTACCGTCGGAGTGCCGGGGGCGGACGCTCGAGCGCGGACTCCGTGCCTCCGAGCGAGCCGGGACCGGCGTAGGTGACGGGTCCGCGCACCGTGACCGGAACCTCTTCGTGCACGGGAATCCTGCGCACGCCCCATGCCGCGATCCCGAACACGCTCACCGCGCTTCCGAGCGCGACGCTCCACAGCAGAGCCTGGAGCGCGGTGAGCTGGCCGCCCGCGAGCGTCAGGACCACTGACCACGCCAGGCTGATCGGGTTGTACGACAGCGTCGTCATGTAATAGAGGATCACCAGGGCTGGCGGGACCAGGCCCAGGAGCACGAGCCCGAGCCGCGCCGACGGGTGCATCCGTACGTCGGGAGCGACGGCCCACATCCAAGCGTGAAGTGCCGGGACGAGCAGCGCGGCGGCAAACGGGTTCTTCACCCATACCGCGATCGTGGTGGCGCACATGACAATCAAAAGCGCCGCGGCGGCACCCGGGTTACCGCTCGCGTCGCGGCCGGACGCGGCTCGTCCAGAGCGGCGGATCCAGACCAGCGGCACCACGATCACGGCGAGGAGCACTGCCAGTAGTGCGATACCGCCGGCATGGAGCGGCACAGCCCCGGACGCGGTCGGCGCCGGTGGGGCGATCCCGCTGATCAGTCCCGTCAACTTGGCCAGCAGCACGATCGCGACGGCGACCGCGAAGGGAACCGCAGCCAAGAGAACCCACACCATCCATCGCCCGACCGCGTGCCTGCGTCGCCTCGCTCGCGCGAAGCCGTCGATCGTTGTCATCAGCACCGGCAGGATCAAGGCGAGCACGAGTACCTTGACCGCCCACGCCGGAATCACGTTGCCGGCTATCTGAAGGTAGGCGGACGGCGCGGATACCTGGGCGCCCGCATCCAGCGCGTCGATGGTTGCGAGCGCCGTACGCCCGAACTGGTTGATCTCGCCGGCGCTCGGGACCTCCTTGTTCGGCGCTCCGAGCTCACCCGATGAGGACAGCAGCACGGCCGATATGCCGCTGGAGTCGAATGGACCCTGCTCAGAGACGGTGAACGGGAACGCGAGGTGGGCGAAATCGCCAGTCAGGCTCGACGATCCAGCCGACAGCCCGGTCTGGGATGAGACCGCGGCAGCGACCGTGTTACGCAGAATCGGGGGCGCCAGCTGCTGACCGGTCGACCAAGGCACGACCAACGGCTCGTGCATCGTCGTCCCCGACATGTCCCCCATTGCGAGCACCGCGTCGATCGGACCCGGCAGGGAGCGGATCAGCTCGTTAGCCCCCGCCGCCCCCGCTGACCCGCTCGTGGACGCGAGCACGATCGTGTGGTTGAGCGTCTCGCCGGAGAGCACGCTGCCGAGGCCGAGCAGCACGCCCGTCCCGGACGCGCCGGCTCTGTCAGGGGAGCTCGACGCGTCGCGGTGTGCGAGCACGACGATCGTGCCGCTCGTCATGCCGCTGCGGACCGCGACCACGTTCTCGAGCGTCCTCATACCGTCGGGGGTAGGAGCGCTGAACGAGGGGGTCGAGATGGCGAAGCCATCCCGATGAAGCCGTTGGGCGATCTCGGCGGCGATCGCCCCGTCATTCGCGGAGCCTGCCCGCCGCTGCGGGAAGTGGCTTGAGATGTTGATGGTGTCCGCGTAAGCGTTCTGGCCGCCGAACGCGTCAGGCGCGAGCGTGGAGGTCAACGAACCGCGTTGCTGTTGCAACGAGAACGCGAACACGATCACAGCCAACACGACCGCGACCAGACCCATGCGGTAGATCCGCGGATCGAGCATCGGCCTGGGAAGGTTAGCCCGCGTCGAGGACTCCACGAAGACAGGTCGTACTCTTTTCCTCCTAACAGGAGAGAAATTGGCCACCGATCATTTAGCGCGCATCCTGCTCGTGGACGATGAGCAGTCGATCCAAACGCTGCTCTCCTATCCGCTGCGCAAGGAGGGCTACGAGGTGGTGCAGGCCACCGACGGGCGCCAGGCACTGGATCGCTTCGACGAGCAGCAGTTCGATCTCGTGGTGCTTGATCTGATGCTGCCGAAGATCGACGGCCTCGAAGTGTGCCGCCGGCTGCGGACCCGCAGCTCGGTGCCCATCATCATGCTGACGGCGAAGTCGGAGGAGATCGACAAGGTCGTTGGGCTGGAGCTCGGCGCCGATGACTACATCACGAAGCCGTTCTCGCTGCGGGAGTTCTCGAGCCGGATCAAGGCCGCGCTGCGCCGCGCGGAAATGACGCGCCCTGCGGAGACGGACGGCGATCAGGCCCCGCCGCTCGAGGTACGGGAGATGAGGATCGACTTCGGCAAGCGGAGCGTGCGGATCCGAGGGGACGAGGCACAGCTCACCTACGTCGAGTTCGAGATTCTGGCGGCGCTCGCCCACAGCCCGGGCAGGGTGTTCACGCGCGACATGCTGCTGCAGCGGATCTGGGGCGATTCGGCGTACCGGGATCCGAGGACGATCGACGTCCATATCCGTCACCTTCGCGAGAAGGTGGAGCGTGACCCGAAGGATCCTGAGTACCTGTTCACCGTCCGAGGCGTCGGCTACCGGTTCAGGGACTACGAGCCGTAGCGTCTGGGGCCACTAAGTGCATTCGCTGCGCAACCGCTTGGCGCTTGTGTTCTTCGCGATCACGTTCGTCGCGATTGCCGCGCTGTACACGTACGTCGCGCCGGGGCTCCAAAACCGGCTGCTGGACGAGAAGCTCAGCGCACTCGCAACGTCGGCGCGAACATACTCGGCACCGATCAAGAGCACAGTCGGCGGCCACGAGACGGCTTCGACCGTGCAGGAGCGGGTCAACACCGCGGCGCTCAAGTCCGGGAACAACGTCACGGTCATGTACGTCGACCGTGTCGGCAGCGAGCCCCAGCTCGTTCCGGCCGCCAACTCAAATCCGCAGGCGACCGGGGGACTGGCGTTCCCGCTGGCGTTCCGCGCCGCGCAGTCGGGCAAGCTCGAGACCGGAACTGAATCTCCCCCAGGCACCGGAACGTTCGCCGAGGCCGCCTATCCGGTGATTTCCAACGGCACCGGCGAGGTGATCGTCTACTCCTCCTCGGTGTCCGACGTCGTCCACAACGTCTCAACTGTGCGTGGGGAGATTCTGGCTGCCGGCGGCATCGCGCTGTTGCTGGCGCTGATCGGCGGATACCTCGTCGCCCGCTGGCTGACGTGGCGTGTGAAGCGGCTCGAGCTTGCGGCCGAGCAGGTCGCGGCCGGGAACTTCAGCTACCCGATCCCGGTCGACTCGAGCGACGAGCTGGGACAGCTCGCAGTGACGTTCAATGACATGCAACGGCAGCTCGCGCAGCTCGAGTCCGCCCGGGAGAAATTCATCGCCACCGCCTCGCACGAGCTACGAACTCCGATCTTTTCGCTCGGTGGCTTCGTCGAGCTGCTCGAGGACGATGAGCTCGACCCGGAGACGCGCCGCCGCTTCCTCGACCAGGTCCGAGACCAAACGGAGCGGTTGCGAAAGCTGTCAGTTGACCTCCTCGACCTCTCGAGACTCGAGGCGGGCTCGCTCGAGCTGCGCGAGGAGCAGGTTGACCTGAGCGAGCTGACCCGCTCAGTCTCAGGGGAGTTCGAGCCATCGCTGGCCCAGCATGACTCCCACCTCGAGCTGCGGCTGATAACCGGCGCGATCGAGGCGCACTGCGACCCGGTCCGAGTCGCACAGATCATGCGCATCATGCTCGAAAACGCCCTCGTGCACACGCCCTCGGGTACCAGGATCGTCGTGACCGCAGGGCGATCGAACGGCCACGTGCAGGATCGCCGTGCGGGACAACGGCAACGGCATCGAGGAGACGGCGATGCAGCGGATCTTCGAGCCGTTCTTCACGGCCGACGATGCGCAGGGCTCGGGTCTCGGTCTGGCGATCGCATCCGAGCTGGCCGAGCGGATGGCGGGCCGGCTGTCGGTCCAGTCGGCTCCGGGCAACACCGTGTTTACGCTCGAGCTCCCGGGTTGACACCCGCCGGGAATCGGCCGATGGGTCAGCGCGGCCCGCGGGCGATATCGTCCCGCCGCCCATCGCCTTCAGGATTTCTAATGCTCCAACCCGTCGCCGTCGCCCAAAAAAGTCTCGCTGACTACCAGAGCATCTCTGGCCGTGAGCTGATCGACGAGATCCGCGAGCGGGCCGAGCGCCTGAAGGGCAAGCGCGTCCTCCATCTCTCGGCGACATCCTTCGGCGGCGGCGTCGCGGAGATCTTGATGACGCTCGTACCACTGATGATCGACGTCGGGCTCGAGTGCGAATGGGATGTGATCTACGGACGCGAGGAGTTCTTCAACGCGACCAAGATCATGCACAACTCGCTACAGGGCAATCCTCAGGATCTGAGCGAGGAGCAGTGGGCAACTTGGCTTCGCTACAACGAGATCAACGCCTCGCAGATGTCCGACGGCTGGGACCTGTGCATCGTTCACGACCCCCAGCCTGCGGCGGTCCCTCCTTGGTGCCTGGGAAGGCTCGGACCTGGGTCTGGCGATGTCACATCGACCTCTCGACTCCCAATCCGCCACGCTCGAGCGCCTCGAGCCCGTACCTCGAGCCGTATCCCGCAACGGTTTTCCACATGGAGCAGTACGTGCCCGGCGGGCATGGACGGACGCTCCCACATCATTCCGCCGGCGATCGATCCGCTGGCGCCGAAGAACATGGCCTTCTCCCCCGATGATGCCGTTTACATCTGCCAGCAGTTCGGGATCGACGTCGACCGTCCGCTGCTGTGCCAGGTTCTCGGTTCGATCCCTGGAAGGACCCTCTCGGCGTGATCGACGCCTATCGAATCGTCAAGGCGCAGGTTCCCGAGATCCAACTGGCGCTCGTCGGCTCGATGGCGACCGATGATCCCGAGGGATGGGACTACTTCAACGCGACCGTCGCCCACGCCGACGGCGACCCTGACATCCACATCCTCAACAACCTGAACAACGTCGGCGCGATCGAAGTCAACGCGTTCCAGTCACACTGCGACGTGGTGATTCAGAAGTCCACACGCGAGGGATTCGGGCTGACCGTGACCGAGGCGATCTGGAAGGCGCGCCCGTTGATCGGTGGCGACGTCGGCGGAATCCCGCTCCAGATCACCGACGGCGAATCCGGGTTTCTGGTCTCGACCGTCGAGCAGTGCGCCCAGCGCGCGCTCGAGATCCTCGCTCGATCCCGGCCTCGGGCAAGTGGCTCGGTCGCGCCGGCAAGGAGACTGTCGCGCGAACGGTTCCTGACGCCGCGCCTGCTGCGCGACTGGTTGGAGCTGTTCGAGCAGCTCGAGGTGTGATCGCCCACTACGCTGTCCTGTGAATGACGGCTGAAACCCCGCTGGTGCTCGTTTCGAACCGGGGGCCGGTGACGTTCGGACCGGACGGCGAGGTGCGGCGCGGTACTGGCGGCCTCGTAACAGCGCTGATTGGCCTGGCGACTCACCGCGACGTGACCTGGGTCGCCTCGGCGATGACCGACGAGGACGTGCTCGTCGCCGAACAGCACTCCGGGCGGCCGTTTCCGGTGCGGACGCCCGACGACCACGAGTACCGGGTCAAGCTCGTCGCTTCGAGCGCGGAGGCCTACGACGGCTTCTACAACATCATCGCCAACCCGATGCTGTGGTTCATCCAGCACTACCTGTGGGATCTGTCGAACGCGCCGGACATCCGTCGTCACGAGACCGAGGCCTTTGAGTTCGGCTACAACGTCGTCAATGAGGACCTGGCGCGGGCGGTGTTGGAGGAGATCGAGGGCATCGAGAATCCCGTCGTGATGGTGCACGACTACCACCTGTACACGCTGCCCGGCCTGGTCCGGCGGGAGCGCCCGGACGCCTTGCTCCACCACTTCGTCCACATCCCCTGGAGCCAGTCCGACTCGTGGCGCGTACTGCCGTCGATGATCCGCGAGGAGATCTACAACGGGATCCTGGCCAACGACATCATCGGCTTCCACACCCGCTCCTACCGCCGCAACTTCCTGCAGTGCTGCGAGGACCTGATGGGCCTCGAGGTCGACTTCGAGCGCGGCATCGTCAGGTGCGAGGGCCGCGAAGTGTGGGTGCGCGCCTATCCGCTGCCGATCGACTGCGCGCGCGGTGGAGGCGGTGCGCGCGCGTCCCCGGGTCCAGGAGTTCGAGGAAGAGCTGCTCCGCCGCCGCCGCGACCATCTGATCTTGCGGGTCGATCGGGCCGATCTGAGCAAGAACGTGCTGCGTGGTTTCAGCGCGTTTGACGTGTTCTTCGAACAGCACCCGGAGTTCCGGGAGAAGATCACCTTCATCGCCCAGCTGATGCCGTCCAGGACCGACGTGGCCGAGTACGCCGAGTACCTGGAGCGGATCGAGGCGGTGGTCGCGGTCGTCAACCACCGCCACGGAACGCCAGACTGGATGCCGATCCAGCTCAAGCTCCGGGACGACCTCGAGGAGGCGGTCGCCTCCTACAAGCACTACGACGTGCTGATCGTCAACGCGATGTTCGACGGCATGAACCTCGTCGCCAAGGAGGGCCCGATGGTCAACGAGCGTGCCGGCGTCTCGATCCTGAGCGAGAACACGGGCGCACACGAGGAGCTGGGCGAGTACGCGCTGTCAGTGAACCCGTTCGACATCCAGGAGCTCGCCGACTCGATCCACGCGGCGCTGACGATGCCGCGAGTTCGAGCGCCAGCGGCGCCTCGATGGGCTCAGGTCAATTGTCACCGCCCGCGACCCCGGCGATTGGGTCGATGATCAGCTGGGTGACATTCGCGCGCGGGTCAGGGCCTGAGCGCCTGACGCTTAGTGGAGCGTTTTGTGGTCGGAGCACATCGGCACAAAGGTCGCGATGCGCTTGGCGCGAGTCTCGGGGCGTTTGGCTTCGTTGATCCGGTAGAGGATCGCGTAGCGGTTCTGGCTTGTGAGGGTGTCGAAGAAGGCCTTGGCCTTCGGGTTCTGGTCCAGGGCTCTCGCAGGTCCTCGGGAACGGTTGCCGTGCTCGGCGAGTCATAAGCGGCGTCCCAGCGGCCGTCGGCCTTCGCGGCCTCGACCTGTTGGCGCCCGGCCGGCTTCATACGCTGCTTGGCGATCAGCCGCTCGGCCTTCTGGCGGTTGATCTGCGACCAGTTGCTCCGCCGTCTTCTCGGCGTGAAGCGCTGCAGGTAGTACGTCTCGTCGTGGCCGGCGGCCTGGCCGTCGATCCATCCGTAGCAGAGCGCTTCCTCGACGGCCTCGAGGTAGGTGACGGTCGTCACTCCGGTGCCTTTCTTGGCGAACTTCAGCCACGCGCCGTCGGCGTCGGCGTGGTTAGCCTCGAGCCATTCACCCCAGGCGGTCTGGCTCGGGAGCTCGACGATCGGAAGGTCTGATTTGCTCGGTCATGTCCTGTCGGCCGGCCCAGTCTGACAGCCGCTATAGTCGTCCGCCGCCCGTCCCGGGCAAGCACCGATGCCCACCGAGACACCGACCTACGACTTGATGCTGCTGCTCTCCACCGGCGTGGAGGAGGAGCGGCGCGCGAAGATCCTCGGTGATGTCGAGGGCGCAATCGAGTGGCGGCGAAGGCTCGATCGTCCACAACGCGGACTGGGGAACACGCCCCCTCGCCGTACCGGATCGACCATCAGGCCGAGGCCGAGTACCACCTGATGCAGTTCACTGGGCCGACCTCGCTGCTCGAGTCGCTTGGCCACACCCTGGGGATCACCGACGGGGTCCTTCGCCACCGGATCATCAAGGTCCTCCCCGGCACACCCCCGCCGCCGTCCCCGGACAGGGTCGCGGTGCCCGCGGCCCCTCCGGCGCCCGCGTCAGCAGCCGACGTCGCGGCGCCGGCGTCAGAGCCTGCTTCCTCAGCCGAGGCTGAGCCCGAGCCGCCCGTCGAGCCTGATTCACCGCCAGCAGGCGACGAAGCCGAGCCGGACCAGTAGCACCTCACTTCCCGCGGCTAGGCGTCGGTCACGGCCAGGATGTCCCATTCATCGGGAATTCCCTTGAGTCTGTGCCGCCCCCGCGGCTCGAACTCGATTCCGGAGCCGGCAACCAGGTCGCGGACGGTGCGCGAGGCGAGTACCTCGTCGGGCCCGGCCAGCGCACTGACACGGGCCGCAATATGGACCGCCAGCCCCCCGACGTCGTCGCCGATCACCTCGCACTCCCCGGTGTGAAGGCCCGCGCGGACGCGCATCCCGAGTGGGCGCGAAGACGCGGTGATCTCGCGTGCGCAGCGAACTCCTCGAGCAGGGCCGTCGAAAGTGGCGAGGAAGCCATCGCCGATCGCCTTCACTTCGCGACCCCGCCAGCGGTCGAGCGCGGCACGGACGAGTTCGTAGTGGCGCTCCAAGAGGCGCCGCCACTCGCGATCCCCCACCTCCGCCGCCGTCCGGGTCGAACCGACGATGTCCGTGAAAAGGACGGTGGCCAGGATCCGTTCGAGATCGGGGGCGGTGCGGGAGCCGGTGAGGAACTCCTCGACCTCCCCCAGCCACTCGTCCACGCCTTCGTACCACGGCACGTGGTCGTCACCGTCGAGCACGACGAGACGGGCGTTCGGCAGATGCTCGGCCAGCCATCGGCCGTTGCCGACGTTGACCAGGCGATCGCGCGTGCGGTGGAGGACAAGCGTCGGTACGTGGACGCTGGGGACGACGTCGCGGACGTCAAGATCCAAGAACACCCGGACGAGGCCGGTCAGCATCCCCGGACTTGCGCTTGCGCGCTGCATCTTCGCGAAGAAGTCTCGGACGGCCGGGTTCTCCGCCTGGCTTGGAGCAGCCACCTCGACAATCGATCCATCCCCGAACGTCGGCAGCAACAGCTCGGCGCCTGATTCGATCAGCGCGTCCGCTGGGCTCGCCCACGGGTAATCGTCCGCATAGGTGGAGCGGGCGATCCCGCCGCTGCAGACAAGGGCCTGGACGCGGTCCGGGAAGGAGGCCGCGAACAGGATGCCCATCGCGACCCCCTCGGAGAGGCCCACGAGAGCAGCCCGCTCGCAGTTCGCGGCGTCCATCACCGCCCGCACGTCGTCCATCCGCTCTTCGAGCGTTGGAGGCTCGATAACGCGGTCCGACAGGCCGGAGCCGCGGCGGTCGAACGTTATGACCCTCGCGAACGAGCCCAGCCGCTCGAGGAACCGCGCGGCCGGAGCGTGCTCCCAGACCAGCTCCACGTGCGCGACATAGCCCGGGATGAGTACAAGATCGATCTCCCCCGAGCCGAACACCTGATAGGCGATGTGTACGTCCCCGCTGCGCGTATAGCGTGTCTCGGGTATCGCCACGGGCTGCTCAGCGCCTCATTCGACTCGGCGCGGGATTCTATGTGAGGCCCGTTTAGCCGGCAGCGAGCGCGTCCGGGCATTGACGCGTCAGCTCCGATAGCCGCTCCAGATCGCGAGCTGCGGCATCCTCGCGCTCCAGGGCGGCACGGTAGGCGCAGTACGCCTGCGCGTCACTGCAGCATGTGTCCTCACGCCACGCACTGAGCGCAAGCTCCGAGTCCCGCGCCGCCCTACACCACGTCAGGTAGGCGTCATCCAGCAGGCGGACACCGATCTCGGCGAGCTCGCGTCCCGGGTCGGACCCCGGCGAGGGTGCGGCGCGGCGTCCGCGCCCCCGTGGCTCGTGCTCCCGATTGTCGACCTCACTCCCCGCCCGGAGTCTCATCGCTCTATATCTTCGTACGCTGCACAGCCCGCCGCCATCGGCCGTTGGCGGGATTGACGAGCTGAACATCGGGCACCGATGGGACGAGGCTGACCCTCACCCAAATGGACCCGCTCCATCCCCCATTTGGCGAGACGCCAATGTCGCATTTGGCGAGAGGCCGAATTTCGCGCCAAATTGTCACGCGAGCGCACACCTTCCCGCAGTGGCTGTGGCGTTTGTGCCACTTTCCGCATTGAGCCGGCGATTGCCGCCTGCAGCGTGCCTAGACTCGGATTCAGGCTTTCAATCAATCGGTGGAAGGAGCCGTAGCAATGAATATCAACCGGGTCGTATTGACCGGCAACCTGACGAGAGATCCCGAGCATCGGGCCACCCCCGGGGGTCTGTCGATCTGCAAGCTCGGCATCGCGTGCAACACGAGGCGCAAGGGCAGCGACGGGAACTGGGAGGAAAAGGCCAACTACTTCCGCGTCACGGTGTTCGGGAAGCAGGCCGACAACTGCGCGCAATACCTCAAAAAGGGTCGCCCGGTCGCGATCGACGGTCGCCTCGAGTGGAGCCAGTGGGAGCGCGAGGGACAGAAGCGCGAGTCGATCGATATCATCGCTGATTCCGTGCAGTTCCTCGCCGGCGGACGTGACGAGGGCGCCGGTGCTCAGAACGGAAACGGGTTCTCCTCAGGCGTGCAGGCCACCGAGACCGGACGTTCCGATCGACACTGGCGACTTCGAGACCGCCCCGGTGTCAGCCGGAGCCGGCGAGGACGACATCCCGTTCTAGGGCACTAGCAGCAACCGAATCAGAGGAATCGAGTGGCAAAGCAACGTAGACGGCCGGTTCGCCGGCGACAGAAAAGGCGCACTGGGCTCGACCCGGCGCAAGCCGTGCCCGTACTGCCGGGAAAAGGTCGCGCAGGTCGACTACAAGGATGTCTCGATGCTCCGCCGCTTCGTCTCAGAGCGCGGCAAGATCCGCTCGCGCCGGATCACCGGCGCCTGCCGGCGTCACCAGAGCCAGATCGCGCGGGCCGTCAAGCGCGCGCGGGAGCTCGCGTTGCTCCCGTACGTCGCGGAGCCCGGTGAGCGTGGGGATCGCGGCGACCGTGGCGATCGCGGCGGCCGGGACCGCGACCGCGACCGCTGAGAAGAGGCTCCCGTGGCACGAGCAATCCTGCTGCAAGACGTCGAGTCGCTCGGTGAGCGTGGTGCGGTCGTCGATGTATCCGCTGGTCTACCTGCGTAACTATCTCCTCCCTCGGAAGCTCGCGGCGGGGGCGACCGATGCTTCAATCGCCGCGGCCGCGCGGCGTCAGGAGCAAGCCGAGCAGGCGGAGCGAGACGCCGTCGAGCGCGCGAAGGAGAGCGCGGCTCTGCTGAGCCGGACCGTGTCTGACGATCCCCCAGCAAGCCGGGGACGACGGGCGGCTGTTCGGGTCGGTGACGCCCCAGGACATCGCGGATGCGATCCGCGACGCCCGCGGAATCCGCATCGACCGGCGCAAGGTCCATCTCGAGGAGCCCATCCGCCACACCGGGACATATATGGTCGTGGTCGAGGTTGCGGACGAGGAGACGGCCACCATCAAAACGATGGTTGTCGCGGCGTAGCGGCTGCTCCCGCCCCAGAAACGCTGGTCGACACCGACTCGTAGGCGGGCGGCTCCGAACGCGATTGGGGCGGGACCGACCGCTACGCCGCCTCTCATCGGCTCATGGTTTGGAAGCAATGAGGCGTGCTGCGTCGCCACCGCTCCACCCTCGCCAGCGGGCTGTCCGGGGCCTGGCCTCGGGGGCCTCGAGGCGAGCTCGGACGAACGCGCCGGCCCGCGACAGGACCGGTGAGGCGATCGTCTCCGCCTCCATCGCGTTCCGAGCCGCCCAGCCTGCTGCCGCATCCCGAGCAGCGTTCTGGAGGCGGGGACGGTCGCCTCGACGGCCCCTCTCGGATTCCCCCGGTGATTGCGGGAACGCTCTGTCATAGCCGCCTCCCCGAGACCTAGACTCGGACAGCCCAGGCCACCACCGAACAGCTAGCCGTCCCGCCCCACAACCTGGAGGCCGAGAAGTCGGTGCTGGGGGCGGTGCTGCTCGACGAGCGGCACCTGAACGCTCTCCTGGTCGAGGAGCAGCTGCGGGCCGAGCACTTCTACCGCGAGCAGTACGGGGCGGTGTTCGCGGCGATGCAGGAGCTGTTCGAGAACGATCGCAAGATCGACCACCTGACGGTCGCCGAGATCCTGCGCCAGCGGGGCAAGCTCGAGGAGGTCGGCGGCGCCGAGGCGATCGACGAGCTCGCGGGCTGGGTGCCGGCGGCCGGGCACGCACGCGAGTACGGGCGAATCGTTCGCGAGAAGGCGCAGATGCGGGCGCTGCTCGACGCGCACGCTCGAGATCCAGTCGAGCGTGTATGCGGGCGAGGTGGCGCCGCAGGAGCTGCTCGAACGGGCCGAGCGCTCGATGCTGGAGGTGGCTCACGGCGACCGCCAAAGCCGATCCGCTCGATCGCGGACATCCTCCACGAGGAGACCGAGCGGCTTCACCGCCTGTCGGTCGCCAAGTCGCCCGCTCACCGGCACGCCCGTCCGGGTTCAAGGACCTCGACGAGCAGACCGGAGGGTTTCAGCGCGGCAACCTGATCGTGATCGCGGCTCGACCGTCGATGGGTAAGTCGGCGCTGGTGGCAAACATCGCGGAGAACGCCGTCGCTCGGGGATTTCCGGTCGTGCTGTTCTCGCTCGAGATGTCCGAGGCGGAGCTCGCACAGCGTTTCGTGGCCTCACAGGCCAAGATCCCAGGTGACGATCTGCGTCGCGGCAAGGTGCCCGAGCAGCAGTGGCCGAAGATCCTCGATGCCTGCCAGCGGCTCTCACAGGCGCCCCTGTACATCGATGACTCGAGCGACACCGGGGTGCTCGAAGTCCGGGCCAAGGCGCGTCGGCTGCACCACCAGCTCGACGGCGGCCTCGGATTGATCATCGTCGATTACCTCCAGCTGATGCGGCACGAGGGACGGGTGGAGAACCGCGTCGAGCAGGTCGGCCAGATCAGCCGTGGTCTGAAGAGCCTCGCGCGCGAGCTGCACGTCCCCGTGATCGCGCTGTCGCAGCTCAGCCGCGCGGTCGAGCAGCGCGGCGGGGATAAGCGTCCGATCCTGTCCGACCTGCGCGAATCAGGCGCAGATCGAGCAGGACAGCGACCTCGTCATGTTCATCTACCGCGAGGAGTACTACCACAAGGAGGAGTCCGAACGACCGGGCGAAGCGGACATCATCATCGCCAAGCACCGCAACGGACCGGTCGGCGACGTGATGCTCACGTTCCGAAACCAGTATCCGAAGTTCATGAACTACGCGGGCGAGCGGTTCGCCGGCATGAGGCGGGCCGGCACACGACGGCGAACGCGGGTAGAGCGACGTGTCCGTTCGACGTCTGCGACGGCTCGCGGCTTCGTCTACGACGACGAGACCAACACGGCGTACGACTGTCGCTGCCGCCCGCAGCGCATCGCCCAGGCCAAGGCCCGCAGCCTGTCGGCTGTGATCCCGCGGCGCTACCGGGACGTCACCTTCGATCGCCCGCCGGTGACGGACATCGACCCCACGATCGTCCCGCCACCCGCCGCTATGTGGACACGATCGATACTCAGCCTCGATGCCGGTCGAGGCCTCTGGTTCATGGGCCCGGTAGGTACCGGGAAGACGACGCTCGCGATGCTCGTCTCGAAGGCCGCGCTGAAGGCCGGCCGCTCGGTCGCGATCTACTCGCTTCCGCGACTGTTGAACGAAATCCGGGACACACACCGTGCCGAGCGCTCGCATGTCGAGCTCCTCGACCGGCTGACCGCGGTCGACCTCCTGCACATCGACGATGTCGGCGCCGAGCGGACGAACGACTGGGTCCTCGAGGAGCTCTACTCGATCGTCAACGCCCGCTACGAGGACGAGCGCTCGATCGTGATCACGACCAACATCCTCGATCGCGAGGCGCTGTGCGAGCAGATCACCGAGCGCACCGTGTCGCGCCTGACCGAGATGTGCGACGAGCTTCCACTGCTGGGGCACGACCGCCGGATGGATCTCCGGCTGCGCGTGAGCCGCTCCGCGCGGAAGGCGACGCGGTAGCTCCGCCCTACACTCGACTTCGCGATGCCCGGACTAGTGATCGTCGGCGCCCAATGGGGCGACGAAGGTAAAGGCAAGATCACCGATCTGCTCGCGGATCGAGCGGACGCTGTCGTGCGCTTCCAGGGCGGCAACAACGCGGGACACACGATTGTGCGTGATGGCAAGACCTGGAAGCTTCACCTGATCCCTTCCGGGATCCTGCATCCGGGGAAGACGTGCGTGATCGGCAACGGGGTCGTGATCGACCCGAAGATCCTCACTGATGAGCTCGACGAGCTCCGGCGCCGCGGGGTCGACACGAGCTCGCTGCGGATCTCGGCCAACGCGCACCTGATCATGCCCTACCACCTGATGCTCGACCACGCGGGGGAGGCGAGGCTCGGCAAGCTCCAGATCGGCACGACGCGAAGAGGCATCGGCCCCTGCTACGCCGACAAGGCGGCGCGCCTCGGGATCCGCGTCCAGGACCTGCTCGACGAGAAGATCCTCAAGCAGAAGATCATCGCCGCGCTCGAGCCGAGCGGCTGTCGCTGCGCCCGTTCGCGAAGGACCCGGCGCTCGACCTGCAGGCGATGACGGAGGAATACCTGACCTACGGCCACCGGCTCGAGTCCTACATCGCGGACACGATCAGGCTCGTGCAAGAGCGCCTCGACGACGGTCATACCGTCGTGTTCGAGGGCGCCCAGGGCGCCCTGCTCGATATCGACCACGGCACGTACCCCTTCGTCACGTCATCCAACCCGGTGGCCGGTGCGGCGTGCATAGGTGCGGGGGTGGGACCGAAGGACATCGACGAGGTCTGGGGCGTCACGAAGGCCTACGGGACGCGCGTTGGTGCCGGTCCGTTCCCGACTGAGGTCGACGGGGATTTTGGCGACATGCTGCGTGAGCGCGGAGGCGAATACGGGACCACCACCGGCCGGGCACGCAGGGTCGGATGGCTGGACCTCGTCGCGCTCCGCTACGCGGCGCGGATCAACTCCCTCACGGCGCTCGCGATCACCAAGCTCGACGTCCTTTCGGGGATCGAGCCGCTCCAGATCTGCACCCGCTACCGGGGCGCGGAGGGCGCCGAGTTCGACTACTTCCCCTACCACCAGACCGTGCTTCACCACGCCACCGGGGAATACATCGAGATGCAGGGCTGGTCCGAGGATCTGAGCGAGTGCCGCAGCGAATCTGACCTCCCCGACGCGGCGCGGGACTACTTGAAGTTCATCTCCGATTTCGTCGGAGTGCCGATCGCGCTGATCGGTGTGGGTCCCGGCGGGGAGCAGGTGATCTGGACGGAGGAGAGCGCCGCGACGGTGGTGGGCAAGTCGGGCTCGACCGCCTGATCAATGCCTGCGCTCCGAGGCGAGCGGAAGGCCTACGTTTGGCGCGAGTGGTGGCCGACGCCGGGCCAGGGGGAGAGGACCAGGATCAGCCGCGAGTCGTTGAGGGCGCGGACGGTGCGGCGCTCAGCCGGCTCGAAATGCGACAGGAAGCCCGAGCCGCCCGTGACGCTCTCGCCGTCGGTGACGACCTCGATCTCCCCGTCAGCGACGAGCAGGTAGGCACGCTCGTGGACCTGGTGCTCCTGCAGCTCCTCGCCCGCGGGTAACAGGATCGCGATCGCGCGAGTCTCATCGTCGGAACGCAGCACCTTCGGATGGTGCGGTTCGATGTCAAGCGCCCGAATGTCCCGAGTCTCCATCGCTTCTCCTCGTCTGGGTGTGCGGTCGGCTGGCGCGGATTCTCTCACCGCCAGCGTTCGATCAGGTCCTCCTCGGCGACCTCCCGCACGACGCGGCCGGGCACTCCGATCACGACGGCACGCGGCGGAACGTCGGCCGTGACGACCGCCCCCGCCGCGACGAACGCCTCAGCGCCGACCTCGATCCCCGGCACCAGCACCGCGCCGCCCCCGATCCGGCAGGCGCGACGCAGGACTGGGCCACGCAGCCCCTCGCCGCGCGGATGGCGGCCCATCGTGTGATCGTTGGTGGTGACACGCCCGGACCGAGGAACACGTCGTCCTCGACCACCGAGCCGCCGGTGATGTAGACACCCGTCTGGATCAGTACGCGCTCGCCCACGCGCGCGTCGAAGTCCACGAGGAGCCTCGGCCCGACGACGGAATCTGCGCCAATCGTCGCCCGCTCACGAACCTGTGCCTGGTCGCCGATGATCGACCCTGCGCCGATCCGGGCCCCGGCGTAAACCACTGCTCCGCAGCAGACGGTCGCGCCCGCTCCGATCACGACTCGCCCCGCCTCCCGCGCGGCTGCCGCCGCGCTCGAGCCCGCCCGCAGCCTCGGTCGCTTGCCGAGCACCGCGCCCTCCTCGATCAGGCACCCGTCGCCGAGCTCGACCCCCTCGTGGATCACGGCGAAGGCTCCGACCGATACGCCGTCGCCGAGCTGCGCCCGCCGGGGATACGCGGGCGTCCGGCGACGACCTCAGGCACCCGACGGCGGCTTCCGTCGGTCAGCCACCCGGCGTCTCGGCTCGAGGACTCGCATCGAGCGATCGCTGGAGCTGCTCGAGCACGCGTACCACGCGCAGTCCGCTCTCTCCGTCGGACCGGGGCGGCGTGCCTGCCGGATCGCAGTGCGATGAAGTGCTCGCACTCGACCCGCAGCGGCTCGACGTTGGGGATCCGGGGACAGTAGATGTCCCCGCGCGGGTGATGTACTCGCCGTAGCCGCGCGCGTCCTCGTCGAAGCCCTTGTCGTAGACGGCCGAGCTTGCCCTCGATCGCCATGTCGTCGAACGTGGCCATCCGCCGGGAGCCGACGACGGTGAAGCGCCGCTCCTTGTGTGGGTCAAGCCACGACAGATGCAGATGCGCCGAGAGTCCCGACTGGAAACGCATGAAGCAGAAGACCACGTCCTCGACGCCGCTCGCGGACGTAGGACGCTCCGTGGGCGACGACCTCCACGGGCTCCTCGCCGGCGAGCCACAGCACCACCGACACGTCGTGCGCGCCGAGGCTCCAGAGCGCGTTCTCGTCCGCGCGGAGCTTGCCGAGGTTCAGCCGGTTGCCGTAGATGTAGTAGATCCGGTCGCCGAGCTCGCCCGAGTCGGCCAGCTCCTTCAGCTTCTGCGACGCCGGGGTGGTACTCGAGCAGGTGCCCCACCATCAGCGTGCGCCCGGACTCCGCCGCGGCGCGCACCGCCCGCTCGGCGTCGGCGACCGACTGCGCGAGCGGCTTCTCGACGAAGCAGTGCTTGCCGGCCTCGAGCACGCGGATGGCCAGTTCCGCGTGGCTGGGCACGGGCGTGGCCAGCGCGACCGCGTCGAGCGTGGGGTCGGCGAGCAGCTCCTCCAGGTCGGCGGTGACCCGCGACGCTCGGATATTGCGGCGCGAGCCGTGCCGCGCGCGCTCGTCGGAGGCATCGCAGCAGTAGCGCAGCTCGCATCCCGGCGAGCGCGGCGAAGTTCCGCGCGAGGTTCGGCCCCCAGTAGCCGAGCCCGGCGACTCCGATCCGGATCGAGGCTCCCGCTGCCCTCATCCGAGGTGCAGTGTAAGCGCGGCGACGACGCGTTCCCCGGCGTGCCCATCGCCGTAGAGCGGCGGGCGCTCCGCCGGCAATTCGCGCTCGAGCGCGGCGAGCGCGCGATCGCGGTCCAGGTCTACGAGCGTGTTCCAACCGTGCTCGACGGTCTCGACCCACTCGGTCCTCGGTCCGAGCGTCAGGCATTGCACCCCGGCGAGGTAGGCCTCCTTCTGGAGGCCCGCCGGAATCGGTGATCACGCGCGGGCGTTGCAGACCAGCGCCGTCAGCTCACGTAGCCCAGCGGTGGAGTGAGGTCACCGCATCGGCGGCCTCGAGCTGCTGCATCAGCCCGCCTGCTCGAGCCTGCCCCGCGTGCGCGGGTGGAGCGGGAGTACCACCGGCATCGGAACGGAGCAAGGAGATCGACGAGGCGACGCAACCGGTCGGGATCGTCGACGTTGCCGGCGCGGTGCGCGGTCGCGACGACGTAGCGCCCCGGCTTCAGCCCATATGGCGCGAGCAGATCGAGGCGCGCTCGCGCGCGCGGCTGGACCGCGCTCGCCACGTCCACCATCACGTCACCGACCACCACGACCGTGCCGCGCACTCCCTCCTGGCGGAGGTTCGACGCGGCCAGCTCGGAGGAGCACAGCAGCAACGAGCTCGCGTGATCGGCGAGGACCCGGTTGAGCTCCTCCGGCATCGAGCGGTCGATACGAGCGCATTCCGGCTTCGACGTGGGCCACGGGCACGCCCGCCTGGGCGGCGGCGAGCGCGCCTGCGAGCGTCGAGTTGGTGTCCCCGTAGACGAGCACGGCATCGGGGGCAATCTCGCTCAGCGACCGGCTCCAGCGCGCCCAGCATCCGGGATGTCTGCGAGGTGTTCGATCCGAGTGCGATTCCGAGTTCGATGTCCGGGGCGGGCAACCCGAGTTCGGCGAAGAACACGGCCGAGAGCTCGTCGTCGAAGTGCTGCCCGGTGTGGATCAGGACCTCATCGTGCTCGCGGCGCAGCGGAGGGGACACGGCCGCCGCCTTGATGAACTGCGGCCGGTTTCCGATTACCGTCAGGACCTTCAAGCGGCGGCCAGCTCGGAGTCGATCCGGCCGCGCACCTCCGCCGCCACGCGCGTCGTCACCGGGCCGGCTGCTCCATGTGGCTCATCGATCGCGCGCGATCGGTTGAACCTCCCGCGTCGTCGAGGCCAGAACGCCTCGTCGGCGGCGGGCAGTCCTCGAGCGTGCACGCCTGCTCGGTGGCATCGGCCAGCTCGATCACGAGCGCCCGGGTGATCGAGGCGAGGATGTGATCGTCGAGCGGCGGGGTTAGTACGCTCACCGGCTCACCCAGAAGATCGAGCTGGTCGGCGCCTCGAGCACGCGTCCGTGCGGAGTCACGAGCAGCGCCTCGTCGAAGCCGCGCTCGCGGGCGAGGCGGCTGGCGAGCATGTTGGCCGCGTAGGAGAGCGACTTGACGCCGTCGAGGATCCGCGTCGGCGCAGTACGTGATCGACGCGAGCCGGACCGTTCGGAGTCTCGTGCAGCGGCTCTGTCAGCAACAGGCGCCGACCGCCGCGCGTGATGACGATCCTCAGCGCCTCGTGGTCGGGCCCGCGCCGGCGTGAGCAAGCAGCCGATTCGCATCCGCGCGAACCGCCTCCACATCAAGCGGCAGCCGGAGGTTCGATGCCGAGCGCTCGAGGCGGCTTGAGATGCTCCTCGAGCTTGAACGGCTTGCCGTCGTAGACACGGATGACCTCGAACGCGCCGTCGCCGCGGAGAAGGCCTTCGTCGCTGGCCGGAATCGTCGCCTCGGAGGCAAGCGTGATCGCGCCGTCTACCGACGCCAGTGATCCACTGAACGGGGGCTGCACCGCGGGCGGAGCCTAACGGGAGGCGAACTCGGGACGGGTCCAGGTCTCAGCGAGACGGACGATCGTCGCCGCGGCCGCGGCCATGTCCTGGACGGAGGCCCATTCCCTGACCGAGTGGTACTCGTGGCCGCCCGTGAAGATGTTGGGCGTTGGGAGCCCCATCTCGCTAAGGCGCGAGCCGTCGGTTCCCCCTCGGATGGGCCTGCGGATCGGCTCGATTCCCTCGGCTCGGATCGCCTCCTCGGCCGCGAGCACGATCTCGGGTACCGGCTCGATGTACTTGCGCATGTTGCGGTACTGGCTGCGGACCTCGATCCCGAGGCGCGCTCGCGGCTCGCGCTCGACGACCTCATGAGCGGTCCGTTCGAGAAGTTCGACGTGGCGCTCGAGCAGCGTCGTCGTGAAGTCTCTGACGATGAACCGAACCTCTGCCCGGGTCGGGGTGCCCGTGAGCTCGTACGGGTGGATGAACCCCTCACGTCCGCCGGTCGTCTCAGGCGTCAGCGTGTCGGTCGGCAGCGCTGCGACGATCTGAGCGGCGAGCCGGAGTGCGTTGACCATCCTGCCCGTCGCCTGCCCGGGATGAACCTCCACCCCCTCGATCGTGATGATCGCCTCGTCGGCTGAGAACGTCTCGTCCTGGAGCTCGCCGAGCTCGGAGCCGTCGAGCGTGTAGGCGCATCGTGCCCCGAAGCGCTCGATATCGAACAAGGTGGCTCCCTCGCCGATCTCCTCGTCGGGGGTGAACGCGATCTTCAGCGTGGGTCGCGGGAGCTCGGGATGCTTGACCAGGTATGCGACGGCGGCCATGATCTCCGCGACGCCTGCCTTGTCGTCGGCGCCGAGCAGGGTGTCGCCGCTCGAGGTGACGATGTCGTGTCCCTCCTTCGCCTTCAGCTCCGGCATCGCCTCGGGGTCGAGCCGGGTGCCGTTACGTGGCAGCTCGATCGGGCCCCCTGCGTAGGAGCGGTGGACGACCGGCTCGACGCCCTTCCCGGGCGCCTCGGGGCTCGTGTCGACGTGCGCGATGAGCCCGATCACCGGAGCCGCGCCGTTGTTCGACGGGAGCGTTGCGGTCACGTAGCCGTTCTCGTCGAGCTCGGCGCCCTCGAGGCCGGCTTCGCGCAGCTCCGCGACCAGCAGCTCTCCCAGCTCGACCTGCCCGGGTGTGCTCGGGGAGCGGTCGCGGTCGCGGCGGGATTGGGTGTTGATCCGCACGTAGCGCTGGAAGCGATCGAGCAGTTCCGGCGCGAGCGCCTCGGCGAGCGGCGAGGTGTAAGGAGCGTTCGGCATCTAGAGCTGAGTATCGCAACGCCAGGTCGGCGGCAAACGCCACGCCGGGGACATCAAGCAACCATCTCTATCTTGTGACGAGCCATCGAGAACTGGGCCGGTAACTACACCTACGGGGCTCGCACGATCCACGCCCCATCGTCGGTCGAAGAGCTCGAGGAGATCGTGAAGCGCTCGTCTCGGATCCGCGCCCTCGGATCACGCCACTCGTTCACGGGCATCGCCGACAGCGACGAGCTCGTGACCCTCGACGAGCTGCCCCGGGAGATCGAGTTCGACCTCGAGAGGCGACGTGTCACCTGTGGCGGCGCGGTCAGGTACGGCGAGCTGGCGACGGCGCTCGAGCGCCAGGGCCTCGCGCTCGCCAATCTCGCCTCACTCCCTCACATCGGCGTCGCGGGCGCGATCGCGACCGCGACGCACGGCTCGGGCGTTCGCAACGGAAACCTGGCGACGGCGGTGCGAGCGCTCGAGCTCGTTTGCTCGGACGGGCAGGTCAAGGCGATCGAGCGAGGCGACCCCGATTTCGACGGCGTCGTCGTGGGCCTGGGCGCGCTGGGGGTCGTCACGCGCGTCACACTCGAAGCCGAGCCCTTCTACGAGGTGCGCCAGCGAGTCTTCGCACCGCTTGCGTGGGAGGCGCTCTACGAGCACGTCGACGAGATCATGTCCAGCGGCTACAGCGTGAGCGTGTTCACCCGCTGGGGGCGCGAGGCCGGTCAGCTCTGGGTGAAGACGCGCGTCGCTGAGGAGGTCGTGCGCGACGAGCTGTTCGGCGCACCCGTGGCGGCACAGAACCGGCACCCGATCGACGGGCTCGACCCGGTCAACGCGACAGCCCAGCTCGGCATCCCCGGCCCGTGGTTCGATCGACTACCCCACTTTCGTACGGGCTTCACGCCATCGAGCGGTGCCGAGATCCAGTCCGAGTACATCGTCGCCAAGCGATACGCGGTCGAAGCGATCCGCGCCGTTCGCAGCGTCTCGGCCATCGTCGCGCCGCTGGTTCAGGTGAGCGAGATTCGGGCGGTGGGCGCCGACTCGCTGTGGCTGAGCCCTCAATACGACCAGGACACGCTCGCCATCCACTTCACGTGGGAGCGCAAACCCGACGCTGTCTGGCACGCTCTCGGGGAGGTGGAGCGCGTGCTCGAGCCGTTCTCGGCGCGACCGCACTGGGGCAAGCTGTTCCGAGCCGACGCGCACACGATCGCGCCGCTATATCGAGCGTCTCCCCGACTTCCGTGCGCTTCGTCAACGGCTCGATCCCCGTGGCGCGTTTCGCAACGCGTGGCTCGAGCGGCACGTGCTCGCCGGGCGGTGAGGCCGGCGTCAACCGCCGGCCAGCTGGATCGACTTGACGACCAGGAGCGCGAGCGCGACGACCATGTATGAGCCGAGGCCCAACATGGCGGCGTGCCGAGCGGGTGACCACCGCGGCCGTGACAGCAGGGTTGCCGGTGGCATCGTCCATTGCTCCTTCGGGATGTCCGGGCCGCGCTCGATCACGCTCACTGCGTCCGCGCCTCGCCGGTTCCGCAGCGACACAACCCCGTGAACCAGCAACGTTGCCACGAGTACCCCGGCTCCCGCGGCGGACAGCGAGGTCACATCGACGTGCGGAAAGATCGTCGTCACGGTCAGGATTACTGACAGGAGCATCAGGATCCCCACAACCACCGCTGCAAACGCCTTCAGCCACGTCGGATTGGTCCAGGGACCGAGGACCTCGCGGTCGTTGCAGAGCATGAGCAGGAACACGGTCGTCAGCGGGAGGACGATCCCGCAGAGAGCCTGCACGGCCTCGGTGATCACTCCGAGCGGCGCACCCGGAATCAGGACAATCCCCGCCGCGCCAGCGATCAGAGCGCTGAAGGCCGTGTAGAAGCCCTTCGCCTGCCTGAAGCTTCGGTGGAGCGACCCCCGGACGCCGGTGACATCCCCGATCACGTACGAGGTCGACAGCGTGACCGCGCCGGCCCCGATTAGCGACGCATTGAGCAGCACGACCGCGAAGAAGGTCCCGCCGACCGACCCTATGGTGTGATCGAGCCCGTGCGCGACCGCGCCCGCGTCCACGAAATGCCCGAAGAACCGGGTCCCTCCAAACGCAAACGCCGTGATGCAGATCAGCGCCCCGGCCGCGATCACGACGACGATCGCGCCCAGCACGGTGTCGACGCGCTCATAGTTGATCCAGCGTGGAGTGATCCGCTTGTCGACGATGTTCGACTGCTGGAAGAACAGCTGCCACGGCGCGACCGTCGTTCCGACGATGGCGATGATCAGCAGGATCGCGCTCGAGGTCGCGCCGCCGTGGATGCTGGGGATCACGAAATGGCGGAAGATCTGCCCGCCCCTGGGGTGCGCCATGAAGAACAGCGGCACGACGAGCAGGTTCGCGAACACGAACAGGAACATCGAGCGCTCCCACACGCGGAAGCTGCCGCTGGCACTGACCGCCACGAGCGCAAGTGCGGCAACCGGAACCGAGACGTAGTGCGAGACCCCCAGGTATGACAACGCCAGGCCGACCCCGATGAACTCCGTGACGATGATCAGGAAGTTCATTAGGAACAGGAAGGCGGCCTCGAACAGCCCCCAGGCGCGCCCAAAGCGCTCCACGACGAGTCTCGCGTGCCCGACGCCGGTCACGGCCCCGAGGCGAACGACCATCTCCTGGTTGACGATCAGCACCGGGACGAGCAACAAGAGCACCCACAGCAGGCTCGTCCCGTAGTTCTGGCCGGCCTGGGCATAGGTCGAGACGCCGCCCGCGTCGTTGTCCCCGACCATCACGATCAGCCCCGGCCCGATGATCGCGAGCAGCGCCATGATGCGCGAGCGCAGGTTCCGATGCCCGTCCTCTGACGGGCGGATCGTCCCGAACGCGCCCTGGATCTCGCCCGCCTGGGAGGCCCCGCGCGCGGGAAGCTCACGTCCGACGGAGGCCGAGGCGCGAGTGGCGCCAGTGGACGGCTCTGTCGTCATCTGCTCGACCTCCTTTCTACCCGGTGCGCCGCGGCTACGCGGCCGGGGGAGGTCACCTACGGCGAGGACTTAGCTCCGCAGAGGACCGCCCACGACTGGAGCCGCGAGCTTGCTACTTCGCGGTAGCTCGTCGCTGTCTTGGTATCCGTCGCGGTGCCTCATCAAAACGAGCCTATCAGCGGCCGTCTGGCCGTTCACGCCTCCAGCGCCGCTTCACAGATTGGTAACGGCGGCCTCAGCCGCGTGCGGCCCCCGCACGTCGACGCCACTCATCGGGCAGCAGCTGCTCGAGCAGATCGTCGACCGAGACCACACCCATGGGCTTGCCATCGGCGTCGACCACGGGCATCGCCGTCAGGTTGTAGTCGGACATCAGCAAGGCGAGCTCCGGGATATCGGTCTCCGGCGTGACGGTTGGCAGCGGCGTCTCGATCAGGGTCTGGAGCTCGTGACTCTGGTCCGCCGCGATCATCTCCGAGATGTAAGCGCCGCCCGCCAGACGTCCCGCGCCGTCGACGATCCACACGATCAGGAGCTGATCCGGCTCGAGCTCCGAGGTTCGGATGCGCGAGAGCGTGTCGCCGACCAGAGCGGTGGCGGGAGCGGAGAAGAAGTCTGGATTCATCAGGCCGCCGGCGCTGGACGGGTTGAATCCCAGGAGGCTTCTCACCTTGCGCTGCTTGGCCGGCGGCAACAGGTTGAGGACCGGAAGTCGCCGGTCCTGGTCGAGCTCGAGCAGCAAGTCGGCCGCGTCGTCGGGCTCCATCCGCGCCAGGAGCGCCGCAGCCTGCTCGTCGGAGCGCTCCTTGAGGAACTCGAGCTGGTGCTCGTCGTCGAGCTCCTCGAACACGTCGGCCTCGAGGTCCTTGTCCTGACCGACCGCGGCCAGGATCTCCTCGCCTTCCTCGTGCGACGCGGCCTCGACCAGGTCGGCTATCTGAGCGGGATGAAGCCGCGCGAGGCGTCTGCCCGGAAGCTTCAGCCGCGACGTCGGCACATGCCCCACGAACGCCTCCATCCGATCCCAGGGGACGAACTGATCGTGCTGATCCTGGTGGCGGCGGTAGCGGCGGGGGAGCAGACGGCGCAGCCGAGCGCGGTAGCTCGGATCGATCCCGGCGACGCGCCACGTCCCGTCCTCGCAGTCGAGGTCGACCTCCCGCGCCTTGACGATCCGCGCTCCTCGACGTTGATCAGGCTGCGGTCGAGCACGTCTGCGCGAAGCAGCACCTCGCCCGAGCGGCGCTCGAACTGCGCGAGGTTGAGCTTCGTAGTCGACGCGCGGGCACTCCCTGGTTCGAGTCGCTCGATCCGGTGCGCGGGTACGAACATCTCCCGGCCGCCGATCCGAGCCTTCAGCCCCATCACGGGCGGAGGACGATCCGAAGGATCGAAGCGCGCCACAACATCCTCGACCTTGCCGAGACGGCCGCCGCCGGAATCGAGCAAAGGACTCCCGGTCAGCGAGGAAAGGTGAAGAATCGCGTCGGGCATGCCCGAACTACCGAAAGGCTAGCGCCTCAGAGGCCCAGGATTCGCGCCGCCAGGACGGCTGCGTTTCGGGCGGAGTCGATCCCGACGCAGGCAACGGGCACGCCCGGAGGCATCTGGGCGATCGAGAGCAGGGCGTCGAGGCCCCCAGCCACCGAGGTGCGGCTGGTCAGCGGGACGCCGATCACCGGGAGGTCCGAGTGGGCGGCGACCACGCCGGGCAGCGCCGCCGACAGACCGGCCCCGGCGATGATCACGCGCAGCCCGCGCAGGCGTGCGTTGCGGGCGTAGTCTGCGACCTTGTCCGGCTCGCGATGCGCCGACATCACCCGCAGCTCGCAGCGGATGCCGCGCTCGGTGAGCTCCTTCTCGGCCGCCTCCATCGCGGGGAGGTCGCTCTTCGAGCCCATCACGATCCCCACGAGCGGGGCATCCACGGTCATCTCGGCGAACGCTTCGGATGGCTCGGCCAAGGCCTGCAGTCTGCCCGATCCGGACCCCTCCGTCATGCCACTGCTCTCAGCGCGATATCGCGCCGGATCTGCTTCCCCGCAAACTCGATCATGTCCGCAGCAGCATATGCTCAAGCCCGCTGAC
>CAVPKT010000036.1:0-17977 GCA_963705775.1 uncultured Solirubrobacterales bacterium | reverse complement strand
TCGACGTGGATCGCGCTCGCGGTAAACCAGGCCATGGCGCTCGCAGAGACGAACCATCGTGGTCATCGTCTGCTTGGGAGATCCGAGCTCGCTCAGCGATCTGACCCATCCTCAGCCCATCGTCCTCGAACAGCGGTAGCAGCACCGAGCCACTACCGACGGGCGCACCTCGGGAAAGCCACGCTCCCTGCGAACCCCTCGGCGAGCAGCTCGTTCCCAGTCGCTGGGAGGCTTTCGCCAGCAGGAACCCAAGGTTGCCCGCGTTGACCCGATCGGCATCAATCACCAAGAAGTACCGGTATCAGACTAATTTCTCGAAGCGCACGTGCGCGAGCCCGCACAGCTGGGTGACAGGACTGAACTCGCTACCGCGTCGCGCGGTACCAGGCAGCGCCCTGCCTGCGGCGCATCTCGCCAACGATCCCTTTCGCGTCCCGCCATGCAGTCGAGACACGACTGCTTCGGCGACCGTCCGATCGCGCGGGATCACGCCCGCTCGCGCCGCCGGCTCGCTTCCGAGTTCTTCGCGTTGCACCACTCTCCCCGCGATGGCAGGAGAGTGTTGAGTCGATCAAAGCGGCAGCTGCGTCTTGCGCGAATGGAACCGCTGAGTTGACGCGAAGGCGCAGGCGGGATCCCTACTCCCGTAGCCCGGCCGCTTCGAGGGCGTCGGCAGCATTGAGGTACACCTCATTCGCAACAACTTTCGTCGCGCTGCTCGAAGAGCCATACGAGCGGTTGATCGAACTCGACTCCGCTGCCCCTCCCGCGGAGGTGAACGCGCCCGGGCGCTAGATACCGATCTTCGTCGAGAACGCGGATCTCGTCGATGTCAATCCGCCACTCCGTGAACTGCTCGTAGATGTCGCTGTGCCATTGACGAAGCCCATCGTGACCTCGGTACGGCTCTCCCTTGACCGAGGAGAGCGGCGAGACTATTTCGACATCGGGATGAATCGTCTCGAAGTCCATCTCCTGGCCCGCGTTCCAGCGCTCGATGCTGGCGAGAATGTTGTCAACGAACTCCCGCGACATAGCCCGCGGAGTATCGCGCGAATCGACGCGGGCGCTCGCCTTGCGCGAGAAGCAGGCCGCTTGGCCATCGTGATCTCCGCGTCCCCTCTGGGCTACATCCAGTCGTCTGATCGACGCGCGGATGGCTTCTCCCTTGCGCCGAATCCGGCACTCCTCCGGACGATCGCATCCGCGATTCCACCGCCTCGCCCCGGGCGACCGCAATGGCGACCTTCCGATGGCTGCGACCGGACCCGGTAGGCGCCGCAGCGGACGAGCGGATTCGCCTGAATCAAGCGCGACCCGGCGCGGTCGGTCCTCTCGTTCGCCGGCGTCGTGTTGCGTAGCCCTACGTCCCGCGGATCCGCGGGACGTCGAGGACCCCTGGGCGACAAGGACCGCGCGAGGCGCCGAGGTGGGCAAGCGGGTAACGGCTGTCAGGGGAGGCGGATGGCCGGCAGCCTGCCCCCGCGGCTGAACGCTCGAGCTAGAGCAACAGTAATCTCGCCCGTTTGATGGCGTCGTTCGCGCTCGTCCGCAAACGCCGCGCCGGGCTGAGCCGCGGGCTCGCCGAGCGCCGGACACAGGCGCTCGCGGCGACCGCGGCCGTGACGACATTCGGGGTCGTCGCCGCGGAGATCGCGCACGTATGGCGCCGTGGCGACGCGCCGATGCCGGCCGAGGCCGACGACGTCGTGCGCGCGGCCGAGATCGCGATCGGACAGACCGTGCAGGTCGCCCGTGCCGGTTATCGCGGCGGCTCCAGGCGCGAGAACGCGCTCCTGAACCTGTTGCTCGCGTTCACGGGTACGTTCGTCTTCGTCCGCGCCTCAACAGCGGTCATCCGGGTGCGAGGGCCCCTCGGCCCGCTGCGGAACGTGGTCGCAGGCGACGATCACATCCACCACTTCGTGCCCGGGATCGTGATCGCGTTCGTCGCCGGAGCCATCTCGATCATCTCGCGCGACGAACGTCTCGACCCGCTCCTAGCACTGCCCTTCGGCGCGGGCGTCGCGCTGACGCTCGACGAATCCGCACTGCTGCTCAAGCTCGATGACGTGTACTGGACCGAGGAGGGCATCCTTAGCGTCCAGATCACGTTCGCGACGATCGCCATACTCTCGGCACTGACGCTGGCGCTGCGCGTCCTGCACCGCGGCGAGCATGAGGTGCTTGAGGACGGGTAGGGCGACGCCCGCCACCAGAGTGTCGCTTTGGGTATGTCCAGCAGCACGGGCGCAGCGCCCCACGCACCGCGTCTGCATGTGCAGGGTTCTCCCCGTGGCCCGGCGTCAAGGCGGAAGCCGAGCGGCCGGACGATCGGATCAGCCGATGGCATGACCGACGTCGCACGACCGCTTTGGCTGCTTCGGAGTCGTCCCATGATGGATTGGTCGGGAGCGCGGAGCGATCGCTTTGGCCGCTCGCGCTCTCGCTTTTTCCGTCGGCGCCGGACTTTCGAGATCAACGGAAAGCGGAAGCGAGTGGCTCGCCGCCGCCGCTAACGGATCGGGCTAGAAGCAGCTGCGTGGCGCCTTGGCAAGCATGAGGCGTGTTGCCACCGTCTGGCCCGCCTGCGCCCGGAGACAGCCCCCCAGCGCGCCTCGGAGGGCCGCGGCCGGCCAGGCCGGACGTAGCCCGCCCGGACGGCCGCGCCGCCCGCGTCGCACTGCCGCCTGCCACACGCCTCGCCGGCCCGCGGCTGGCCCGTCACCTTCGGCGAGCGGAGCGAGCCAGGAGCACATCATCACCGGGCGATGACGGGGCGCTTAGGGCCATTTTCCACCCCTAGGTGCCTGCCGTACCCGCCCGAAGGGGCGGGCCCGTCTGCGTAGACGGATCGCGTGTTCTCGTACCCACATCCCCATGGTCCCCGGTCCCCTGGGATATCAGGGTGACTATTTCACCCCATTCCCGCGGCCCGGCCCCCGCCGGTCTCCGGCCGCCGAGCGCAGCGCCGGATCCCCGCGCCCCCCGCGGCCCCCCAAACGCCCCAGCTCCCCCAAACGCGCAAGCCCCCCAAACGCCCCAGCCCCCCAACCCCTCCAAGAGGCTCCCGTAACCCAACGAAGTACCCTGGCCCCGTGCGACGGAGGCCCCGATAGCCCTCGCGACGCCAGATCGCGCTCCCGCGCGCTCTGAGACCCTCGCCGCGGACGAAACGCCCGGCGCCAGGGGCGGGCGCTGGCAGCTGGACCGGTTCGAGCTCGGGGTCCTCGTCGTGTTCGCGCTCGTATCGCTGTGGGTGCTCGGCCTCGACCTGTACCAGGTGGTGGTTAACGGGCGCATCTGGACGGGGACCGACGGGCTGTTCATTGCGGATCAGATGCAGTACCTGGCCTGGATTCGCGATGCCGCCAACCACGGGCTCGCATCCGACCTGTTCGTCCTTCACCAGACGCCCCACGACTACCTCCAGCCGGCCGTCGAGATCTCAGCGGGGCTGACGGCGCTCGGCGTGGCTCCGTGGCTGTCGCTGATTCTGTGGAAGCCCGTCGCGGTCGTCAGCTCGTTCTTCGCCCTGCGCGCCTACACGCGCGAGGAGCTCAAGGATCGGTTCGCGTATCGCGCCGCCCTCGTGCTGGCCCTGTTCTTCGGGTCGGTCGGGATCCTCGGTGATCTGTGGCTCCCCTTCTGGTCCTGGGGCTACGCGTTCGGGCTGATGGGAATCGCGGCGATGCTGGGTGGCCTGCTGCTGTTCAACCGGGCGCGTGCCGAAGGTCGCTTCTCGCCGTGGCCCGCCGCGCTCGGACTGCTCGCGGCCTGGCTTCACCCCTGGCAGGGCGAGACGTTCATCCTGGTGCTGATCGGCGCTGAGGCGATCGCCTGGTTGGCCGCGCGGGGCGGGCGACCCGCCGAGTCCGCCCGCGAGCGACCTCCGCTTCGCATGCTGGCGCTGACGATCGTGGGGACCGCGCTGCCACTGCTCTACTACCTGATCCTCGATCGGGCGGATCCGATCTGGCGAGCCGGACGGCAGGCAAACGACGTCAGCTGGGGAGTCGGCAGCATCCTGATTGCGCTCGCACCGCTGCTTGTGATGGCCGCCGTCGCTTACTTCAGGCGTCCGCGCAACTACCTCGCGGCGGCCACCCGCGCATGGGCGCTGGCCACGTTCGTGGTCTACGGACTCGCAGAGGCCGGACTCGGGGCCACGCCGCTGCACTCATTCGCCGGAATCACGATCCCGCTTGCTGTGCTCGCGGTCGAGGCGGCGCGTTCGATCCCCTGGGCAATCCCCAGATCCCGCCAGATCGCAACCCTCGTTGTGGCGATAGCGACGGTCCCGGCGAGCGTCGTGTTCATGGCTAACGCTTACCACTGGATGCGCCCCCAGCGCAACGACGGCAACTTCATCTACCACAGCGAGCAGCGAGCGCTGTCGTTCCTGGCCCGCGATCGGACGCCTGGCGCCGTGCTGGCCGAGTACTACCTCGGCGCCGTGATCCCTGCCGAGACCGGCAGGCATACCTACATCGGAGACGTCCTGTGGTCGGTGCCCAACTACGACCGCCGCTTCGCGCTCACCTTCAACCTGTTTCAGTGGCCGCTCACGAACCGAGACGCGCAGCAGTTCGTGCGCTCGACCGGCGTTAGGTTCGTGCTCGAGGACTGCCACGGGCACGCGGGCGGACTCGTCCGCAAGCTGCGGCCCATCAGCCGGGCCGTGTACCAGTTCGGTTGCGCGGCAGTGCTCGAGATCAGGTAGGCGCGGCCATCGAGCCGCCCGAGGCCTCAGCTGTGCGCGGTGAACGTGATCTTCGGAGTCGTGCACGTCGCCATGATCGCGCCCGGCTTCGAGAACACGACTGCCACCAGCTTGAACCAGCCATGCAGGTGCTTGCCGTTCACCGCGAACCACGCGGTCGCGGTGTGCTTGGCGTTCACCCCGCTCTTGACGGGCACCGTGTAGACCTCTTTGTGCTTGTAGCGCTTGTTGTACATGAGCCCAGTCAGAACGGTTGTCCCGCGCAAGGTCGTCCCTGGGGTCGTACAGGTCGCAGACCACTTCAGTGACGAGTGCTCAAGCTGGCCGCTCACGACCTTGATCGTGACCGAGCTGCCCTGAGACGTCGTACCCGTGAATTTCCCGGAAACCGCGCCAGACGCCGTGGCAGCCGCCACCGGCATAAGCGCACACACCGTTATCAAAACTAGAAATCGACGCATCCTCCCCTGCACCTCCTCAGATTGGGGGGTTCGAGCGAGAACTCTATCCACCGCAACTTCCGCCCGCGTCGCCTGTATAAACATCAGGTCCACAACTGGGAGGAGGCAGGATTGAAGCGGAAGCTCACCTTGCTGTTGGTGCTCGCTGCGGTTGTGGGGGTCGCGACGGGGGTTGCGGTGGCGGCTTCGTCGCCGTCGGTAAGCACTGGCTCGGCAACCAAGATCAAGGACACGAACGCCGTTCTGAACGGGCAGGTGAATCCGAACGGCAGCTCGACGCAGTACTGGTTCGCATGGGGACTGACCTCCTCCTACGGCGCGATGACCGGCAAGCACTCGGCCGGCGCGGGGTCGAGCTCGGTCAGCGTCCATTTGACCACCTCCGGCCTCTCGCCCGGGACCAAGTACCACTACCGGCTATTCGCGCAGAACCACTTCGGCCTCTCCTCCGGATCAGATCGCACCTTCACCACCGCAGGCCATCCCCTCCCGGGCGTGATCACCGGATCGGCGATCACCCTGAGCGCGAGCGGTGCGACACTCACCGGAACGGTCGTGCCGAACAACCAAGCGACCACCTGGGAGTTCCAATACGGCCTCTCCGCGGGCCTCTACGGCGTGACGACCGCGGGGGGCACGATCGCAGGCGGCACTGCCCCGGTGACTGTCACCGAGCCGATCTCAGGCCTCCAGGCTGGGACCACGTTCCACTACCGGCTGGTCGCCGTGCATAAGGGGTTCCCGTCGACGGACGGCCTCGATCAGACGTTCACCACGTTCCCCGCCTCGCGGCCCTATCCATCCGTGCACGCCTCGACTGCTCCGCACCGCGCGCGCAACAGGCCGTTCGTGTTCAACACGACCGGCACCGTGTCCTCGTCGGCATTCCCCAGCACGGCGGAGTGCAACGGGATCGTCGCGCTCCGCTATTTCCTGGGCAAGCGACAGATTGCCGCGAGGTTCGCCACGGTGGAGCCGAACTGCACGTTCTCCCACCAAGCGACCTTCGCCCACACGTTCGCGTTCGTCCCCGGGCACAGGCGTCCCAACTCGGAACGCATTCGGCTGCAGATCAACTTCCGCGGCAACAACTACCTCGCGGCGAAGCGAGCACACGACGAGCATGTGTTTCTCAGATAGCCGCACTGGCGGCGACTGACGCGATCACGCGCGAGAGCTGACTGCCCTGCCAAGCGACCGGCGAGTGGCCGGGCTCGTCGGTGATCAGCTCCGCGCCCGGGATCGCGGCGGCATAGGCCTCCCCCACCGCCTGCGGATGCTCGGGATCGGCCTCATCGCCACTCGCGACGACCGCGACGGGGACCGAAATCGCTGCCAGCTCGTCGATCCGCTCGAACGGATGTGACCGCGGCACGGCATGCAAAGCGTCGGCGACAGCCTCCGGATGCTCGTGGAGCGCCAGGCGCTGCCGGATCACCTTGACCACTGTCTCCCGCCACGCCTCGGGCACCCTCGGCGCCCCGTAGGCGGCGAGGAAGCCGTCGATACCGCCGTTTCGGAGTCCCTCGGCAAGGGCGTCCCAATGCGCCAGCCGCTTGGGCTCGTCGTTGGTGTCGGGGTCAAACGCGGGCGTTATGACAACCAAACCCCCCACGCGCTGCGGGCGGTGCAGCGCGAGCCACAGCAGCGTGTGGGCTCCCATCGAGGATCCGGCCAGGACCGCGCGCTCGAGCTCGAACGCGTCGAGAACGGCCTCGAGGTCGCCGGCGAGCTCGGGATAGCGGTATGCCTCCGGATCAGGTGCCGGCGCCGGACATTCCGTGCCCGCGCGCGTCGTACGCGATCACCCGGTGCCCCGAGCGCTCGAGCGCCTTTGACCCCATGACCACGTACCGCCGGGTGGCCGTGAGTCCGTGGAGCAGGACCACCGGGATCCCGGAACCGTCGTCCTGCACTGCCAGCGTGACGCCGTCGGCCGAACGGATCTCCCGGTCGCTCATCCGACGGTGTCTACCATCTGAGACGTGACCGATGTCAACGAGAGCAACTTCGAAACCGCGGTAATCGAGCGCTCGCGCCAGCTGCCGGTGGTCGTCGACTTCTGGGCGGAATGGTGCGGGCCATGCAAGCAGCTCGGACCCGTGCTCGAGCGCGCCGTCGCGGCGCGTGCTGGCAAGGTCGAGCTCGTCAAGCTCGACGTGGACTCAAACCAGGGCCTGGCGAGCGCGTACCGGATCCAGGGAATCCCGGCCGTGAAGGCGTTCCGCGACGGCAACGTCGTCGCGGAGTTTGTAGGCGCTAAGCCGCCGCCAGCGGTCGAGCGCTTCCTGGATGGCCTCGTCCCCTCGGAGGCAGACGCGCTGGTACAGGAGGGCGATGAGCAGTCGCTTCGCCGTGCCCTCGAGCTCGAGCCTCGTCGGCCCGACGCCGCGGTGGCGCTCGGGCGGCTCCTCCATGCGCGTGGGGAAGCCGACGAAGCGCTGAAATTGCTCGAGCCCTTCCCCGGGAACTTCGCCGCCGAGGCCCTCGCGGCGAGGATCGCGCTGGAACGCGCCGATGGGCTCGATCTGAGCGGCGCGTTCACCGCGCTTGACGCGGGCGATCAAGAGGGCGCACTCGACGAGCTGCTGAACGCGCTCCCGAGCGCCGACGGCCACCAAGACGATGTCCGCCGTGTGGTTGTCGGGATCCTCGACGAGCTTGGAGTCGAGCATCCGCTCGCGCGGGAGTCGCGGCGGCGGCTCGCGGCCGCGCTCTACTAGCCATTCGGCGGGGCACAGGCGCTGACAGAATCGCCTGCCTCGCCGATGCGCGTCCTGCTGCTGCACAACCGTTACCGCCTCGAGGGCGGCGAGGAGCGCGCGCTCGCCGACATCGCCTCGCTGCTCTCCTCGCACGGCCACGAAGTGGAGGTTCTGGAGCGCTCGAGCGCGGCACTGGGGCGTTCGAGCGCGGCGCGCGGGCTGATCAGCGGCGGGCTGGAAAGCGACGAGGTCGCGCGCGCGGTCGAGCGGTTCCGCGCCGACGTCGTTCACGCGCATAACGTCCATCCCCTGTTCGGCTGGCGGTCGCTCGCGGCGGCGCGTGACGCCGGAGCCCGAACCGTGCTCGCATCTACACAACTTCCGGCTGTTCTGCGCGATCGCCGTCGCGTATCGCGACGGAGCGCGGTGTTTCCGCTGCAATGGGAGAAATACCCTCCCCGGCCTGCGCTTCGGCTGCCGGGGATCGGTCAGCGAGGCGGCCGTGTACGCCGCTGGGCTCGCTCTCCAGCAGCCACGCTTGCTGGAGCACGCGGACGCGCTCGTGACCGTGAGCAACGCGAGCGCGGCGCGTCTCGAAGCGCTCGGGTTGGAGCCCGGCAGCGTGACCGTGCTGCCGAACTTCGTCCGCGCCGACAGGCTCGCGAGCGAGTCTCGAGCCGCGGACGGGGCGTTTGCGCTGGCCAGCGGGCGCCTGGTGGAGGAGAAGGGGTTCGACACGGCGATCGCGGCCGCGCGCGGCGCCGGGGTACCGCTCGTCATCGCGGGAACCGGGCCGGATGACGCGCGGTTGCGCGCGCTCGCCGACGACACCGTCACGTTCACCGGCCTGCTCGAGCCGGACGCACTCACCGAGCTGCGCAACCGCGCGGCGGTCGTGCTCGCGCCGTCGCGGTGGGAGGAGCCGTGCCCCTATTCGGTTCTGGACGCGCTCGCGGCCGGCGTACCGGTGCTCGGAAGCGATCTCGGCGGGCTGCCCGAGCTCCTCGACCGCGAGTCGGTCCTTCCGGCCGCCGACCACAGTGCGTGGACCGAAGCTCTGGAGCGTTTATGGCGTGAGCCCGGGCGTCGCGCGGAGACCGGCGCGCGAGGACTCGCCCGGGTCCGGAAGCAATTCGGCGAGGACGCCTACCTGGACGGACTGCTCACGCTGTATCGAGGGCGCTGACGCCGTCGAGCGTCAGCTGGCCCGCTCCCACATCGGAGCCCGTCTCGAGCCCCGCGACGCGAACGCCGAGCAGCCGTACCGGCCGTGGCGGGTCGAAGCGGCGGAGCAGCTCGAGCGCGACCGGGCCGACCCGACCGGGGTCGCTGACCGGGGTGGCCAGCGTGCGGGCGCGGGTGTGGGTCGAAAAGTCCTCGAGACGGATCTTGATCCCGATCGTTCGCCCGCGCCGGCCTTGCTTGATCAACGTCTCGCACAGACGCTCAACTAGCTTCTGCAGGATCGACTCGAGCTCGCGCCGGTCCGAGATGTCGTAGTCGAAGGTCGTCTCTCGCGACTCCGAGACCACCTTGCGCACCTGCGACACCGGAGCGCTGTCCTCAAACCGTGCCCGGCGCTGAAGCTCGAGCCCGTACCTTGGGCCGAATGTCGCTGTCAACAGTGGTGCGGGGGCGGCCGCCACGTCCGCGAGCGTGGAGATCCCGAGCGCGCTGAGCCGCTCGACGGTCTTCGGGCCGATGCCCGGGACGAGACCCGGTGGCGACTGGGCGAAGCGAGCACGCGCCTGCTCGCGGGACAAGACGACGAACCCGCGCGGCTTCTCCGCGTCTGACGCTACCTTGGCGATCAGCTTGGACGGCCCGATCCCGACCGAGCAGCCGAGGCCCGTTTCCTGCTCTATGTCACGCACGAGCAACCGCATCGCCGCATGCGGCGCGGGCAGCCCGGTCAGGTCGAGGTATGCCTCATCCAGCCCAACCACCTCGACGTTCTCGAGGTGCGAGCGGACGATCCCCATCACTTGGCGCGACGCGTCGCGGTAGTAGGTGAAGTCGGGCGCCACGAACACGCCGTCGGGACACAGCCGCCGCGCGCGCGAGGCGGGCATCGCGGACCCGACTCCGAACTTCCGCGCCTCGTAGGACGCGGTCGTGACGACCGCTCGAGGGCCCGAGCCGGACACGATCACCGGCAGCCCCCGGAGCTCCGGACGCCGCCGCAGCTCCACGGACACATAGAACGCGTCCATGTCCAGATGCGCCACACATCGGCCACCGCTCACACAGCGAGGGTAGGTGGCGAGGCAGACGGTTCTAGCGGCTCGTTGGCGGGTTGGGGTGCAGACCGGAACGCGTCGTGTGCCTTTAGGCACGCACACGCGTGACGGGCTGCACCCCAACCGCGCCTTACCGGCTACTCCAAACCGTCGCCACGCCGCCTACACCGAGCGCAGCCGCCAGATTCTGGTTGAGGTCCCAGTCCCGTCCCGCGACGAACGGGCCGCGGTCATCGACCGTAGCGACGATCGAGTGACCGCCGAGGCGGAACGTGACCTTGGTCCCGCACGGGAGCGTCTTGTTCGCGACGCCCATCGTGGCGTGGAAGCCGCAGGCCGTCGAGCCGCCGTCGTTGTACCACGATGCCACGCTCTGGCGGAACACCGTGAGGCGCGCCGTGTGGGCGAGCGCGTGGACGTACGCGTTCGCGAACCGAACGCGAAGGTGCTCCACTCCGACACTGCTCGCCGTGTAGCGGAGGGTGAATCCGCCGCTGGCGCCGGTCGTGGTCGACACCAGGCGTCGCCAGCGATGGCCATTCCACCCCTGGAGCTCGATGCGGTGGCCGGCCTGTGCCGGCAGCAGGCGCCCGCGGATGCGGACGGTCTGCCCCGCGAGCGCGTTGACGGGGCTGCGGCCGAAGATCACGATCCGCGGCGCGATCTGCCGGTAGGCAACAGGCTGGATGCTTTGGGTCGTGGTGGTTGTCTGGGGTGCGCCCTGTGCATGAGACTGCCCGACGGTGAGCGCGAACGCCGAGGATGTCATTGCGAGTGTCAAAGCGCCCAGCGCAACGGCAGGGCGCAGGTTCAATCTGGTCCTCATCTTCGGGGACCTCCTGTCAGTACCTCGACCCGAGCGCCTACGGGGTTAGCTGTCGGGCTCGCGACCAGCCGCCCAGCGCGCAAGGCGCCGCCAGGTGATCGCTACGACTGCGGCCGGCGTGCGCCGGGCAGTCGATTCGCCCCGGCCGGGAGGACCGGCAATGGGTCCCCCGCTCGTCCCCGCTCCGTGCAGGAACGACTCGGCAGGTCGAATGAAGTGGATGACTGTAGGAGGCCCCCGGTGCGGACTCTGTGCAGTCCGTCACATACTCGCGGGACTGCAACAATCCCCGCATATGGCCAAACCGGACCGGCTGAGCGGCCTCGACAGCTCTTTCCTGCATCTCGAGCACGACGCGACGCATATGCACGTCGGCGCGTGCGCGGTGTTCGAGGGGCCCGCGCCGACCTACGATGAGCTCGTCGAGGCGATCGTCTCGAGGCTGCATTTGGTGCCGCGCTATCGCCAGCGGCTGGCGTTCGTGCCGTTTGAGCAGGGCCGTCCCGTGTGGGTCGACGATCCGCACTTCAACGCGAGGTTTCATATAAGGCACACCGCGCTGCCGCGCCCGGGCGGCGACGACGAGCTGAAGCGGCTCGCGGGACGGGTGTTCTCGCAAGCGCTGGATCGCTCGAAGCCGTTGTGGGAGCTGTGGCTGGTCGAGGGGCTCGCCGATGGCCGATTCGCGCTGCTGTCGAAGACCCACCACGCTCTGGTCGACGGCGTTTCGGGAGTCGACATCGCGACCGTGCTGTTCGACACCTCCCCCGACCCTGCGCCGGTCGCCCCGCCTGAGCACCAATGGGTCCCCCGGCCGCTGCCGAGCGATGCCCAGTTGCTGGCCGACGCGCTGCTCGAGCGCGCGACGGTTCCCGCGGAATTCGCCAGGGGGGTCCGGGCGGCGTTCCGCGGCCCGCGGCAAATCGCCGAGAAGCTCGGCGAAGGGCTGGTCGGCGTCGGCGCGATGGCCTGGGCGGGGCTCGGCGCCGCCCCGCCGAGCCCGTTCAACGTCAGGATCGGCCCCCACCGCCGCTTCACCTGGGTCAGAGCCGACCTCGCGGAGCTCAAGGCGATCAAGAACGCGCTCGGCGGCACCGTCAACGATGTCGTTCTGTCAGTCGTGGCGGGCGCGCTCGGCCGCTACATGCGCCTTCACGGCGAGTCGACCGAGGGCGTCGTGCTGAAGGCGATGGTCCCGGTCTCGGTGCGGGCCGACATCGAGCAGGGCGCGCTGGGCAACCGGGTCGCCGCTATGTGGGCGCCGCTCCCCGTTGACATGACCGATCCGGTCCAGCGACTGCTCAAGGTTCGCCGCGCCATGCAGGACGTCAAGGACTCGGGCCAGGCCGTTGGCGCGCAGATGCTGACGCAGCTGACCGGATTCGCCCCCCCGACGATCATGGCCCAGGCCGCGCGACTTCAAGCCCGCCAGCGGCTGTTCAATCTAGTGGTGACGAACGTTCCGGGCCCGCAGATGCCGCTGTACGTGCTCGGGCGAGAGCTCGAGGGCATCTACCCGTTGGTGCCGCTGGCCGAGAACACTGCGCTCGGGATCGCCCTGATCAGCTACAACGGCCAGATGAACTTTGGGCTCAACGCCGACTTCGACGCGCTAACCGACCTCGAGACACTCGCCGAGGAGCTACACGGCGCGATCGATGAGCTGTCGGCAGCGGCAGGTCCGTCCGGTGATGGCGCGCCCCCGCGCCGAGCGAGAACCGGCGCCGGGAGTGCCGGGAACTCCCGCCTGCGCGCGGTGCCGGCCGAGTGACGCTCACCAGCTGATGCTCACGCCCGTGCGCCGTTCCCGCCGAGCGAAGCTGCGCTCAGCACTGGAGTGGACGGCGATCGTGGTCGCGTCTCTGGCAATCGCCCTCGGCGCGATCGCATTGCTCTCCGGGTTCTTCGCAGGCCGTGACGCCGCGGGCGTGTCCGGAGGGGGCACGGTGCCGGGGCTCACCTTCCCCGACCTAGGTCACGTGCACCTCACTCCCGGTCAGCCGCACCCGGCCTACGACTCGAACCCGCCCACCAGCGGCGCCCACGTGCCCGAGCGGGTGACCGCCGACGGCCAGACGATCAGCAACGATCAGCTGCTCGAGACATTGGAGCTCGGGGACGTCGTCTTCATGTACGGCTCACCGGCACCGCCGGCCGGCCTGCGGGCGCTGGCAGACGCGGTGGCGGGACCGTTCAGCCCGTCACTCGCCGCCTCCGGGGAGGCCGTGATCCTCGCTCGTCGCCCCCACGTCGCCGGGGTACTGGGGTTGGCCTGGACCCACTTGGTCAGGGTCGCGCGGGTCGATGACCCGTTGCTGCGGTCATTCGGCCAGTACTGGCTCGGCCGAGGCGCGCCCGGGCGCTGACACGCGGCGCTGATGATTAAGAAGTCATGGCCGACCTGCTGAGGCTCGCGCTGTGCCAGATGAACCCGACCGTCGGGGACATCGCCGGCAACGAGGCGTAGATTGTGGAGTGGCTCGACCGTGCGCGCGAGGCGCGGGCGCAGGTCGTGCTGTTCCCCGAGCTGGCGGTGACGGGTTATCCGCCCGGAGGATCTGCTGCTCAAGGAGCACTTCCTGCGCGACGCGCGCGCTGCTCTCGAGCGGATCGCCTGCAAACGGTCGAAGGCATCGTCGCGCTGGTCGGTTTCCCGGAGCTCGCCGACGACGTGTACAACGCGTGCGCCGTGCTCGCCGACGGCGAGCTGAAGGCCGATCTACCGAAAGGTCTTCCTGCCCAACTACGGCGTGTTCGACGAGCAGCGCTACTTCCAGTCGGGTCCCGGCGGCGCGCGATCGAGACTCGACGACGTCACCGTCGGCCTGACGATCTGCGAGGACATCTGGGAGCCCGGTACCGCCGGCCTCCGACGAGGCGCTCGCCGGGGCCACTTGCTCGTCAACATCTCCGCCTCGCCCTACCACGCCGGCAAGGGGCTCGAGCGCGAGCGGATGCTCGTCCAGCGCGCACGCGACAACCTCGCCGTGGTCGCGTTCTGTGCGCTCGTGGGCGGCCAGGACGAGCTCGTGTTCGACGGGCACTCGCTGGTGATCGACCACGAGGGCGAGGTGATCGCCCGGGGCCGGCAGTTCGAGGAGGAGCTGCTGCGTCGCCACGATCGACCCCGAGGCATCACGCGGGTCCCGGCTGCGCGACCCGCGGCACCGGCCGGCGCTGCGCCGCGCCCAGCCCCATGTGCCGACCCTCGCGCGGCTCGACCTGCCGGCGCCGGCGCACGGCGAGGAAGCGGTCAGCGGGACCGTGGCGGAGCTGCTCGAGCCCGCGGCCGAGGTGTACGCGGCCCTCGTCCTCGGGCTACGCGACTACGTCTCCAAGAACGGCTTCAAGCACGTCGTGATGGGCGCTCTCGGGAGGGATCGACTCGGCGCTGGTGGCGGCGATCGCGGTCGACGCGCTCGGGTCGGAGCTCGTCGTCGCTCGTCGGTGATGCCGTCGCCTTACTCGTCCGCGGATACGCAGCGCGACGCCCACCAGCTGGCCGCGAATCTGGGCGTGGAGCCGCTCGAGCTCCCGATCGAGCAGGCGATGCGAGCCTACGACTCGACTCTCTGACCGCTGTGTTCGACGGCCGACCGCCCGATCTGACGGAAGAGAACCTCCAGGCCCGGATCCGGGGCAACCTGCTGATGGCGCTGTCGAACAAGTTCGGATGGCTGGTTCTGACGACCGGTAACAAATCGGAGATGGCGGTCGGCTACTCGACGTTGTACGGCGACAGCGCAGGCGGCTTCGCGGTGATTAAGGACTGCCCGAAGACGCTCGTGTACGAGCTCGCGCGGTACCGCGAACGCAGTCGCAGATCGTGAGCCGGGGCCGATCCCCAATCGATCATCGATCGCGCACCTAGCGCCGAGCTCCGCCCCGATCAGCGCGACGAGGACTCCCTCCCGCCCTACGACGTCCTCGATCCGATCCTCGAGGGTTACATCGCAAACGATCTGGGGCGCGAGCAACTCATCGCGCGCGGGTTCGACGCCGGAGACGTGGACCGGGTGATCGCGCTGGTCGACAAGGCGGAGTACAAGCGCCGTCAGGCGCCGCCCGGAATCAAGATCACGATCAAGGCCTTCGGACGCGATCGACGGATGCCGATCACCAACCGCTACGGCGGCTAGCGTCCCGCCGGACGGGGCTCCAGGACCGCGATCGTCATCCGCGTGAGCACGCAAAGACGACCCTGGTCGTCGGTCATCTCCACCTCCCACACCCAGGTGGTCCGGCCACGATGCTTCACCGTCGCCACGGCATGGATCGTGCCTTCGGTGATCGGGCGCAGAAAGCTCGTCTGATTCGACATTCCCGTGGCGAACTTGCCGTCAGGCATCACCGCGAACGCCGTTCCGAGTGAGGCGAGGCTCTCGGCGATCGACGCGTACACGCCACCGTGTACGAGACCAGCCGGTTGCTTGTGCTTGTCGCCCACCACGACGTGACCAGTGATGTCCTCGTCGGTTCGAGCGGTGATCTCGAGGCCGTACTGCGCGTCGAATCCTTGCTCCGCTCGGTATGGCAGCTTGAGCTCCATCGGCGCCGGGACGATACCGACGTCGGATCCACGTAAGCTTGGCGGGGCGCCTGCAGCATTCCGTCCAGCGCTTCTCTACCCTTCCGCCACCGATGGCCTCACTCGACAGTCTTCCGCCCGATCAGCGGGCGGTTCTGCAGATGGTCCTGGGGCGCGGCCGTGGCTACGACGACATCGCGAAGATGCTGTCGATCGACCGGGCCGGCGTCCGCGATCGCGCCCTGGAAGCGCTCGACGCGCTCGGGCCGAGCACAAGCGTCTCGTCCCAGCGCCGTCATCTGATCGTCGACTATCTCCTCGGGCAGCTCCCGCCCCGGGTTGCTGACGAGACCCGCAACCGCCTGGCGGCATCTCCGAGCGAGCGCGCGTGGGCGCGGGTGGTGGCCTCCGAGCTCGCGCCGCTGGCGTCGGGCCCGATGCCGGAGATTCCCACGGAGGCGCCACCCGAACCGGAGCCGGAACCGGAGCCCGCTCAGGAACCTGAGCCCGAGCGGGAACGCGACCGCGCGCCGGTGGCGGCCGACGTCCCGGCGGCCGCGGCGCCCGAAGCCGAGGCCGAACGGATCCCCGCCGATTACGGTCTGCGCGAGCCCGCCGGGCCGCGCGGGCCGCGGGTCTCCAGGCTCGGAGGCGCGATCCTCCTGGCACTGGTCGCGGCGGTGGTTATCGCGGTCGTCGTGGTCGTTGTCGTCAGCAGTGGCTCGAGCAACAAGCACCACGCACCGGTCGCCTCCAGGACCAGCACCTCGGCGGCGAGCACCACCTCGGCGAGCACGACCGCAACCCCCGTGGCCCAGATCAACCTCGTGTCTCCCGCTGGCACCAAATCGACCGCCGGGATCGCTGAGGTCCTTTAAGCGCGGAAGCACGACCGCGGTGGCGATCGTCGGCCAGGGCTTGCCGGCCAACACCAAACACAACGCATACGCGGTCTGGCTCTACAACTCGGGCTCAGACGCTATGCGCCTTGGCTTCGTCAACCCGGGCGTGAGCAAGAACGGCCGGCTCGAGACCGCGGGCGGGCTTCCCGCCAACGCCGGTCACTTCAAGCAGCTGCTTGTCACGCTCGAGACGACCGCGAACCCCAAGGCGCCAGGCCGGATCGTCCTTGAGGGCGCCCTCACGGGCGTCTGAGAGCGGGTCTGCGGGCTCAGGAGGGCGATCGGGGGCCGAAGATCCGCTCGAGCCCGTCCAGCGCTTCGTCGAGGCGGGCGTTGGTCGCCCGTCTGAGCATCCAGCCACCCGTGCGCGAGTAGCCGCGGAGCCGCTGGTCCTGCGCGATCGTGACCTGAGTTCCGGATTGGTCGCCCGGCTCCAGCTGGATCTCCGTCACCGCCTCGTTCAAGACGCGCTCAAATGGTGTCCCCAGGATCTCCTGCTCCCAGGAGCGTCGTGCGAAGCCTGGCGCTTCATCACCCGGCGGCTCCGAGTCGAGCAAGCGGAAGTCGATCCGAACCGAGCGCCCTTTCTTGGTCGTGTACACGTGCGTCCACCGATCGTCGCTCACGCCCTCGACCCGGACCACCCCGGGCCACCAGCGGGGGAAGTGATGCGGGTCCTCGACCACCTCCCACACCGCATGCGGGCTCGCGCCGATGACCCGGGAGCGCCGCGTTCGCATCAGCTCGGGTAATCGATCAGCGCCCGCACCGGGTAAGGCTCGAGCCGCGCCCGACCGCCGAGGAAGCTGAGCTCGACGAGGAACACGCATCCGACCACCTGCGCGCCGAGCCTGGTGACGCTCGCAGACGGCCGCGGCGGTCCCGCCGGTTGCGAGCAGGTCGTCGTGCACGAGAACGCGCGGTCCCCCCGCCAGCGCGTCAGCGTGGACCTCGAGCGCGTCGATTCCATACTCGAGCGCATACTCGGCGCTGACGGTCTCGTGCGGCAGCTTGCCCGGCTTGCGCGCAGGGACGAACCCCGCCTCAAGCTCGCGCGCGAGCGCCCCGCCAAGGATGAACCCTCGCGCTTCGGCGGCGACGACGAAATCGACCCCGAGTGGCGTCGCCAGCTTCGCCAGACGCACCACTGCCGCATCCAGCGCCGCGGCGTTGAGCAGCAGCGGCGTGATGTCCTTGAAGACGATTCCCGGCTTGGGAAAGTCCGGGATGTCGCGGACGAACGCGCGGAGGTCCACGCCTGAAGAGCGCGTCACGGGCTTCCCGCTTACGTGGCGATCTTGCGAAGATCGCGAATCAGCAGCAGGTGCTTGAGATGGGTAGTTACGGACGCGAGGTTCTCGAGCGCTTCGATCGCCTCTTTGCGACGTTGCGGGTTGCGTGAGCGCAGCGCCGGGGCGAGGATGCTCTGCAAGAGCTGCGCCTCGCGGTCGGCGGAAGTGCGGAACACGCGCAGGTTGCGCCCGCCGACCCCGTACCGCGCGAGCTCGGAGACCGCTCTGATGATCTCCCGCTCGGCTTCGTCGTAGTAGCGCACGCCGCCGCGCGTCTCGCCCTTGATTCAATGACAGCGG